>CAYJPE010000277.1:0-3471 GCA_964371965.1 uncultured Desulfovibrionaceae bacterium
TAACACTTCTTCAGTGTTTCACCACCAACAGCTTGAAGTTCGCGCACAAACTCCGTATCAGGTTGCAATGTATATTGTGCCATGCCTTCCTCCTACATGCCCTTGAACGGGTTGGGCCCCATGCCCACAATGCGGTCAACAAAACCGTCGATAAGGTCAGGAACCTTATCATATTCATCAATGGCCACTTCTAATTGATCCACACGCTCAGGTTCTACGCCCAAACGGTTCAAGGTTTCGGCAATATTTTCTTTACGGCGATTACAAATCTCGGAACCTTTAATAAAGTGACACTGATAGTCATCACCATATTTACATCCAAGTAACATCACACCATCAAAACCCTTGCTCATGGCATCAGATACCCAAATTGCATTGATTGAACCAAGACAACGTACTGGAATAATACGTACATAGGGGCTCCACGGTTTTGAACGCATGGCGGCCATATCTAAAGCAGGATAGGCATCATTTTCACAAGCCAAAATAAGCACACGAGGCCCATCAGCTTTGAAGTCTTTGGGAACCACAACTTCACGAATCATCGAACCAATTTGGTCAACATTATAGTTGGCAAAAGAAATGACACGCTCAGGACACGCACCAAAGCATGTACCACAACGACGACAACGTGCCGGATTGGGTTTAGGCGTGCCTTTTTCATCATCATCAAGGGCGCCGAAGGGACATTCTTCTGTACAACGCTTGCACTGCGTACAACGCACAAAATTAAAAATAGGGTAGGATAAATCCCCTGAACGAGGATGAACTGCCACACCATGACTTGCCGCTTCCACGCACTGAATAGCTTTCAATGCCGCACCGCACGCATCATCTTCGCATGCGTCCATTGTCATAGGTTGTCTAACGCACCCCGCAGCATACACACCAGTACGACGCGTTTCATAAGGAAAGCATATGTAGTTAGAATCCGTAAATCCGTCAAAAAGATCCAAATCAGGAAAATCTGGGCCTTGTCGATAGTCAAATTGGACGACCGCTTCCTTGGCAGTGGTTGGCACAATACCCGTGGGCAATACCACCACATCCACATCCACATCAAAGTCCATGCCCAAAAGAGTATTCTCGCAAGAAATACTCAGAGCCTCATCCTTTGTAACAATAGAGGTCACATCCGCCTTCGTCATCATGATGCCAAGACGATCCTGCGCATGTTTGTAATAACGCTCAAAAATGCCTTGGACAACCATATGGCGATACAAAATGAAAACTTGGGCGCCCTCATCCGCATCACACACGGCATTGGCAAGACGTAGAGCGGCCATTGAAGAGACAGCATTTGAATAGGACAAATGTCGAATGGACTCTAAGTCCTCCTTCACAAAGGTCGCAGCCTCCTCATCGTCTGTTTTGGATTCGACCGGTGCAACGTCGGATTCGGCCAAAGCAGCTTCAGCAGCTATTTTCATCGCATCCTCTGCAAGAGCCGTATCAAGCACAAAAGCAACGCGCTTGGCGTGCATTTTGCCTTCACGCAAAAGCTTGCCAAATTCACCAGCTGTCATAACATTGGGAGAAATACCATAACCCATGGGTGCTAAATATTTTTTCGCATCCAAAGGTACCCAGCCAGTGGCTAAAACCACTGCCCCAACAGGCACTTCTACGTCACCTTGATCTGTCTTTATAATTGCATGAAACTCACCAGGTTGACCTGATAATTTTGCCATTGTCGCACTGGTATGAACTGTAATAAGTTTTGCAGCTTTCACGGCAGCAATCTTCGCTTCAAGCCCGGATGGCTGAGCCTCGCTCCAAGGAGCATTCAGCGGTGTCGATACAGGAATATTTTGTGCATGACCGCCAAGGACTGCAGTTTTTTCTACTAAGACAACTTCATACTCTGTTGCTGCGAGTTCCAAGGCAGCTGTCAAACCTGTCCAACCGCCTCCTAAAACTAGTACACGCTTGACACCTTCAACAGTGGCACCCTGAGGCATATCGGCTTTTTGCAACTTCACAACGCCCATATGCACATAGTCCAACGCCATTTGCACAAGTAACTGAGGTGCACCGCCCACCACTGGTGAGCCGTCTGGATTTTTATAAGCCTGCACACACTGCTCACGCAAATTTACACGCTCAACCATCACATCGGGAAAAATATATAATCCCGAATCAAAACGCGGAGATGATCCACAAATAAGCACACCATCAAGATTATTAGCAGCAATATCGTCTTGAATATCTTTGACCGCATCGGCAAGAAGCGGATAGCTCTTCACCACAGGAACAAAGTCGCCCCATTTTTGGCTTACTGCAGCAACGAGCTCCTCAACAGGAACGCCACCGCCAATATTTTGTATGTCAAAATAGACACCTATTTTCGTGGCCATGCTGCCTACCTCCCTTTCACCGTTTGCACTGCCTTCATGGCGGCAGAGGTTCCAGATTGTGCAGAACGCATAACATCAAGCGGCATACGCGCACAACCTGCAGCAAAGATACCTGCTTCTTCCCCACTCGCCACAAAACCATCCTCATCAATGGCCACAGGCAAGGGCAAACTTTCCCCAGCCAAGGACGGCTGCATTCCGGTGGCAAGCACCACCATATCGTAATCAATCGTCAACTTTTCACCACGTATGGCATCTTCTACAGTCAGCGCCACATTGCCATCTTTTCCTTCCGTTGCATCAGCTACTTTTCCTTTGATAAAGCGAACATTGGGAAGTGATTGCACTTTTTCAAGCACCTTCATATATCGACCCGGTGTACGCAAATCAATATAAAATATAGTAATTTGCACTTCAGGATTTTGCTCTGCCAAGTATTGTGCTTGCTTCAAAGAGGCCATACAGCAGATGTAGGAACAATAATTCAGATGATTTTGATCACGTGAACCCGCACATTGCACAAAAGCAACATTCTGGGGGACGCGACCGTCAGAAGGCCGTGTAATACAACCATTAGTTGGGCCAAAAGGAGACGCAAGGCGCTCAAGCTGCATGTTTGACACACAGTTCTTTAGACTGCCTCCACCCAAATTCGTAAGATTTGTCATGTCATACGGTTTCCATCCTGTCGCAACAACAATGGATCCCACACGTAAATCTATATGGCGTTCTTTTTCTTCTAAATCAAGAAGCTTATTGCCTGTAATCCGCGCATTGTCCATTTTGGATAATGCGCCAGGATCAAGTACATAACGACCAGGAAAAGCAAAGGGCATAGAGCGATAGAGTGCCTTGCGCTTTGAGAGACCAAAATCAAATTCGTTAGAGGTTTCACCTTCCAAGGTAGAGGCTAACAAGCCATAATCCACATTATGTGGTGCTGTGAAGCGTGGTGCAATGCGAACCTTTACCGTGTAATTATTCTTCTGCCCCTTAAGTTCCACCACTTCAGCCATGGTAAAGAACTTAATGCGCGGGTTTTTCCTGATGCGTTGGAATTGAATTTCCAAACCGCAGGAGGGGGGACAGAGTTTAGGAAAGTATTTATTGAGCT
>CAYJPE010000278.1:0-3468 GCA_964371965.1 uncultured Desulfovibrionaceae bacterium
TTGGGTTTTGGCAAAAGATCCCCTTCCCCCCTCAAGAAAAAAACTCAATATTTCCTTTCCCCCTTCAAAAAAATAATTACCCAGTCTTTCCGTACAAACGACTACACAGGCATCATGCCTTTTAAATCGCCTTGTCCCGTGGACTCGATAACAGCGCGCCATACTTCTGACTGAATATTGAGCTTACGCCGTGCACGTGTCACAATATCAAGGGGCAAGTGGACAAAGTGGTCTTGTACCTTGGCAATGACCATGTGCGTACGTCCTGCCATAGCGGCGTGTACGGCGTGTTGTCCAAGAAACCCACAATAAACGCGATCGTTGGCATTGGCCGGTACCGAGCGGATCATGTAGCTTGGGTCAATGACCTTCAGTACGTGATCCATTTTCATTTCGGTAAGATAGGATTTAATTTCCGTTTTGAGGAAACTTGAAATATCGCCAAGTTTAAAGTTGCCGGAAGCATCTGTGCCGATACCTTGTTGTCTGAGCAAGTGTTGCCCAGCGCCTTCCGCCACCACAATGACGGCATGTTTTCTGCGGGCAAGGCGCTGGTGCAGAGCCGGCAAGAGGCCACCTTCGCCGTGGAGGGTGAAGGGTGCCTCGGGAATGAGCACAAAGTTCACTTCTTTGAGGGCGAGGGTGGCAACGGCGGCAATAAATCCTGATTCTCGCCCCATGAGCTTGACAAGACCTATGCCGTTGTGGGCGCACATGGCCTCTGTGTGTGCCGATTGAATGGCCTCGGTGGCAATGTCTACGGCTGTGTCGAAGCCAAAGGACTTTGGCACAAAATTGATATCGTTATCAATGGTTTTTGGGATACCGATAATGCTTATACGGAGATTTCGAGCCTGCACTTCTTGGCTTATGCTGGCGGCGGCTTTCATGGTACCATCACCGCCAATGACAAAGAGAACGCTGATATTCATGCGCTCTAAGGTATCCACAATGGCTTCAGGCGATTGCGGCCCACGGGAAGAGCCGAGCGTTGTACCGCCAAAAAGGTGTATGTCGGAGACACTATGGACGGTTAATTCGTCTACTTTGTGTTTATATGAGGAGATAAAGCCTTCAAGTCCATAGCGAAAGCCGAGGATACCGGGCACTTGATAGGCATGATGCGCCTGAAGCACAAGGGAACGGATGACATCGTTTATGCCCGGGCACAGGCCACCGCATGTGACGATGGCACATTTGGCTCTTGTAGGGTCAAAGTACAGATTTTTGCGCGGCCCTGCGGCTTCAAATTCGAGAAGTGTCGGTTCGCTTATTTCTTCGGAATAATCGGCATCCACATAAATATTGATTTTTTTATCATCGGCCCAATCACGATAAGGGAGGGAGGATGGCATTTTTCGGGGGCCAAGAGAGGCTACGTTCATGCACAGGTGCTGCAGTGCGTTTGGCATGTTGTGTTGTTCTACGTCTGACATCTTTATGCTCCTGTGGGTAGTTGAAGTTCTGCGGCATTGGCGCCCATGGCCTCGACGGCGAGCTTCAGAAAATCATCCAATTCAAGGCCAATTTCCGTACATTGACGAATGTTGTCACGACTGACGCTTGCGGCAAAGGCTTTGTCTTTCATTTTTTTCTTCAAACTTTTTACTTGCATGCCTGTAATACCTGTGGGGCGCACCAAGGCCGCAGTCACCACGAGTCCGGTCACGCTCTCACCACAGCGCAAGGCAAAGTCAAGGGCTGTGCTCGGTGTTGTACCGTTCATCTCTCCATTGTGGGCACGAATGGCATCAAGGCATTCCTCCGGTAACAAGCCTTGCAGCATACGGCTGGCTTCAAGACCGTGTGTTTCCGGTGTTTCGGCTGTCTGTGCATAATCAAGGTCATGCAAAAGACCTGTAAGCCCCCAAAGCTGTTCTTCATTTCCGGTATGCTTTGCAAGGGCGCAAAGCACGGCTTCAGATGCTAAGGCATGTTGCATAAGGTGCTTTTCCGGGCAATGTGTCTGCAAAAGCTCCAAGGCGTGTTGGCGTGAAAGTACGGTATCGCAATTCATAAATACCCTTTGTATGCTGTTACTGTGAATAGGAAAAATCTCCCGCGCAACATAGTATAGGGAAGCATGAATAGCAAGCGCTCGTTGTGTGATAAGCATTTTTTTATCAAAAGGACTTTGTAAGAATTATAATTCTTGACACTTTTAAAAATACTTGCTAAGGAAATACTGATTAAATAGAATTTTTGTTCTCTAACAAGGAAAGTGAGTTTTGGGAAGCGCGCGGTATATATAGACATATATAAGCGTTTCACAAAGTGAGCTTGACGTAGTTAGAGGGCAAAAAGGCATTTAATCAGCGTTTCCCTAAATGTTTTGCGCTCTTTTATACGGCTTGATTTTTTCTTTGCCAAGGGCTGTTTGTCAATAAAACGATTTTGTACTTTTTCGAAGAAAAATGCCTTTTCTTGCAAAATGTGCAGACACAAACGTGCGGAACTTTGTAAAAAGCGTTCTTTTCCCTTTTTGGAGTGGGCGCAAAAAGCAAAAGATTTTTTTAGGGACAGTCCCAACCCCATGGCATTCGCAAGGGAAACATAGAGCAAGTCCACTTGGAATTGCTCTATTGACTGCGAAAAGCAGGCGACTACGCTGAGGCGTGTGTTTAAGAGCTTGACATGACAAATGTCAGGCGGAGCTGCTCTAAGACGACCAAGGCAAGCAGAGGTGATTGTATGAAAAAAGAAAAACTGCGCTTTGCCCAAGAAGTCTGCGTAAAGTCAGCCGGTAAGGCCATGCATCGCACGGACATGATAGGGTCAGGTGCTCGGATTGGGGTGGCATTTTCTGGCGGTATGGACAGTTTTGTGCTTTTAAAAGTCTTGCATTTGCGTCGCCGAATAGTGCCTTTTCCTTTTGAGATCATGGCTCTCCATATCAATCCGGGCTTTGATGCGCACAATCATAAGGCCGCCCTTTCTTGGCTTGAGGCGCACGGCATCGCCGCGCATCTTGAGGTGACCGACCACGGGCCTCATGCGCATTCCCAAGAAAATATGCGTAACTCTCCTTGTTTTCGTTGTGCTTGGTTGCGCCGCAAGCGCCTGTTTGAATTGTGCGCGCAATATAAGCTTTCTCACCTTGCTTTTGGTCATAATGCCGACGATCTTGTCCAGAACTTTTTCATGAATTTGTGTCAGAACGGCAGAGTTGACGGCATGAGCATGAATGAATCTTTTTTTCGTGGCACTTTACATGTCGTCCGCCCTTTGCTTCTGCTCGAAAAAAAATACATTCGTAAAGCCGCACAGCAATGGGAGTTGCCTATTTGGAGCAATCCTTGCCCTTCGGCCGGCAAGACAAAACGCGGACAAGTGCAAGATGTTTTGGAGCAACTTTACGGTACTTATAAGGACGCACCGCGCTGTATTATCGGTGGGCTGACCAGGTGGCAATTGGAAAAACACCGTATTGAAAAGAGGAATAATTAAAGCGTTTTGAGGGGATGGGGG
>CAYJPE010000279.1:0-3456 GCA_964371965.1 uncultured Desulfovibrionaceae bacterium
GTTTTGGCAAAAGATCCCCTTCCCCCCTCAAAAAAAATAATTAATCAGTGTTTCCCTAAAAGCTATGAGAGCATTCTATACATGATGCCGTGCGGCACACAATACTTTCTTCTTGCCCAAGTAAAAGAACTTCGGCATGCAAGTGAACCTATTGGTTTTTTTGAAGGGGCCGACCGAATGGCGCCGCAGGCGTGACCGTAGCCGAGGGACGAGGCGTACGGGCATCGAGAGCAGTGATGGTGTGAGGAAACTTTTTTTCCTAAAAAAAGTTCCCCCACATGCCTTGAAAAAATACACACTTAGAAAAAATACGTTACTCGCAGGCTGTTGACAAACGCTCTTTTTGACAGTCCCGTTCACAAAGTGCCCCTCTGCAAAGGTCGCATTCTCGCATCGCACCATTTTTTGAACAGCCTACCCAAAATGGAGTTTTTCAACAGACTACTTACACGTACAATACTTTGGCAACACCGCTTTGGCAAAATATGAAAAAAGGAGTGCCCATGTCAGACTCGACAAATCCCATGGTCTTAATTGAAACATCTTCGGGAGATATGCTTGTGGAGCTATTTCCCGAGCATGCACCTAAGACGGTTGAAAACTTTTTATCCTATATGGAGAGCGAATTTTACGTCAACACCATTTTTCACCGCGTCATCCCCGGCTTTATGATTCAAGGCGGCGGCATGGATGTGCGCATGGATGAAAAAACCACACAGGCACCTGTGGAAAACGAAGCAGAAAATGGCCTCAAAAACGACAAAGGTACCTTGGCCATGGCGCGTACTATGGATCCTCACAGCGCTACTGCGCAATTTTTCATTAATCTGACGGACAATGATTTTCTGAACCACTCCTCTCCCACACTGCAAGGCTGGGGCTATTGCGTCTTTGGCAAACTTGTGGAAGGTATGGATGTAGTTGAAAAAATTGCAAAAATAAAAACAAAAACCGTCGGCGTCCATGAAGATGTGCCCATTGACATGGTCGTTATCACAGGAGTCAGCCGTTTTGAATAGGATGTACTTGAACACGCTCTTCATAGCAGCCTGTTGAAAAAAATCCGCATTCGAAGCCCGTTCAAAAAAGGCAATATGCAAGGAAACGAAAAATTTCACGTGTCACAGTGTCTTAGGCACATGAGGTGGCCGGATTTTTTCCTTGCTCCGAAGGGGGCGAAGCAGATTGCCGTTTTTTAAAAGCTTGCTCTGGTCTTTGGTCGCAGCAAATATATGAAGCCTGACACAAAGCCCGCTTCGAAAAAGCAAAAAGCGCATTGGATGACAGCCTTAACAGGCCATATTTATTCACACATTAATCCTATGGAAACGCTGATACCATGTTTTGCGTGAAGGCAACGCTCGTCTTATCTACTTTGTACCTTCTTCAAATGAAAAAAGTGACTTTCACACAATACATGCTTCGCACAATCTATCCAACGCGGTGCGAGGGAAAAATTATGCTATCAATGCCCATTACACAGGGCAAAGAGCGATTGTATCAGTGCTTCTCCTCATGAAAGAAATCAGCATATGCAAAAAAACGAGGCTTTACGCAACGTGGCCATTATCGCCCACGTAGATCATGGAAAGACCACTTTAGTGGACGCGCTTTTTCGACAAAGCGGTGTGTTTCGTGCCGACCAACAGGTGGACGATCGTGTTATGGACAGCATGGACTTGGAGCGCGAAAGAGGCATTACCATTGCTGCCAAAAACTGTGCCGTCTCCTATAATGGAGTGAAAATCAATATCATTGACACACCGGGTCACGCCGACTTTGGCGGTGAGGTGGAGCGTGCCCTTTCCATGGCAAGCGGCGCCATACTGCTTGTGGATGCATCCGAAGGTCCCTTGCCCCAAACGCGCTTTGTGCTGCGCAAAACCCTTGAAGCAAGCTTGCCCGTGGTCGTTGTTATCAACAAAATTGACAGGAAAGATGCCCGCCCCGACGAAGTGCTCAATGAAATTTATGACCTTTTCATTGACCTTGATGCCAGTGAAGAACAATTGGATTTTCCTGTGCTTTATGCCATAGGCCGCATGGGTGTGGCCATGCAAAGCATTGATTCTCCACAAGAAAGCCTTGTACCTCTGTTTGAAGTTATCGTGAATGCCATTCCGGGGCCTGCCCACGACCCCACAGAGCCCCTGCAAATGCTTGTGGCAGATTTGGATTATTCCGACTACCTTGGGCGTTTGGCTGTGGGACGCATTATACACGGGCATGTCAATGCCAAGGATGCCCTTGTGTGTGTGGGGGCCGACGGCAAAGAAAAGGCGTTGCGTGTCTCCAAATTACAAGTCTATCAAGGCCTGCGTCTCGTGGAAGTTGAAAATGCCGTAGCAGGTGATATTGCCGTGCTTGCCGGCATTGAAGATGTGACCATTGGCGACACCATTTGTACAAAGGAAGCGCCACGTGCCTTACCGCGCATTCGCGTGGATGAACCAACGGTGGCCATGCGTTTTGGCATTAACACATCCCCCCTGGCCGGGCGTGAAGGAAAGCACGTGCAAAGCCGAGTTATCGGCGAAAGGCTACGCAAGGAAGCTTTACGCAATGTGGCCATTCGTGTGGAAGAAACGGACGATCGCGATGCCTTTCTTGTGAAGGGACGTGGCGAATTTCAAATGGCTATCCTTATCGAAACCATGCGACGCGAGGGCTTTGAGCTGTCTGTGGGGCGCCCTGAAGTTATTTTGAAAAAGGCACCCGAGGGGCATGTTTTGGAACCTATGGAGCACTTGTATGTGGATTGCGACGAGTATTTTATGGGTGCTGTCACAGAAAAACTTGCGCAGCGCAAAGGGCGTATGCTCAACTGCAATAATGATAAAGGCGGGAGTGGGCGTGTACGCATGGAATTTTCTGTGCCGTCGCGTGGACTCATAGGCTACCGTGACGAATTTTTGACCGATACGCGCGGTACCGGCATCATGAACTCCTTGTTAGAAGGGTATGCGCCATGGCGTGGCGATTTTCCCACCCGTTTTAGTGGTTCCATCGTCTCTGACCGTGCCGGCAATGCCGTGCCTTATGCGCTCTTCAATTTAGAACCGCGGGGAACGCTCTTTGTGCCCGCCGGCAGTCCCGTCTATGAAGGCATGATTGTGGGCGAGCATAATCGTGACAATGACATTGATGTGAATGCGACCAAGGAGAAAAAACTGACGAATATGCGCGCCTCCGGCAAGGATGAACATGTCATATTAACAACTGTTCGGCCTATGACCTTGGAATTTGCACTCCACTTTGTGAAGGAAGATGAAATGGTGGAAGTGACGCCGACATCCATACGCCTGCGCAAGGCGATGTTGTCTGCACAAAAACGTCACCAACTTGCAGGAGCAAAAAAGAAAGGAAACACTGATTAAATAAAGGTATATACAAAACCTACTCTAGTAGCGTGTATTGTCTAAATGTGTATTTTTTGAAAAGCATGTGGGGGGAAAC
>CAYJPE010000280.1:0-3438 GCA_964371965.1 uncultured Desulfovibrionaceae bacterium
TTTTCAACTTCCACGCCATACGCCACAAGTCTGCGGCGATTACCTTTACGGAGTCTGGGTTGAACGCTGCTCAAATGTTAATGGGGCATGCCCAAGCAACGACAACAGACATATACACCAAGAGCGCAGGACTGTATGCAGACCAAAGCAACATACTTGCGGCGCTTGGCAACAGCGGAATAGGTCAGGTCGTGGGAAACCTGTTAGTAGCTAAAATTCCACAGGAATAGGCTCAAAAAAAATTGTAACCCGAATTTTGTAACCCACGCACATTCGGGTACACAAAACCATGTGTAACATAGCGAAACAGCTAGTAAAAAGGGAAGAGGGGAAACTCCTTAAAGTTTTCTTCCTAAAAAAGTTTCCCCCCACATGCTTTTAAAAATAATCTTTTAGAGTAGACACGCTACTAGTCTAGTCCATATTTTTTAAGTTTGTTGTGGAGCGTGGCGCGTGTTATGCCTAGTCGACGAGCGGCTTCGCTTTTATTGTCGTCCACTTCCTTTAGCGTAGCTTCAATGGCTTGTCGTTCCACAGTTTCTAAGGGAATGCTGGCCAATGAAAGTTGCGAAGGCACAGCGTTTGTCATGGTGGGGTTTGCACTTTCGTCATCAAGTGCGCTTACCACGGCGCCTAAGACGCGGGGAAGTTCGCGTTCGTCAATTATATCGCCATGACACAAAATGCAGGCTCTTTCGATGGCATTTTCTAGTTCGCGCACATTACCCGGCCAGCCGTAGCGAAGAAGATCGTCCATGGCTTTTGAAGAAAAACCTTTAATATATTTACGATTCTTTTCTGAAAAACGTTCAAGAAAATGCGCTGCCAATAAGGGAATGTCTTCCTTTCGCGCGCGTAAGGGAGGCACGTCGATGGTAATGACATTAAGACGAAAATACAGATCTTCGCGAAAACGCCGTTCCTTGACTTCTTCCAACAAATGCCTGTTGGTGGCGGCGACAATGCGCACGTCCACGGTAATGGGTGCATCGGAGCCCACTCTTTGTACTTCGCCCTGTTGTAAGGCGCGAAGCAATTTTGCTTGCAAAAGAAGAGGCATTTCACCTATTTCATCCAAAAAAAGCGTGCCGCCATTGGCTTGAACAAAACGCCCTTCCCTTTTTTTATCTGCACCCGTAAAAGCGCCGCGCTCATGACCAAAAAGCTCCGATTCCAAAAGATTTTCTGCTAAAGCCGCACAGTTGACCGTTACAAGCTTTTTATCTGCACGCTCACTGCCCTCGTGCAATGCCTTTGCAACAAGCTCCTTACCGGTGCCGGACTCTCCATAAATGAGCACGGTGGCTTCGGACTGAGCCACTGTGGCAATCATTTGGCGCATGTCGTCCACGGCCTTACTGCGACCGAGAATGTGTGGCACAGCGGCAGCCTCGCTGAGCTGGCGGCGCAGTTCTCTATTTTCTACATTCAATCGTCTGTGATCCAAGGCACGCGAAAGGGTATTTTTAAGGGCATCAAAGTCCAGAGGTTTTGCTAAGTAATCATAGGCGCCAAGGCGCAACGCCTCCACGGCTGTTTCCACAGAGGAGTAGGCGGTCATGAGAATGACGGGCATGGCGGGATTATATTCCAAAATAGCGCGTAGCGCTTCAATACCATTCATGTGCGCCATACGTACGTCGGTAAGAACAAGATCCAGTGCTTGGGCATGCACAAGGTCAAGAGCACTATTGCCGTCATCAGCTTCGTGCACTATAAAGCTCCATGATTGTAATAGGATACGCAGCATATTCCGATGCGCGGTGTCATCGTCCACCACAAGAATGGTTGGCGTCTGTGTCATAAATTACCTCACATCCTTGACTTGGATGATGGACGCGGCTTCTGCCTGCGCTGTGTTGAGAGGAGTTTTTTTTGCCTGAGATATTGTTGCAAGAGGAAGAAATATACGAAAAGTCGTGCCTCTCACAATGTTTTTTGTTGTCGTGCCGTCTGTGTGAGAAGTTACATCAATTTCTCCGCCATGCGCTTCTATAATTTTGTGAACAATGGCAAGTCCAAGACCGGTGCCATGGCCTTTTGTGCTAAAGTATGGGTCGAAAATATGGGGTAAATGCTGAGCGGCAATGCCTGTTCCCGTATCGCGAATACTGAGACACACTTGATGATTATTTGCCTTTTCAAGTGTAATATGGAGAATATGGGGAGTTTCAGCGCCGGAGAATGCATCAAGCGCATTGAGGCAAACATTTAAAAAAGCTTGTTGAAAACGGTCAGTATCAATGTACACCTGAGGCAAAGGCGTTGTGGGAGGGTGCCAGTGTATGGTGACATGTTTTTTTTGGGCGTCCGGCTGTAAAAGGTAGACGGCATGCTGAATAACATCAGCCAGTTGTACAGGCATCATACGCACATCTGTAGGGCGAGAGAGACCTATAAGATCCGTAATGACGCGATTGAGGCGTTCCACTTCGTTCACCATTACGTGAGCAGCATTTCTATCATCACTTCCTTCGGGAAATCGCTGCCCAAAGTACGTGGCATAGCCCTTGATAGAACTCAAAGGATTGCGTATTTCGTGAGCCACGCCCGCCGCAAGATTACCGATAGCGGCCATTTTTTCTTTACGCCGCACCTCTTCTTCAAGCATCCGCACTTGCCCTTCTGCCACGTATTGCCTTTGGCGAGATTCGCGCGCGTGTTGCGCATAATACACGACCATGAGCAAGGCCAAACTTATAACTATAGTGCCACCGGCAAGGGAAAAAAGATGGAGCTTGTCTTGCCTGCGGCTCAGTTCAAAGGGCGTCATATTTAAGCCCAAAAACACAAGGGGCTGTGTAGGGCGTGGTGGCAGTATGCGAAAAAATGGTTGCTTTCGCGGCGGGTGTGGCATAAAATGCCGAAAGACAACGAATGTCTGCTTACCATCAATATCTGCCACAAACCAACGCAAGCTTCCATCTTCAGAAGTCTGTGCTTGCTCATGCAACTGACGTTCATTCATTTCTTGACCATCAATTTCCAGCACATCCCCCAATTTTTCTGGCATACTATGTGCCAAAAAAGTCCCATCCGGCATGGCAATGGCCACAAAAAGAACATCACTGCTTACCATGGCTTGCAGGCTTTCTTGCAGCTGTAAAGTTGCACGTGTACGAATACTCATACGCACATTTCCCTCGACAGCACCAATAAGAGCCCCGCCCTCGCCGAGTAACAGGCGCACCATAACAGCCTCGCGCTGCCCAGTGGACAAAAGCGTTATAGCAACGACAACCCCCAATAAAACAAGGGTGACGACCCCCATAAGCCAAAAGGGAGGAAGTGGTGAGGATTTTTGGTACAGCATGAGGCCGTGTATCATAAGTGTTGAGTACAGGCAATATGTGATTTTGTATTATTTTTCTTGAACTCACGGCATTCTAATTTCATTTTTTTGTGGGGGAGGAAGGGGAAAACTTTTGCTAGCGCCAA
>CAYJPE010000281.1:0-3423 GCA_964371965.1 uncultured Desulfovibrionaceae bacterium
GATACCCATGCAGAGCAAACATTTTATGAAAAATTTGGTGCCGCTTAGGCGCTGTCGTCAACTAGGGGCTGTTTCTAAATAAAAAGATTTTGTGTTTTTGCCAAGGAAAACGCGTTTTTTTGCGAAAGGCGCGTATAAAGACATGCGTAACTTGAGCAAAAAACACCGTTTGACCCCTTCGGAGCAGGGGCAAAACGCAAAAGAATTTATTTAGAGACAGCCCCTAGCGATTTTTTGTGTTATATCAAGGAAGACGCGCTTGCTTTGAGGGGATATACTCCTATGGTATTTGACAGAAAAAGCAAGTAAACTCTGACCCAGAGCCCGCTTCGATAAAGGCGAAAGGGCGCATTTGACGACAGTGCCTAGTACCGTGTTTTGTCTTAATGTGTGTTTTTTGAAAAGCATGTGGGGTGAAACTTTTTTTGGGAAAAAAAGCTTTCCCACCACACCATCGCTGCTCTCGATGCCCGTACGCCTCGTCCCTCGGCTACGGTCACGCCTACGGCGCCATTCGGTCGGCCCCTTCAAAAAAACCAATAAGTCCGCATGTATGCCGAAGATTTTTTGCTTGGGAAAGAAGGAAATATTGTGTGACGCATGGCAGCATGTATAGCATGCAATCAAAGCTTTTAGAGTAAACAAGGCACTAAGGCTTGACCAATGCATATATAAAGGCTTAATATTCGAAATTATTCTCTTCCCACACATTTGTGCTTCTGCAGCAAACAAAAGGATTATTCTATGACTCAACAACTTGAACTCACACCAAACCCGCAACGCCCTCGCGTCCCCCTCAAATATATCATTCCACTTATCACACTCTCTCTTCTTGTCGCATCTGCATTGTGCATCCTCTGGATATACACAAGTCGTATTGTCAGCGACACAGGTGTTATCCGTCTAGGCAGTGTTCCCGTTACCACGCCTATGAGCAGCATTATCAGTGAGACACTTGTTACACTAGGGCAAAAAGTCCAAAAAGACCAATTACTTATAAAGCTCGATGATACTGACTATGTGCACCAATACGCAGCGGCCTCCGCCCTCGTACACGGCAGCTTTGCCCTACCAACACCGGAACACAATGCCGCGCGTATTGCCGAAATACAGGCATTGGAAGAGCACCTTGTCAAGCAAATAGCCTTGGCGCGACA
Organism: uncultured Desulfovibrionaceae bacterium; assembly: GCA_964371965.1. Taxonomy (GTDB): domain Bacteria; phylum Desulfobacterota; class Desulfovibrionia; order Desulfovibrionales; family Desulfovibrionaceae; genus CAYJAD01. Next base: position 1,158 of record CAYJPE010000281.1, read on the forward strand.
TGAAGAAAATGCCGCGCGCACACTCGTAGAGCAACACTCCATAGCTCACGCAAGGGCTCTTTTACAAATGCGCAATGCAGATGTCTCGCACGCCCCGGCAAGTCAACGACAAAAAACTATACAAGCGGAAGCAGAAGCACGACAACTCTTGGAGCAAGCGCAAAGCTTTTTTGAATACACAAGTCGCAGTCGCAGCGCCATAGAAGGAGAGTTACATAACATTCGTAATGATATTGCAAAGGCATACAGGGCACAAAATACCTCCCCCTCTATGCCGGCAAGCACACTGACGCACCCAGAAAAAAACGCTCCCAACCTCATACATGCCCCTATTACCGGTACCGTGACGGACAAAGGATTGCTCTCAGGCGCTCTTCCCAAAGTCGGTGAAACGGTACAAAAAGACCAAGTATTGCTCTCAATCACACCAGAAATACATGCGTCACTCATGGCAAATGCCACTGTCCCCCAGTCTGACAGCGAAAGCATACAAAAAAACACGCTGTGCTTTCTTATTCTTCAACAAAGAAGCGAAACACTTACAGGTACAGTGCGCAATATTTTTTCCACAAATGAGGCTGCCAGCGTGGGCTTAGACATAAGTGTTGATGTCACAGGACTCACAAAAGATGAGGCTATTACGACAGATCTGTCCGCGCGCGTGGTACTGTGGACGCATCCATGGGCACATTCGCCATTTTTGCAACCGCTTCTCGGCATTTTAAGCCACTTCTAATGTAGATTCTGGAAGAGTACAGGAAAAACTTATGCAACCATCACGCGTACTTTTTGCCATTAGTGGTGCCAGTGGAATGCCGCTGGCACATACGGTACTGCAACTCATACAAAGTCTTCCCCACGTAGAAACACACCTCATTGCCTCACAAGGCGCTCTGCGTGTTATGCTTGAAGAAGGCTTTGCACACAAAGCGCACAGCTTTAGCGCCCTTGTACACACAGAGCATAAGCCCGACAACATGGCCGCAGGCCCTGCCAGTGGTTCATGGCAACACGCCGGCATGATCATATGCCCTTGCTCCATGAGCACCCTTGGTGCCATCGCCCACGGTGTAGGAAGCACACTCATACACCGTGCCGCCGACGTGACTCTTAAAGAGCGTCGCCCGTTGATTATTGTCCCCCGAGAAAGCCCTTACTCATCTATCCACTTGACAAATATGCGCATTCTCAGTGACGCCGGCGCTCTCATCATGCCCTTCCAACCCGCATTCTACATTCAAGACACGACGCTCAACGGCATGATGCGTCACTTTTGCGGCCGCTTGCTCGACCATCTCCACATATCGCATGACTTATGCGAACGTTGGAACAATAATAAATAGTGCAAAATTTATGTAGGATAACGCCCACATGAAAAAGCGCCTTCAGGGCATGTATGTGTTTTTTCACACAGAGCTCCGGCCTTATGAAAAACCACGGGCAACACATTTTTACACAAGCGCAACATATCCTGTGCCAAAATGCGTATTTCCCATTGGGCTCGTTGGCAGCAACGATGAGCAAAAAAGTTGAGGAGCGCACGACAATTCATGCTGAAAACGATACGTGTTTCCACGGCTTGAGGGAGCACAAAGCGCGCATCTTCATTGGCTTTATTCCCACGACCGTCTGCTTCAAGAAGAGCCTTTATATCTCGATAGGCGCTACCCACTTCCTCCATAAAAGCTTCAAAACGCGCCCGGGCAGCAGTATTTTTGGCAATGGCAGGGGGCATAATAAAATGACACTGTGAACCGTCCACATAACGCTGACTTTGCTGAGAATACGAAGCTATTCTGTGGCGCACCAATTGATGAGAAAGCGCACGAGACACGCCCTCAGCTGCAAAAGTAAAAGTCACATGCTCCAAAGGACTCGTATGCCCTGAGGCGACAACTTTTTCAACAAGCGCTTGTTGCGTTTCTTCTGAGGGCACATCCCCATGCCACATATCACCTACAAAACCGGCAGAGTAACATTGACGGCAGGCGCTGTACAAAAGCATAAGAGGGTCGGGGGTATGCGTCAGTAACGTGACGCGGCATTTTACAGGGGGCATGCTCTTCTCCTTAGGCGTTGTCGTCAAATGACGTTTTTTTTGTTATATCAAGCCCATTGAAACAAAGTCGAGCTTGCTCTGAAAAATATACTCTTATGGTATTTGACTGAAAAAGCAAGCGAAGTCTGACGCAGAGATAACCGAAAAGGCGCATTTGACGACAGCGCCTAGTGCCTTGTAAAGACTAAAAGCACGGATATAGGTGGC
>CAYJPE010000282.1:0-3392 GCA_964371965.1 uncultured Desulfovibrionaceae bacterium
ATTGTTGACACCCGCCATGAATTCCAGCCTTCCGTAAACTTGCGCGAACCGATGAGCATGGTGATAGGCGAATGCGCCGCGTTGATGTTTGCAAAAAATGAGGTGCTTTCAAACTCACTTGTTTCTGTTACAAGCCCTTTTGCTTCGCATATCTTACGCATTTTGGCTGTATCGCCAATACTGATGAGGCCAAAATATTCTCCGTTTTCTCCTATTTTCAGGCCAATTTCACCCGACACTTGCTTAAATTCCACCACACAAAGTCTGCCTGGCTGTGTACTGCAAAAAAGTGTCTGTAGTACATCATGATACATGGCCTCCATATCGCCACAAAAGTGTGTGTCGAGGTACTCAAGGCTGTGGGCAAAGAGTTCTCGTCCGTAGGTATTCACAAGCCCCGTTTGCTCAGAAAAAATGGCATTCATACGCGCAAGAGACATATGCGGCTTGGACGTAAAGTCATTGATAGTATGCAGAACACGCTCCACATCGGTCAATTCTGCGGCGCTGGTTGTCTTGGTGACACGATTGCCCACAAAGACAAGAAGGGGTTTTTCAATATAAAATGGCGCAAAAGCCGAGGCATTGTCCGCGTACACCTTACATTGCTGATAAAATGACAAAAGACAGCCTGTAAGATAGAGGTTTTCCTGCTCGTCAGTGATACCTTTGTTCAGATTGTAAATACGATAGGCCTTGCCATACTCGTCGGTCAGTGCCTTGGCTTCCTTTCCTGTGCCCTTCAAAGCCTGTTTGAAAGTGGCAGAATATTCAAAGGAAAATCCGTTGGCAGCAAGGCGCGTTCTATAGTCATACCAAACATTTCCGGAAAGACCCTTGTGTCCTTCGTCCACCAACACGAGATTGTTGCCTTCAAAAGCATCTACCGCGACACTCTTTCCTTTGCTTCCTGCTTTAGCGTGCTCATCAAGCTTGTGAATATCAATAATACACACAAGGCCTTTGCCCCATGAATGCTTTGTAAAAATTATTGTCGGAATATCAGAGGATTGCAATTCTTCATGGTGCTGGCGAGATAAGCCTTCATTGGGTGTGATGAGCAAGATATTGTCGAGGCTAAGTCTTGGATTGTTGCGCTTGGCAATTTCAAAATAATGTTTGTATTGCAAGATGTTTATGTGCATAATGAGTGTTTTTCCACTGCCTGTGGCACACATAAAGCACAGCTTGTGCAAACCCGCTTCCGTATAGGGCGAGACTTCAAGGCCGGGATGCTTCACGCAGTGCGCGGCGATAAAAGCATTCAGTTCGTCCAATAGCGCTGTTTTGTCGGAAAAATAGCTGTCCAAGTACATTTCTGTGAAGAGAAGGGCGATATACTGAAAATATTTAAGCGTCATCGTGCCCCTTTTTGCGGAGATATGCCGGAGGTGTCGATAAATATTTTCGTCGTATATGCTCAGCTTTTCATGGCTTAAGGCAGTTGTGTTGCTGTCGTTATGGCCACCACACCATGCCTTGATGACATGGCAAAAAAGGGCGGTATTGTTGGCATCGTAGCCCAGATATTCGTCATCACGCAAGACCTTGCTCAGTTCGGAAAAAGATTGCTTGCCAATTTTTGCCAAACAAAATTTGAACAAAAGAAGCTTTTCGTCAAAAGGGATTTCAAGTTTTTTTTGCTTTTTTGGCGGCATGACACTTCCTGATTGCATGTGTATTTTTAAATTGTATGAGGAGCAAAGAGATATTTGACAGTCGTCCAAAAGGCGTTGAAATTGCCGTCGCTGCTTTTTAATAAGTAGTCGTGGACATACTTGGCAAAGTCTTCTTCTGTAAAGTCCTCGTCACCGAGCATATCTGTAAACGTGTCAATGAGGCTTTTTCGCTTTTCCACAAGCGCAGGCTCATTGAGATTAAGTCGTGTCACAGTCTTTTGACCTCGTGTGTCATTCCCTTGTATTTCGCCGTCATATGTAAAGGTAAAATGCTGTTCGCAGTCTTGTTCCAAGGGTGAAACAAGATTTTTGTGAAAAGAACTGCCCTTGGCTATGCCACATGTGCGAGGGCTGTCTTTTGTCAGATTTACTTGGCATGAACACAAGAGGTTGTTATAGTCAAAAGTCAAGCTTGCATCCGCAGAACGAGGGACAAAGTGCTCAATATGAGACTTTCTATTTATCAATATTGTTTCGCAATAGCAACAAATACCGCCTTGTTCGCGCAGTATACTTGTATGCAGCACACGTTTTAGTAGAGATGCTCCGCCTAATTTATTCCATTTCGTCGTTGCCTTGCCGCTCTTCCATTGTATAAATGCAGGCGGTTCTTGATTTTTGGTGATATGCTTCATTTGCCGATGCTCTCCATACGTCGCACCAGTGCGCGAGCTTTCACAAGTTCCGGATCGTCACCTATTTGGGCCGTTAAATGATGTATGCGCTCTTGGGCTTTTACGAGTTCTTTTTTTTGAATATCAATAAATATCTGATGCAAGTCCTCTGCAATATGCTTTGGCCTCGTGCTTTCAAGCCCCATAAAAGTTTTCAAGATACTTTCACTTGTTTTTCCATACATTTCGTTGGGACGCAAAACTTTCAAGCCTTCTTTTACATTATCAAACAAAAATACATTGTTACTTGGTACATGCGTCAAAACATGCGGCGAGTTTGTAGTCATAAGGAATTGGCAATGGGGAAATGTTTCGAGAAGACAAGGTATAATCATGTGTTGCCATGTGGGATGCAAATGGAGAGCTACTTCATCTATTAAAACGACACCTTTTCCTCTCAGGGGAGTGTCGTGCATGGGATTGGCGATGACAAGGCGCCGTGCCAAGTCACCTATGAGGGCAAGCAAGCATTTTTCGCCGTTTGAGAGTTGGTTTATCATTATTTTCTTTGCATTCTTTGTAACCATCATCCGTAATTGAGGCTTTCTTTGGATTTTCAACTCTGAAAAATTTGTTATGAAGGCGTAAATAGCACCGCGAACGGCTTCTAATTGCGTATCCAGTTGTTTTGAACCTACGTTAAAAAAGGGACTTGTCTCATATATATTTCTCATACATTCATTTTCTATATCCTCACGGTCTCGAAACCATTCAAAGAAGTCTCTAAAATTTGTCTTATTTGTGAGTGATTCGTCGTAAGCATCTATATTTTTAAATGAATGCTTTTTTCTGATGCGCAATGGAATATCATGAACCATTCTATTGATTGGGTAATATACAAATAATGGCACATTGATATTTTCTGTCTTCATTCGATTTTGTAGATATTGTGCGTACTGTCGTATTGCGCCTAAGTTTGACTCTTTTTTAATTTTTCTTTTTCTTGATTTGACAAGTGTCCAGTGTAATTCAGTTTTCGCATTACCTAACTCGACTTTCTGACATAATTACACTGCAATTTTAATATGTTCCAGCTGTT
>CAYJPE010000283.1:0-3381 GCA_964371965.1 uncultured Desulfovibrionaceae bacterium
CAAAGAAAAATACGTCCTTGCTTTCGCCGCCCTTGGTAAAGAGCAATATGGCAGTGCTCACCCCTGCATAGGGCTTGAACACACCGGAAGGCAAGGAAATGACGCCGTCCAGTTGGTTGTCGTCAAGCAAGAGTGAACGCAAGGCCACATGCGCCTTGCTTGCGCCAAAAAGCACTCCGTCGGGCACGATGACAGCGCAGCGTCCGCCCAATTTGAGCATTTCCAACATACGCACAAGAAAGAGGAGTTCTGTTTTGCTGCTTTTGACTTTGCGAGTCAGCTCTTGGGCGATGTCGTCCGTGTCGATATTGCCCTTAAAAGGGGGATTGGCAAGGATAATATCAAAGTGGTCTTTCACTTCGGCGGGATAATTCTGCTTAAAGCCTTCGGAGAGCGTGTCTTGAAAGAAGATGCACGGGCCTTCGACACCGTGCAACATCATATTCATGGCGGACACGCGCAACATGGTAATGTCAAAGTCAAAACCGCGAAACATGTGCGTATTCATGTGTTCTTGGTACGGAGTGAGCATATCGCCCACATACACAGGCTTGCCGTCATCGTCAGTATAGAGCATGTCCGGTGAGGTGTGGGTTTTGCGTAAATATTCAATGGTTTTCACAAGGAAGCCTGCTGTGCCGCACGCAGGGTCGCCAATAACATGGGTGGGCTGTGGTTCGAGCATTTCTACCATGGCTTGCCTGATATGCCCCGGCGTGCGGAATTGCCCATTGATGCCTGCAGTGCTCAATTTTGAGAGCAAGTATTCGTAGAGGTCGCCCTTGGCATCGGTGCTGCCCATGTCCATGGTGTCAATGGCGGCAATGGCAGAGGCAAGCAGCGTGGGTTTAATGATGAGGAGTTGGGCATCCTTCATAAGAGAGCCAAGGCCAAATTGGGCTTTATTTTCATCGGCCTGACTTTCTTGCACGGCGGCGGCACGGTAGGGCTGGTCAAGTTTGCGTAAAAAAGGAAAAACACGGTCACGCACAAGGGTGAGCAATGCCTCACCTTGCATATGCTTAAAATGATTCCAGCGTAAATCTTGTTGGTCCTTGCCAAACCACAGGGCTTTGAAGGGCTTTCCTGTGCGTTCTGCCATGCGTTTGCGGTTCAGCTCCGATTCATCGAGCATACGGCAAAACATCAAATAGGTAATTTGCTCAATGACAGTCAGAGGGTTGGTGATGCCACCTGTCCAGAAATCTGTCCAGAGCTTGTCTATTTGATTACGTAGGTCACTGCTATTCATGTTTTACCTCAATGTGTTAGGCCGAAGCCTTTTCTAGAGCATGGAAGGATTGCAAAATAGCTTCAATGTCATGTATTTGATGTTCACCAAACACACCTTCAGGGCCTTGGGCGCTCATGGTGGTAAAGGGAGCCGTATAAAGCTTTTCAAAACTCATGGGGCCGTAAGTGGCAATGTGTTTTTGCAAGAGCTGTAAGAAACGTGTTTGTAGCGTGTTGAGGCGAGGATATTTTTCTAAAAAATCCACAAAGTGCGCTTCCACGACCTTGGCATCCATACCTACAATAGCGCGTAATTCCTTTTGTAATTCCAAATTACTTGGATAAAATTGACGCAAATATTCTAAATCAACATCAACGCCTTGTGTGTTTTGTTGCAAAATAAGTTGTGCCAAATGGTCAAAGTCCATGGGATGTAAGGCGTGACCGTGGCGGAGCTTGCGTAAAACAGGGTCAGTTTCAAAGTAAGGTTGCAAGATGTCGCGTACTCTGGCGTGATATTCTTGCATTTCTTGCGGTGAGGGGCGTAATGGGCCGCGGATTTCCACCTGCACGTCACCATCGGTGATATCAATAATTTTTGATGGGCGCCCCGAAGGTGTGGGAGCGGGCAGGCTGTAGCGCATAATATCCCGCAAGGCGAGGCGTTTTTCTTCCAATGCCGCTAAAAGTTCGCTGTTTTGCCAAAATTCTGCACTGCGTATATCTTTAATGTGCGCAAATTGCTCTTGTACGGCTAAGATATGCGTTTGCAGCCCTGCAAGGGCTGTATCCAACTTTGCCTTGAGGCTTTCCACATGCACACTTTCTTGCAGCAATGCTGTTTGTAGTTCCGTCATAAGCTGATCAAAAGCATAGGCATCTTTATCGCCGCGCGTGGGAATATGCCGCATGAGTGGGGCAAGCTCTCCTTGCAAAATTGTGACGAGTGCGGGTTCAAAGTGTTCTAAATTTGCGGCACTAAGGGTGTAGTATTTCTGACTATACTTTTCTTTTACCGCTAAATTGCTGTCAGGCAAGGCATTGAGCATGGCGCGGATGAGTGGCAAGGTGCGCTCAAAGGTGGCTTTGTCATACTTGGCAAGGGCTGTTTCTGCCAAGCTTATACGCGTCAGGAAAAGCCTTTCCATAAGCGTGATAACAGGAGGGGCTTCTTCATGGGCACGGTCTGTATCAAAAAACTCACAATTTCCCCAATGGTCAAATATATAAAAGCGTTCCTTGTTTTGACCTTGACCATGAAGATTTTTGCACAAGCGTGTGCCTCTGCCCACCATTTGCCAGAATTTTACATAGGATTTTACGGGTTTTGCAAACACAAGGTTGAGCACCTCGGGCACGTCGATACCAGTATCAAGCATGTCAACAGAGATGGCGATAATGGGATTGTTTTGCGCTGTCTTAAAGTCGTCAATGAGCTGTTCCGCACGCGGATTGTAATTGTCAATGACGGCGCAATAGTCTGGCCCGTATTCCGGGAACGTTTCTTGAAAAAGGACGCCGAGAAGTTCAGCGTGTTTATGATTACGCGCAAAGATAATACTTTTGCCCGGGCCATTTTCGCTGGCATCACGCAAGCCATTTTGCATGAGGTTCTGCAATATGAGACGGTTAGTATCTTTATTGTACGCTTGTGAATCCAGTTGCTGAGGATTTATTTCAAGCGTATCCACATTAAGACCTTCATCTTCAAGGCGCAATTTTTCTTCTTCGGAAATGCTATCGCTGTTGATTCCCTCCCGCATGAACTTTGTGGTGACACTGATGGGTGTAAAGTCCACAAGCGTTCCTTCATCAATGGCGCGTTCATATTCGTAATAATATGTGGGGTCATTGGTGGCACAGCCAAACATTCCATAAGTATTATGTGAAACTCTGTGACGTGGTGTTGCGGTCAGGCCAAGATGTAAAGCGTCAAAATACAGAAACAAATCACGATATTTATTATAAATACTGCGGTGTGATTCATCGGCTATGACAAGGTCAAACCATGCGACATCATAATTTTGGAAGCGTTGCATCATACCGGGATAGGTGGCAAGCACCACATGGGCGGCTGGGTCTTTTTCTTTCGTGAGAGTGCATACATTGAGGTCTGGTAAAAATTGCGTGAAGGCGTTCTTGGCTTGA
>CAYJPE010000284.1:0-3353 GCA_964371965.1 uncultured Desulfovibrionaceae bacterium
CCTCCCCCACACCCCCTCCTTCCCCTTTCAAAACGCGCTTACTGCTTAATCCCTCCCCTGGTGTCTTAACATATTTTTATGTAAAATAATATAGCGTGCTGAGATAAGTTGGAAGTATTGTATGTAAATAAAAAATGCCAGCGAAAATTTTTTGGAAAGGGTCGACCGAATGGCGCCGTAGCAGGCTGCTAAAAAACTCCATTTCTGACAGTCCGTTCACAAAGTACCCCTCTGCAAAGGTCGCAAGGAAACGAAAAAAGTCAAGGCGAGCGGACCGATCCAAAGGGCGCCGAAGGCGTAGCCGTTATCGAGGAACGAGCCTTACAGACAATCAAGAACAGCGATGGTCTGGGGGAAGAACTTTTTGTTTACAAAAGGTTTTTCCCCACAAAAAACTGAAATGAGAACGCCGTGACACAAAACGTTCGTGCGCTTACATGGCCTACGAACAAGGACTTTTGCAACAGTCCCTAAACATTTTGCCATGCTTTCCGATACTGTTACCAATAGAGTTGAAAATGTATTTTGTCTTGAGGCACTGCTTCGCCTCTCGAAAAATGTGAGATGTCAGAAAAGAAAAAGCAAAAAACTTGCCATCGCATTTTATGAAACATACCTCAATTATTGTTTTTAAATGTCAGTACCTTCTTGTCTTTTTTTCATAGGATTGCTATAGGCAAACATAAAGCTTGGGTGATGATGCTTTGTAAAAAACGCCGCAATTAGCCTGCATGCTATCTCATAAAAACAATGCTAGACGCTGTCGTCAAGTGCGTCTTTGCGCCTTTATCAAAGCGGGCTCTGCGTTAGATTTCGCTTGTTTTTCAGTCAAATACCGGAAGAGTATATTTCTTCAAAGCAAGCTCGACTATGTTTTAAGGGGTTTGATATACCATAAAAATTCGCAATTTGACGACGGCGCCTAACAATCCGTTGAAAAAGCCCGATCTGCTGCCTCAGCGATAAAAATCCAAACATCTTGTGTGTGCCCAATGTACTGCGATGCTTGAATTTTTTCGTTTCTTTGCGATCTTTGCAGATGGGCACTTTTTGAACGAACTGCTGGAAATTGCGCTTTTCAACAGGCTGCTAAGGGCCGCTGAGAATATTTGTGTGTACAATTTAAATAAGGGTAAAATTATGAAAATCAGGACTACTTTTTTTATTTCGAATATTTTAGTTGTACTGATGATAGTTGTGTCACTCTATTTTTTATTTGTAGCAAGCGAAGCTTTTGTCAAGATAAAAACAGTTAATGAAAACAATGATATTTTAATGGAGCTGTCGCGTGAACTCAGAGATTCGTCTGAATCGCTTACTGACAATGTACGTTTGTATGTGGCAAACAGTGACGAAACTTTTAAGGAAAAGTACAATGAGATTGTTGACATAAGAGCCGGTAGAGTGTCACGTCCACGAGATGCGAGCATTGCTGCCGGTCAAAGAATATCCCTCTTAAGCTTATTAAGGCAGTATGGACTGACAGAAGAGGAGTTCTCCTTACTTGAAGAGTCAAATGAGCTTTCCAATACTCTCATAAATATTGAAGTGGAAGCGATGAATGCCATGCTTGGCAAATTCAAGGATAGCACCGGAAATTATACGGTAAATGCCGCACCGGATCAGCAAAAAGCTCTTGAATTGGTATTTGGTACCCAATACAGAAATGAAGTGGTGCGAATTATGTCGCCCATCAATACTTTCTTTACAAAATTATCGTATCGAACCACAAAGCTTGCACAGGAGGTGAGTGATGAATTTCAACGCGCTGAATATATTACCATGTTTTGCCTTTTTCTCACAATTCTCCTCGCTATTGTCTCGTACTTATTGACACAACACGCCGTCATCAGACCCATAGAACAGGCAACAAGCTTTGCAAAAAAAGTGAGTAGTGGAGATTTATCAGCAACAATCACATCTAAAAAGCAAAACGAAATTGGGCAGCTTATAGATGCGATACGCACTATTCTTACGACAGTCAACGCTATTATTGGTGAAATATATCAGACATCTAACAAGATTTCATCCGGAGCATTGGCTGCAACAACGGATGAATCAAAATTTGAGGGTGATTTTCATACGCTCGTTTTTTCTATCAATAAGCTTGCAAAATTATATCAAGAATTGCTTGATAATATGTCGACAAATATTTTTACGGCGACACCTGATAATAAAATAATTTATATGAACAAAACTGCGCAAAATAACTTTAATTTAGCTGATGCCATAGGAAGGAATTGCGGAAAAATTTTCAATTCTCCTGCCTGCGGCAATGAGCAGTGTTTGGGAAATAGCGCCATAGCCAAGCGTGATAATATAAACACTGTGGCGCCGTGCGTTGTCAATGGCAAAAATTTGCACTTTGATGTCTTTGCAAGCCCCCTATACGATGCGAACCACAATGCCGTTGGTTACATTGAATTTCTCAATGATATCACACATGTTCAAGAGCAAAGCGACGCCATTAAAGAAATGTCCATCCAAGCGACTGTCATTGCTTCTCGCGTGGCTTCTGCGGCCGAAAAGCTTTCTGCGCAAACAGAGCTCATTGTGGAAGGCTCACATTTTCAGCGCGAAAGCATTGAAAAAACCAGTACGGCAATGACACAAATGAACGCTTCGGTTCTTGAGGTGGCACATAATGCTGCAACAACAGCAGAGCAAAGCAATTCTGTTCTCCAAAAAGCACAAAAAGGCATTGATAATATTGGGCAAATGTCGCATGCCATGCAAACATTGACAGGTTCAGCCGATAACTTAACAAAAAATATGGAAAAACTCGATCAGCTTTCAGCCGGAATCGGCAGTATTATCAACGTCATCACAGATATTGCCGATCAAACAAATCTCCTTGCTCTCAATGCCGCCATTGAGGCTGCACGAGCAGGTGAAGCCGGACGTGGCTTTGCTGTTGTTGCGGATGAAGTAAGAAAGCTTGCTGAAAAAACCATGGATGCCACACGTGAAGTGAGCGAAAGTGTGCGTTCAATCCAAGACTCAAGCACGGCAAATCAAGAAGAAGTGAAGCGGGTTGTAAAACAAATATCACAAACATCCGAAATTGCAAAGCAATCAGAAGAGTCATTGCAAGAAATTGCCTCCGTGACAAGCCAAAATACAAGCATGATCCATCAAATCGCCAATGCCGCCAACGAACAAACAACTGTTTCAGACGGTATCTCGCACTCCATGAATGATATCAACGATGTTGTCAACAAAACGACGGAAGCCATTATCCAATCTGCTGATGTTATACGTGAACTTGCAGAACAGGCGCAAGAACTACAAAGGACTATGAATCGAGCTTAGGCACTGATGAATTGTTACTTTTTTTTCTTGAGCAGGGGAGG
>CAYJPE010000285.1:0-3330 GCA_964371965.1 uncultured Desulfovibrionaceae bacterium
TTAATCTTTGAGCCTCTTGTGGGCAGTCAGAAGCGATTAAATCAGCGCTTCCCTAGATTCTCGGAAAAAACAAGTTTTTTTATAAACGCTTTCTGAAAAGCATCGTGAAAACATCTGAAGATTTTCTATAAATTATTGAAAAATAAAGATTTTTTAAAAAAAACTCTTGCCTCGTGCCTGCTTTGCATGCTAAGACACAAGCATTGAATAAATCCAAATACAGCATATTTGAGGAAGGTTTTGTTTTTTTGCAAAAAGAGGAAGGGTATTATGAAAAAAATAGCAACACTTCTCTTAACAGCAGGTTTGCTCTTGAGCGCAAGTCTGCCTGTCCACGCCGTTGATTTTAAGATTCGGGGGCAGTGGATTATGGGTTTTGACTATGGAGCAGGCCTTAAAGGCTTTAGCGACACTGACGGTGAAAGCCCTGTATATGGCTCCGGTACCGACGGTGCGGAAGGTGCGGACAATTTCAATGCAAATCAGCGTGTGCGTTTACACATTGACGCTATTGTTTCCGAAACTCTCTCCGGAACAGTCTACTTTGAAATTGGCGAAAGCGAATGGGGCGAGTCCGATGGCGGCGGTGCTCTTGGCGCTGACAGAACTATCGTAGAGTTAAAAAATGCCTATATCGACTGGTTTGTGCCTGAAACGGATCTCAAAGTACGTATGGGGATTCAAAGCCTCGCACTGCCCTCATTTAGCATGGGCTCTCAAGTGTTTCAAGACGATGCGGCGGGCATTGTGCTTTCCAACCAGTTTAACGAGGTGTTTAGCGCCACCATGTTCTGGGCACGCCCATTCAACGACAATTATATCAACAACGACCCCTATGGCGCTTCGTCCAACTATCTTGACAACGTAGACACCTTCGCCTTGCTTTTACCCTTTAATCTTTCATGGGCCAAGGTAACGCCGTGGGTCATGTACAGTGCTGTAGGACAAAATTTTGCCCGCAATGGCAATTTATCCGGCGGCGAGCAGCGCCTTGCCAATGGCCTTCTTCCCTATGAAATTGACAGTGACGCAGCCCTTGGGGCTGTGCATGGCACCCATAATGATCAATGGGGTTATGGCAATGTTATTCATGGTGGTTTTACTGGCGAGATTACAGGTGTTGATCCTTTCCGCTTTGCGTGGGATATAAACTATGGACACGCCGACTTTGGTTCCACAGACGGGCCCAACGATATTGACCTGCAGCGCCAAGGATACATGTTCAGCTTTATAGGTGAGTATAAAACAGAATGGGCTACTCCAGGCCTCTACTTCTGGTATAGCTCAGGGGATGATGAGAATCCCGAAAATGGTTCCGAGCGCATGCCCACATACAGTGTTTCCAATGGAACAAACCAGTTCTCACCCTTTGCAAGTCATGGACACAAGTACTTGGCACGCGAATCTGTCATTGGTGATTCACTCGTTGGCACATGGGGTCTCGGTCTTCGCTTTACCGATGTAAGCTTTTTTGAAGATCTGACGCATAATGTACGCATGAACTACATCGGCGGTACCAACAGTGTGGGGCTTGTGGAGGACGCACGCATTGCCGGTACAGGCTTTGGCGGCGAAGCGGCATTTTTCAATGCAGATTCCGGTATGTACCTGACAACAAAGGACTTTGCTGTAGAATTCGGCCTTGGAACAAACTATGCGCTCTACGAGAATCTTGATATGTATGTTGATGCATCCTATCTTGTCCTTAACTTTGACCATGACGTGTGGGGTGATAACTTTACCGCTACCGATGCATGGAATGTCAGTGCGAACTTTGTGTTCAGCTTCTAAAAAACCTTGCCCTCAAAGGGAAATAATATATAGAAGGCTGCCTAAAAACTCCATTTTTGACAGCCCGTACACAAAGTGCTCCTCTGCAAAGCTCACAAGGAAGCGAAAAAAGCAAGGCGCGCAAACCGACCCAAAGGGCGCTGAAGATGTAGCCGCTACACAAGAAACGAGTGTTACGTATCAACCCACTTGAACCAGAAAATTTTAAAGGCATTTTTTCCAACTCACCAAGGGCAATTGCTCCGTTTCCGTCGTCGTGCGTACCATATTTCGTTCGCTGCAAAAGTCAAGGGACGTTCGTTCCTCACTCTAAAGCCCTTGACTTTTTCGCTCACTTCATATTCATGGCACTGACGACGGCTCCGGGGCAATTGCCAGTGCGGTGAGAGAAACCTGTCCATCATTCCATTCTTGCGCTTTGCGGGGTCTCATGGCATATTTGAGCTTGGCATTCAAAGTTATGGCAATTTTTCTCATACATGCTACGAGCGCAACCATTTTTTTCTTCTTATTATCATTGATTAAATGACTATAAATGTCTTTAATTCTAGGATTAAATCTTATAGCAACCAAAGCAGCCATAAACAAGGCCTTTTTTACGGCTGGTCGTCTATGCCGCACAAATCGTGATCCTGCAACAAAAAAATGGAGTCCTCATTAAGCGAAAAAGGTTCAAAGGTATTTCCCTCAAAATCTATCGAGCTCCACACAAACAAAGCGCCCCCATCTGCTGTTCAAGAGTAAAATCTTGAAAGGCAGAATTTCCAACTCACCAGGGGCAATTGCCTTTACGACTCATACTTTGAACACACTGATTTTCCTGTAAAAGATGACGAAAATCTGCACTTGCATATTGAACACCCCTGTCACTGTAAACTATGAGGCCAGCACACGGCCGCCTTTTCTGCACTGTTTGTCAAGGCCACAGCATTTTTCTTAAATCCTGCATCATGATGACGTCGAGATTGTTGCATAACCGTATCCCTCCTTGGGACAGTATAGTCGTTTAGCCTCGACTCCGCAATTCTATAGCAGGTTCAATTCAATGGAAAGCTCTTCTCTAAGAAAATTTCTGGTACGCCTTGTCTCGCTCCAATGATAGATGCTTTCTGTAGTTTTTAGGCCACAAAGCATTCCCGAAAGCATAACTGTTAAAATGTCTTCTATGCGATAACGATAGCCACAATAGTTTGACGCTTCAGCAACGCAAATCATAGCAACATGAAATTTCTTTATCATACTCTTACCCTCAAATAATTTGAGGCAAACATAACACGCTGAAATGTATTTAAAAGATTTATTTTTTAAATATATTTAAACTACTTAGGGGCTGTTTCTAAATAAATTATTGTAGCCACACAAGGCACGAGCCAAGAACGACGAGCAGTTTATATGTGATGCTAAGTTTCTTATACCTAGTTGCAATTCCTCTATATTTTTTTAACTTACTAAAGAAAGACTCAACAAGGTGCCGTTCTTTGTATGTATAGTAAGTCAAAATAAAAACTAGTAATTTATAAGAAAACATGCTACAATACA
>CAYJPE010000286.1:0-3330 GCA_964371965.1 uncultured Desulfovibrionaceae bacterium
TGACTTTTTTCACTGTGCCTCGCACAGTACAAGCGCTTCCTTGCGCCCTTTGCAGGGGAGCACTTTTTTAACGGACTGTCAAAAATGGAGTTTTTCAACAGCCTGTTGACAACAGCCCCAGCAAAAAAAGTTTTTCTTACACTCCACAGAGTTGCCGATGCTTTACATGATATTGTCAGAATTCCATCTTTGAATGTATCTTTGCATTTCTCATTTCCGCCTCAAGGAGCCATGCCATGAAACTTTGGGTAAAATGTTTCCTTTGCTTTTGTCTGTGTGTTTTTTCCCTTTCGATATGTGCCTCTCACAGTTTTTCCGCGCGCAAGGCCATCAAATTCGGCTACCTTCAGGGCTTTGGCTTTTCCGCGCGCTCTTTTGACAAGGCCAGCGCACGGGGTTACATGCACACGCTTTTAAGTCGTATGGAAACTTTTTCTGCGCGCCCTTTCACCTTTGTTCCCTACGTGAACGCGACCGAACTCCTCGGCGCCCTCAAGACGGGGGAGGTGGACGTGGGCTTGGCTCTTGCAAAATTGCCGGAGCGCGAAGCCGAGTTTCTTTATGGGCGCGATGCCATGGGTATTGCCCAGCGCATGCTCGTTGCTAAGGGGCAAGACTATGGTTTTTATGAAGATCCAAGTCAAATAGACGGAAAAGTTGTTGCAACATATCATAATAGCATAATGAACAAGACCTTGGACGATTATTGCCGTAAGCATGGCTACAAGGTGAACTATGTTTACGACACATTTACCGAGTATCATGCACTTGAGGCGGACTACTATCTCATCTCCAGTTTATCAGAAGCATTTCGCAACTTTAACTCTGTCATCCCCTTGTCACATGAAAAGTATTATCTGCTCTTTCGCAAAAAAGATGTGGAATTGGAAGAGTATCTGCACAACATTTATCAAGACACCGTGGCGGCAGACTCGGCCTTATTGCCAAGATTACACTTAAAGTACTATCGCTCCAATATCACGCGGCGCGATTTAACGCAGCATGAGGAGGCCTTGCTCAAGGGCAAAACATTTACCGTGGGCTATGCAGAAAACCACCAACCCGTCCATTATACCAATCGTGCAAACAAACAGCAAAGCACGGTGAAGAGCGACACACACGATGGCGCAAACGGTGTTCCGGACGGTGTTGTTGTACAACTCATGAAGGTATTGGCAGAGCGCTATGGCTTTAAGGTAACGTTTGTCCCTTATTCCCTCGAAGACAAGAGCAGCGTACACGAAAACTTTGATTTTCTTCTTTCACTCTTGGGCACCTATGTTCGCAAAAGAAATTTTTATCGGGGCACAGAAGCCTATGCCAACCATCCTTTTATGCTCTACACGTCCACAGCCAATATGCACATCGAAGACTTTCCGCAAAAAAAGATAAGCATTGGCATATTGCAATACCTTGCTGTGGATACTCTTGATATTTTGCAAGAATATCCCAACGCCCATGTTTCGGTATATACCTCACTCCCTTCGCTCCTCGACGACTTTGAATCTGGCTATCTTGATGCCTTTTTTTACCCAAGCACAGGCATGACCTATCTTGCACATGCCGTACAGGAGGATCTCTTTGCCTTTGCCACGCGCCTCAACCTGCCCTTTAAGCTCTTTATTTCACGAAAATTGAACCCTGACTATGTGAATATCTTCAATGTTCTTTTTGACTATATATCGCCTGAGGAATTTGATGAAATAGGCCTTCAAGAAACCCTGCAATTTGTGAAGGCAAGAACCATTACGGATGTCCTCACCGCGCATCGCTACGAGGTGCTCGCTGTCCTAGCTCTACTCATAATGTTATATTTCTTTACCATTTATCTTTTGCAAAACAAAAGAAAAATGGCTGTGCTCTCCGCTTTGAAGCAAGACAATCTCACCGGCCTCATGAGCTATGCTTTTTTTGAACGCGAAACAACAAAAAGACTGACGGCTCCGGATTGCGCCGAGCACGTCCTTATTTCCATTGATGTGGACTCCTTTAACCTCATTGCCTTGCACTACTGCCACGAAGTAGCCGACGAATTTTTGTGCAGTTTGGCCTCCATGCTCAATAACCATTTAAAGGCTGATGACGGTCTCATCACACGCACTTTTGCGGATAACTTTCTTTTATTCACAAAGTACATATCCGCCGGCGAAGTGGAATCGCGCGTGCATGAGCGTATTATACCGCCCTTGCGTGAATTTGTGGGAGCAGATTATCCTTTAACCTTGTCTGTGGGTATCTTACCCATCAAAGACTGTCATACCTTGCTTTCCACGCAGGTGGACAAGGCCAACCTCACACGACTTAAAGGAAAGAATATCTACAAGACCACGGTATGTATGTTTGACGATCATTTGCGCGATTTCTACAGCAATCGCCTTGATATCGTGTACAAAATGGAAAATGCCCTGAAAAATAATGAATTTTTCTTGGTATTTCAACCAAAGATCGACTTGCATACACTGAAGATAAAGGGGGCAGAGGCTCTTGTGCGCTGGAAGGACAGCAGGAAAAATATCATTTATCCATCGACATTCATACCTGTTTTTGAAGAAAACGGCTTTATTCACACTCTTGACCTCTATGTTTTCAGAAAAGTATGTGAATTTTTGCATAACAACCCTACTTTCCCCAAAAATCAAGTGATTTCTGTGAATATTTCCAATAAAACCATGCAAGATGTGTCCATTGTGGGGCTCTTAAAAATGATTGTCGATGAATATAAAACAGCGCCGCAAATGATAGAACTCGAAATCACAGAAAGCGCCATGTGTTCGGATTTTGCTCACTCAAAAATTGATGATTTCAAATCAATGGGTTTCTCTGTCTCCATCGACGACTTTGGCGCGGGTGTGTCGTCCTTAAACCGTCTTGGCTCCATGCATGCGGATGTGCTCAAACTTGATAAAACATTTTTGGACGTCAGCGACGAGAATTTTCGCGCCAAAGTGGTGGTGCAAGACACCATTCTCATGGCAAAGCATTTGCAAATGCGTGTTGTGGCGGAAGGGGTGGAAAGCTTGTCGCAAGTGCATTGGCTGCGTAAGTTGCACTGTGATATGGCTCAGGGCTATTACTTTTTCAAGCCGCTTCCTGTGGAAGATTTTTTGACCTGCATCGCCGACGATGCGACATACAACTTGCCGCCCGCGGCGTAAAGCGCACAGCGCTTCCTTGTTTTAGCTACCTGTGAACAGCCTGTTAACCCGCATATCTCACCAGTGGCTTATCTATATGCTATTAAAAGATTACTATTACAAGTGATTACAACTGAAAACAACATTCTTTCCCTCAGTACACATTGTACATTCTATGATTTCCACGGCAAGCACA
>CAYJPE010000287.1:0-3296 GCA_964371965.1 uncultured Desulfovibrionaceae bacterium
AATTATTCATCTGTTTAATACATTGAAAAGATGAATTCGCAATCAATGAGATAGGAGAAGTTCTTTTTCGTAATTATTTTATAGTAAATTTATATATATTTTATTTAATCAGTGTTTCCTGCATACTGCACGTCCCTAACCGTATAGTAAAAGACCCCCTGATACACACAGGGTCATATACTCTATTTCTTCAGATTTTCAAACAAGAGTTCAGAAATATGTGTCACCTTCAAGTCTTGTTCTCGTTTTTCCGCACCGCCCCTTATTTGCATAACACAGCCGGGGCAATCCACAACAAGGCGCGTGGCACCGGTTTCTGCGGCATTTGTCAGTTTTTTGTCCAATAATGTGGCAGATATTTCGGGGAACTTCATGGAATAGGAACCGCCAAAACCGCAGCACACGTCTTCTTCCTTAGACGGCACATATTCAGCCGTCATGCCAATAAGCGCCCTCGGTTCTTCCATCACACCCAGACCACGACACAAGTGACACGAAGCATGATACGTCACTTTTTCGTCACTCTTTGTGAAGTCTTCAGCTTTTACACCAAGAACATTATGCACAAAGGAACTAAAATCCATGACTTTGCCCGTAAATGCCGCACAGCGTTGCGCCATACCCGCTTCATGTTCCAATATTTCCGGATAGGTGCGCTTTAAGTGACCCGCACAAGAGGCGCACAGCGTCACAATGGCATCATAACTGCCAGCATCAAAAGCTTTGAGATTTTGCACAGCCACGCTCTTTGATGTGGCACGCTGCCCCATCATTTCCAAGGGCAAGCCACAACAGCTCTGCTCCATGGGAAAATCCACCGCCACATTGTGCGCCGCCAAGAGCTTCACACAAGCCTCAAGTTGTTCAGGATAGACAAAATCTTGCGCACAACCTGCAAAAAGCGCCACTTTATAACGCGGCTTGTCAAGCTTTGGCTGAATGCTCTTAAAGCGATCGCGGAAAGATTTGGACGCAATGGCCGGCAATTTCTTAAAGGAATGCTTATCAAAAAACATGGCCGGTAAATGACGCTGATACGCACCGCCGCCTGTCACAGGCAGTTGTGCAAACTTGGCAAATTTCAAAAGACTATGAAACATTTTGCGATTCTTCATGACAGAGCTGAGAAGCGCCGCTTCCTTGGGCGTACCCTCTTCCTCATTAAGGCGCACCCGTATTTCACGTATAAGGCGCGGCAAGTCAATACCGCCTGCACACACCACACGGCAGGCTTCACAATTGATACAGTTTTGCGCCAACACCTTGGCCTTATCCCTTCCGTGGAAGAAATATGTTAAAATGAGGCCAATGGCGCCAATGTAGATATAACCCATGCGATGCCCGCCAACAAGGCGGTACACAGGGCATACATTAGCACACGCACCACAACGAACACAACGGAATATTTGTGAAAAAAGTTCATCCTTGGCAAGAGCACTACGCCCATTATCAAGGAAGACAATGTGCATAATCTTTTTGCCGTCGTCTGTAGTTGCACAGGCATTGGCGCCATTTATCCAGCTCACATATGCCGTAAGCATTTGCGCCGTGGCATTGCGTGGCAATACAAGAAGCGCATTTAAGGCATCGTCCAGGGTGGGCAAGAGCTTATCCAAACCAATGAGCGCCACATGCACACGAGGCAATGTGCTCACAAGACGCGCGTTGCCTTCGTTCGTCACAGTGGCAATGGTGCCTGTTTCCGCCACGGCAAAATTTGCACCTGTAATGCCCATGTCGGCCTTCACATATTTCGGACGCAATTCCTTACGTGCCACCTTCACAAGATGCTGCACATCAGAATCTTGCTGTACACCTGTGGCCTTGCTAAAGTCTTCCGCCACTTCATAGCGCGACAAATGTATGGCTGGCATGACCATGTGAGACGGCGGCTCATCTCGTAATTGAATAATCCATTCTCCCAAATCTGTTTCATCAACAATAAAGCCCTTGGCGAGAAGGGTGTCGTTGAGACACGTCTCCTCAGACGTCATGGATTTGGATTTTGTAATTCTTTTGACATTATTTTCTGCGGCGATATTGGCTATAATTTCATTAGCTTCGGCAGCTGTGGCGGCGCGGTGTACTTTCACGCCACGCGCTTGGGCATTCTTCTTAAATTGCTCGTAAAGCGCTTCAAAGTTCTGTGCCACATAATCTTTCACATCGGCAATTTTTGCAATAATTTCGGGGCCGTCTACCTGCTTAAAAACAGCCTCACGGTTTGTTCGATATGCCGTCACAAAATTGTCCAACGTTTGGCGCAAAAAGGAATTTTCAAGGGCGCTGTCCAACTCTTCTCTATAAGCCTGTAAATCTTTCGGTGCTTCGTGCATGTGTTAGTCCTCCAAGAGAATGATATGTTGCTCCAAAGCGCCGTGAACACCCACAGCAGGTATGCGCTCAATATCTGCCGTACGACTTGGGCCGCTCATAAAGCTTGTATACGAGGGCGTCTCTCTGGCTTGCAAGGCTCGCAAGGCGGGAGCAATTGACGGCAAATCCGGGTAAATATCCGATTTTTTAAGCACAAGCACACAATATTCACACATGACGGTGGCAATGCGCTTTTCTTCGCTGTCCGAATTCACCATACACGTAGCACTGGCAGCAATACCAAGGTCTGCCACGGCAAAGCCAATATCCAATCCTGCCAAATAGTCGCGCGTACCTTTTTCAAGACACACAATGCCCTTTGCCTCGCAGGCCGCCGCAAGCTTGGCATAAAGCCCAGCCTCCAGTTCCGGTGCGGCAATGATACGATTGGTACGTGTGGGCAATCCTCGTTCACTCAAAGGTCCGTGCTCAGTGCCTTCTGCGTCCATAAGAAGCTCACACGGGGGTTTCTTTTCACATATGTCAATTAACAGTTCCAACGCAGCGTCCATATGTGCGACACAGTGTACCTGTGCCCCCACCACTGTGGCTTTACTGCAAAAAAGTTCTACAAGTTCATTTTGGCTCATGGTCATTTTTACTCCTTTGCTTTGAGAAAAACTCTTCTTATGATCAAGAAATTGCATCTAGGCGCTGTTTCTAAATAAAAAGATTTTGTGTTTTTGCCAAGGAAAACGCGTTTTTTTGCGAAAGGCGCGTATACAGACATACGTAACTTGAGCAAAAAACACCGTTTGACGCAGGCAAAACGCAAAAGAATTTATTTAGAGACAGCCCCTAGGGAAACACTGATTAATTATTTTTCTTGAGGGGGAAAGGGGATCTTTTGCCAAAACCCAAATGATTCCCCTTCCCCCTCAAACTCCCCCCATCCCCTCAAAACGCTTTAATTATTCATC
>CAYJPE010000288.1:0-3292 GCA_964371965.1 uncultured Desulfovibrionaceae bacterium
CGTGCGCCGTTTTTGGACATTGACAATCTGCCATGCAGTAGCCTAAAGTATCCATAAGTATTTTTAACAGGCTGTTAAGGAGCCCTATGCAAACATCAAGCATCAGCCCCACAAGCATTAAAATGCCCACCGACCTCAAGGTTCGTATGCAACAACTGGCAGATTCCAGAGATAAATCTGTTCATGCACTTCTATTACAAGCCATTGAGACATTTGTCATTCGAGAAGAAAAACGTGAAACTCTGCGCATGGATGCTATGAAAGCCCATGAAAATTACCTACAAACTGGGCTTCACGTCACAAGTCACGAAGCAAATTCGTGGCTTGAAAACCTTGCTGCCGGACACAATGAGGACGCCCCCAAGTGCCATCGTTAGTCTGGACTCAAGAGGCTCTTGCGGATGTCAAGCGTTTGTATCAATTCCTTTTTGATAAGGATGTTGAGGTAGCAAAAGCCATGGCGGGCCTCATTCTTAGTCATGCTCAAAGGCTGGAAACATTCCCACACATGGGTTGCCCCTCTCCCGATCTAGAACCGGAACACAGAGAACTCCTCATTCCCTTTGCCTCCAGTGGCTATGTCCTCTTGTATGCGCAAGAGAAAGAGAAGCTCGTAGTGTTGGCTGTACGTCACCAAAAAGAAGCAGGGTTTTGAGAATCTGATTGAATGAACACATAGACACACCTTTACCAAGCTTTTTATGCGTCAGTTCGAGTCTCAAACAGGGGCTCGAATTGAAAAAACATGATGTTTGAAAATTTCGTGAGCATACGTCGTTGGTGAGCGAGCAAGGTCAACTGTGTAACACTTCAAGTCCTTTCTGCCTCACAAGATGCAAAAGTCGAAGAGCAGGGCCACTCGGTTTTTTAACACCACGTTCCCAATCAGAAATAAGATTTTTTGAGACATTCAAATAGTGCGCAAATACTGGCTGGGAGATATTCTCACGCTTGCGGATGGCACGGATTTCACCCGGTAAAATATGCGCCGCCGAAACAAGACAGCTGGCGTCAAATTCCTTCATAGTCACCGTATCTATCATCTTGTGCTCATAGAGGTCAGCAGCAATTTCATGAATTGCGGCACACACGTCACTTTTATACATCTTTGTCATGAGATTCCTCGTTGATTTCTTGAAGACTGCCAATGCGAAGTAAGGTACTAATGGCATTGTCGTCCATATTAAAAAATATTTTTGATAACTTTTTGAGGTCGGCTTTTTCGGAAGAATCTATATTTGCCTTGCGTGATTTTGGAAAGCCGTATAGAAAGAACGTATGTCCGCCATGCTTGAAACAGAGAATAACACGATACCCTCCAGACCGCCCTTCGTCCTTCCGTGCAATGCGTTGCTTGTAAAGTCCACCGCCAAGGTCAGCGTCATAATGTCCAACTTCAATACGGGCGACAGCGTCTCGCAAGTCCGCATCGTCAATACCCTCTTTGTTCGCAAATCAGAGAAAAGTCTTCACCTTAAAAATGCGCATCTGTCCCTCGTCTGTTGTTAATACAGGAAGGAGTATCTATCACACTGGGTGTTATGTCAAGGCAGAAATGGTGACACGTTTCACAGCAAATTCTCGTGACGTAGCAAGGCACTCAGGAGGCAATCGTTGACACATGTGGCACAGGGCAAGGGCAATGAGTTGACAAGACAAAAACTCTCAAAACCCCCTCAAAGAGCCCCTCTTGGCAAGTGGGGAAATTGGGAAATTTTTTTGAAACATGCTGATAATAAAGAGCTTTTCACTTTCCATGTACGGAAAGCATGAAGAAAGTCCTTTTGCTGGCGAAAGCGCCTCAAAATGCCTTTCTGAGGATGATGAGCAAGCGTGATTTCTGCACCGTCACGAGCTACACACACTGCCGCCACGAACATCCAGCATAGCAGACCCATATGCCCTTTGAGCATCCATATTCCTCACGATAGCCACGCAGTATTTTGGACGTGCATTCTGCCCGTAGCACGCAAGAGAAGCAGGTTGCTTGAGTCACTGCTAGGCACGCCTTGGCTACACATCGCAGAGTGTGAGGCATCTACCTTAACAAACACAGTGCCCTTGGGGACGCTCTTTTGGAGTGCCATCTTAAGGGGAATCACACGGGTAACAAACCATGCTTCTATGTTCATTCGCCTCACAAATGCCCTCTTCTATCACAAAGAAAAATCGCATTTTCTATATTTGCACAGGCTATACTCAAGGACAGAATCTGCCCCCAATCCTGTCACGGAAACACGACACTTGTCCGATGGCACAAAACAAGGTTCCTCCCTCCAGACTCGATGGCTGCAAAAAGACGTTCCTACACGTCATCAAGATGTGTGGAGGGTCTGAATCCCATGGGCAGTCACGTTGTGTATCATTTGCAAAATGCCACTGGCAGAGCATCCCACGCTGACGTATATTTAGGCGATAAAAATTGTTGCCGCATACGCCACAAAGCATCTTTACACACTCCTTCGCCGGCATGTTTCACCGTGTGTCGCCCGTAGCGATTGTTGATAGCATCCAGAGTTTTCATGAGGGTGTCGGCACGTTCACTGTCACGCTTTTTCTGTGGGTCAAGTAGGTGCAGTAAGTTTCCTTGCAGCGCATGGGCGGGGCACAGGTCATAGAACATGACGCCTGCCTTGGCATAAGCAACGCCCTCCTTGAAGGCCGCATCAAGTCCTCGCATGGCAGCGGCAAGCAGTGTCTTTGTGTCGGATGTGGCTTCCGGCAAGGTCATGTGAATGGTCTCATTATACATTTTATCGAGATTCGCACCATTGTCGCCATGAGTACATCCATGCTTTGAGGCGCGGACATGTACAGCGATGCCTTTGGCGTAGAGCTTTTCCTGTCGCAGACGCACTGCAGCATTGGACGTGAAAGAGCACAATGCCTCCGCCAAGTCGGCCTTGGCATAAATCTTTACCCCAAAGGAACGAGAAGACACCAGCGTGCGTCGCGTGCTGCCGATGGTGCCAGTGATGCAGGGAATACCACGCAACTCCAGCGCAGTGTATAAGCCGGTGACGGTGAGATGCTTTTTAATCCACACAGTATCCGCATCCCGCAAGTCTTTCGCCGTATACACGCCATGTGCCCGCAGCTTTGTGGCATGGCGACGACCAATGCCCCATACATCCTCCACGGGGATGGCGGCAAGCGCAGTGTCTTGTTCTGACGCATTTGTGGGAAAGAAAAAGACGCCGCTGTTTTTCTTGGCGATGTTGTTTGCAAGTTTTGCCAATGTTTTTGTGGGCGCAATGCCGATGCCCACGGTGATGCCCGTCCATTGCAAAAT
>CAYJPE010000289.1:0-3265 GCA_964371965.1 uncultured Desulfovibrionaceae bacterium
ACTTGGCGGCGGCTCAACATCGCGGGTGCATTCTCGAACGTCACTTGAAAGTGTTGAAAAGTGTTTGTCATGCTGACCTCCATATATTGTGTAAAGTTTAGCTTTTCTTACAGATGTGTTAATGGTTTTTATAATGCCTGTCTTTGGGCTAAAAAACTTTTATTCTGCGCAATAAAAAAAAAGAGCAAGTCTGACATCATCAGACTTGCTCTTTTGTAGCATATATTGCTAATATATTTTATTTTTTATGTTTCCATACTGCTAGGTCGCAAGAATCGTATAAAAAAAGGTCGCGTCCAAAATACGATACTTGTTCGACGGTTGATATATGCTCTGTATTTTGTGGCATTTCTCTTTCTGCATTTATGCAAATTTTTCCTTGTGTATAGTATTTATGCAATATAGCACACATTTTATCTATAATTTCTGCATTTTCCTCTTTCTCGGGTGCTACAAGTCTATAATATGAATCTCTGCTACCTGTTGTTTCCGGCGCTTCTCTGCCCATAGCATAAAGAAAAAATGCTTCTCTCGCTGCTTTGCAAGTTTTAATAGGGAAAAAGTTTGCCTTCGTTTCTTTTTCAAACTTTGCAATGGCGTGTAATGTGACAGCAAAAGAACCGTGTAAATTTTTCTCAGATATACTCTTTCTTGCCCGCCCCTGTTTGCCTTCTGTGGTTATCGTTTTCTGATAAAGTGTTTTGACATTTTCAGGAATGGACACGCCACATTCTAAGGCTTGTGCGTAGGCTGCATGAATATCCTTTTCTTCCGGTATTTTTCCTTGTGGGTCATCTTTCCAGTAATAAGCCTTGCTTCCATCAGCGGCATTATGAAGAGGTGTCAGTGCTGTTTTCCTACGGTCGATATAAGCCTTGCTTATATTGTGCAAGCTTACAATCTCTAAAGGGTATTCTGTTTTTTGCATATAAAGCCCTGCCTCTTTTGTAAAAATTACACGCCCTCAAAAAAGCCGATGGTCAAGTCGCAAGACTTCGCCAAGTTTCCGCGCATTGTGCTTGCCTATAGGCCGCTTGCCACGTTCCATGTCGCTTATATGGTTTCTGGCAATTCCTGTGAGTTCTGCCAGCTCTTTTTGCGTCAGTCCTTCCTTAGTACGCCCTCCGCGTAACACGTCTTGTGGCCACGTTTCAGCGTCATATCCTAGTGCCTCTTTCCACGGCTTGCCCTCTGCCATAAGCTCACACTGCCTTTTCCTGTTTATCACTATCTGACGGCAAGGACGTTTCCAACAGTGCCGCCTCAGCTCTGCTCTTTCGATAGCTTGCAAGGCGTTCTGTAAACGTGTTCCCCTCATAATCTGACAGGCGTACAAAGCCTTTCAGCTGTTCCTCTGTGAGAGGGGGATTGTCAGGGTCGGACAGTGCCCGTGCTGTGATTTCTTCATCGCTCATATTCATGACAAATTGTAATTCTTCAAAAGTTTGCATAATATAAACCTTCTTCTTTTTTATCGGCTACACGCGCTGAAATAATACGCGTATGCCCATTTTCTGTGAATACTGTGAGGATAATAACCGCATCATATACTCTGCCAATCCAGTGTAAACGCTCTTCGTCATCGCTGTGGTCAATATCAGCTTTCAAGACGCCCTGTTTATCGCTAAAGGTGGCGGCGGCGGTTTCAAAGCTTATGCCGTGTTTTTTGAGATTGCTTGCGGCCTTGGCTTCATCCCATGCAAAGACGCCATAAGCTGTACGGTGCAGAATTGTCATTTATGCCTCATGTGCCCTTGCATAGGGTAGTATCTTGGCAGGTTGTGGCGGTGCGTCATCAATAAGCATGGCGTGAATTTTTTGTACATCGGGTGCAAGGTGTGCGTAGCGTTGTGTCATGGCAGTGGTCTTGTGCCCCATAAGTCCGGCTAGACTGTGAAGCGGTACTCCTTTTTGGGCAAGCCACGATGCGAATGTGTGCCGTAGGGTATGAAATACGATTTTGTCACGTTGGTCAGTCTTGCCATCGTTCAAGCCAAGTTCTGCCACGACCTTGCAAAAAAGTCTGCTTATGTCATTTCTCATTTTGCCATCTGCTGAGGGGAAAACAAAGTCAGTGCTTACTCGTTCGGCAAAACGCCTCTCCAGCATTTCCTTTACTCGTGGGGTCATCCATGCCGTGCCGCTCTCTTTATTCTTGCGGTCACGCACATGCACAAAGCCCTCTTGGAAGTTCACGTCTGCCCATGACAGCTTGAATATTTCGCCCGCTCGTAGCCCACAAAAGAGGCTTATCAAGCTCATGTCGTGCATTTCGGGTGAACGTGCTTGCAAAGCCTCAAGCAAGCTCTCTGCCTCTTCACGGCTCAAGAAGCTTGTGCGCCTGTTGTCTGCTGTGGGTGCTTTGACACGCTTTGCAGGGTATGGCTTATCTGTGAGGCCACGACTTAGGGCATAGTTCCATATCTGCCTTATGACGGCTAGAGTATATTGTATAGTCCGTGCCGCAAGCGGCTTGCCTGTGCGCTTTGATTTTTCCCTCTTTAGCTTGTTGACGAATGTGTCCATCATGACAGGCGTGATTTCTCGTAAGGGTACATTGTCAAAAAATGGCATAATCTGGTTGCGCATAATGCGTCTTTCAGCGGCAAGCGAACTCTCGCTTTTATCATGCTGTGCCGCCATGTAACCGCCTTCAAAGATACCTTGCAAGGTAGAGGCTTCTTCTTTCTGCCTTTGCCGTGCTTCTTCTTCTGCCTTGTCAATCTCAGCTTGACGCATTGCCTTTAGAGTTTGAGGCCCCTTGCCTGTGCGGTGATTGTCACGCAAGGTAAGCAGAAGGCGTTCACAGTCTTCTTGCTTTATGCCCTCGCTTGACCAGCCTATGCTTTCAGTGATGGTCTGGCTTGCTTCGCCCGTCTTTCCTTTTATCGTGTAGCGTATCACATAGTAGCGGTCGCGTCGTATGCCGTGCTTGCGCGTTTCGTGTTCGCGGTATCGAATGCCCTTTGTCGGACTTATCCATTGAGTAGCCATATTTCCCCCTAAAAAGTTGTACCAATATTGTACCAATTTTTTAGTTTAAGCAGGTCAAAAATCATCAAAGCTCATGCAAGGAAAATATGCGCTAAGTGCTTACTTGTCAAGGACTTTATGTAAGTTTATCAAAGGTTGTGTAAAGTGCTAAAAACACTATTAAAAGGACTTAAAATCCCTCGGCGGCAACGCTGTGCCGGTTCAAGTCCGGCTCTGGGCACCAAGAATTTCGGCTAGTTACAACAACTAGCCTTTTTCTTTTTGGTCAAAC
>CAYJPE010000290.1:0-3235 GCA_964371965.1 uncultured Desulfovibrionaceae bacterium
AGGGTGAATCTTTTGGGTTTTGGCAAAAGATCCCCTTCCCCCCTCAAGAAAAAAAACTTAATATATCCTTTCCTTTCCTTTACGTTGTGCTTGGAGCGTTTGCGTTGCGTTCCTTGCGTGCGGGAACAAAGCCTAGAGCTACGACAAGAGCCAAGCAGATGGCATAATACGTCCACATGGCCGTGACGCCGTCCAATCCGAGCAAGCGCCCGCCGCTATAGACAAAAGTGGCCACAATAAGTCCTATGGTCATTTGGAAGACAATGGAGAAAAGCATCCACTTTGTAGAGCCGGTTTGTCCACGCACCATCATGGAGGCGGGAAGGCATGGCGGATATAGGGACATAAAGAGCATGAGTGCAAGAGCGTGCAGAGGTGTAAAGCCGAGTTCTTCGAAGTTTTTGCCCACTTGATTGCCTTCAAAGCCGTATAAGGCTCCAAGTGTCGCCGCGCTGTTTTCCTTCGCAGCCAAGGCAGAGAGCAAGGCGATATTCATGCGCCAATCAAATCCTGCGCCTGCGGTAAGCCATTCGATGGATTTACCTACACGACCAAGGTAGCTGTTTTCAAAGCGTTCTTGGCGCATTTCACGGCGCAATGTTTTTCTTTTGCTGTCGAGAGTGCGCAGCGCCGAGGCGAGTTTTTTGCCGTCCTTGCCCTGACGGAGCACGATGGAGGCATATACGGGCGTCTCTTTTAAAGCCGCGGCGTTGATTTCCTTGGCTTCTTCTTGTGACACGCCGCGTTTGTTGGCGCGCAATGTGTCTTGATAGCGAAGAAGGGGCAAAATGTCGTCCTTTGCGAAGGTGTCGGCAAAGGAGGTGGCTTTAACGGCATTCATGAACGTATCTTCAAGTTTTTCCTGCTCTTGGGTATAAAATGCCAGACGATCTTCCTCAAGGCCGGGAAAGAACACAAGGGCAAAAACCACTGTGGACACAGCCACAACAATGGTGAGAATACGCTTGATAAATACCCAAATGCGTAGAAGTGTTTCTTGAATGACATTGCGGAGTATGGGCATATGATAAGAAGGAAGCTCTATAATAAAGGGAGCCGATGGACGCGTGCGAAGCACCGTCAAGTTCAATATCTTTGCCACAATTAAGGCCATGAGCAGGGTGATGGTGCCCATAAAAAACATGGTGCTGCCTGCTTCTGCCGCAAAAAAGCCACTCACAAGAAGAAGATACAAGGGCACTTTGGCAAGGCAGTTCATCATGGGAACCACAAGAATGGTCGTAAAACGTGCCCTCTCGTCGGGGATGGCCTTGGTGGCCACAACGCCGGGAATGGCGCAGCCCCCCACGTACACACCGCCAAGAATAAGCGGGAGCGTGGATTGCCCATGCAAACCGAAGGAATGAAAGACCTTGTCAAGAATAAAGGCAATACGCGCAAGATAGCCACTGCCTTCCAATATATAGACAAAAGAAAACATGAGAAGGAATATGGGAATATAATTCAATACCGCCGTCATGCTTTTTACAACCCACTCCACGAGCGAACGCAAAAGCGGATCTTCCAAAAAGCCTTGATAGGGCAAAATGGAAGACACAAAGGACTCAAGGCTCGCCCAAATGGGCCAGACTTTGGCGGCAAGTATATTGCCATAGGTCACGGAAACATGATAAAATGCGAATAAGACAATGAAGAGGCATATGGGGCCAAGAATACGGTGACACACTATGGCATCGACTTTCTCCGTGAAAGATCGCGGTGCCTTGCCTGATTCATGCGCATTGTCATCATGCACCGCAAGGGCGTACAAAGCGCGTGCCTTCGTATGACGCACACTGGCAATGTGCGCGACCGCGTGCAAGAACACTTCTTTGTGCGCCGCCGCTTCTTGCTGAATGACAAAATCCACAATGTCATTGGGGCATTTTGCCATCTTTCGTAAACCATTCATCACGGCAGAATCTTCCTCAAGCAATTTTAAGGCAATCCAACGCTTGGGATATCCCAGCTCAGTGCTGGGCGTTGCAATATGCTCTGCCAATGTATGAATGTACTTTTCTAAAGCGCCGTAATTCAAAGAAAAATCATTGTCTTTCGTGTCTTGTTTTAAGTACTGCGACAAAAGCGCCAGCAATTGCCCTTGGCCTTCAGACTTCGTATTTGTCGCTTGAATGGGCACAACGGGCACACCCAGCTGGTTTGAGAGCTCGTGCGCATCCACTTTGAGGCCACGCCTTATGGCCACGTCAATCATGTTCAGCGCAACTATCACGGGTCTGCCCATTTCCAAAAGCTGTAGCACAAAGTACAGGCCTTTGTCCAAGGTAGATGCATCCACAACGGCAATGACCACATCAGGTCGCTCGTTTAAGATGAAATCCCGCGCGGCCATTTCTTCCGGAGAGTAAGACGTGAACGCATATGTGCCGGGCAAGTCCACCACGGAAACTTTTTCCCCGTTAATGGTACACGAACCGCCAAGCTTTTCCACCGTGACGCCGGGATAATTGGCCACGTACTGGCGCGCACCCGTTAAAAGGTTGAATAAAGTCGACTTTCCGCAATTGGGTTGTCCCGCCAAAGCTATTGTTTTTCTAGGCATCTACGGATACCTCCACAAACTTTGCCTCAGATCTGCGAAGAGCCACATGGTAATTCCCGATTTGCACTTGAATGGGATCGTTCAAAGGCGCCGCACGCACAAATGTGATCTTTGTACCCGGGCACACACCCATGTCGTAGAGGCGTTGGCGCAAGGAGCCGGCAACGGTAATATCCGTCACCATAAGCTCGCTTGTGTGTATAATATCGTTCAATGTCATAAAATCCTCCACGGAAATGTCTGTTAGGGCTGTTTCTAAATAAAAAGATTTTGTGTTTTTGCCAAGGAAAACGTGTTTTTTTGCGAAAGGCGCGTATACAGACATACGTAACTTGAGCAAAAAACACCGTTTGACCCCTTCGGAGCAGGGGCAAAACGCAAAAGAATGTATTTAGAGATAGCCCCTAGAAAAAGCTTCAAACACATTGCCTACATAATGTTTCCTTTAAGACTCATATATTTTTTGAAAATGAATGTCAAAACAATTTTAAAAATTTTGTGGCACATGGCAACATGGAGAAAATGCAAGCAGAGTTTTGAGAGTGTACAAGGTACTAGGCGCTGTCGTCAAATTGTGAATTTTTGTGTTATATCAAGGAAGACGAGCTTGCTTTGAGGGAATATACTCTTATGGTATTTGACTGAAAAAGCAAGCGAAGTCTGACGCAGAGA
>CAYJPE010000291.1:0-3188 GCA_964371965.1 uncultured Desulfovibrionaceae bacterium
ATCTCACACTTTTTGAACGGACTGTCAAAAATGGAGTTTTTCAACAGCCTGCTAAGAAGAAAGATGCGTGAAAAAAACACTGTCACGCCTATCCTAGGCAAAACAAAAAAAGGACTTAAGCACAGGCTTAAGTCCCCTAAAAATTGTGGCGGAGCGGAAGGGACTCGAACCCTCGGCCTCCGGCGTGACAGGCCGGCGTTATAACCGTCTTAACTACCGCTCCGTAGCAACAAGAAATCATACACTGAATACTCAGAGCCTCCAATGCAGCACCCCTTGCGTGAAGATATATCTAGCAAAAACACTTACGCTTGGCAAGCTTTTTGTGTATTTTTTTTGAAAAAAATTTCTACTATCTTATCAGCATCTTACGAAATGCAGACGCTGAGTATTGTATTAATTCTTTGAAGGTATGTATGCTTTTCCCGGATATGCTCCTGCCAAGCCTCTATAAGTTCTTGACGCTGTGCCGTACCCAACCGTGTTACATACTTAGGAACAACACTGTAATGTGGCACAATGACATCCTTCGTAAGTGCCTTTGGAAAAATATCAAGACCGCGTGTTTCGTCTGTCCACAAAAAACCACCGGCAGCCCACACATCAAAATGCCTTTGTGTGAGGCCTTCCGGTAAGAGCAATGATGTCACGTTCAGCACAGAATTTGCCGCATTGTAAATGACGGCAAGCTCCGTATAATAATCCACAGGGGGATAAAAAATCTCCGCATCAGCTTCGGGCAACAAGGACGCCCATACATGGTGATCGCCAATAATCGTGACACCCACGGAAAGAAGGGCACGCAACCACGCCGTGCGTTGACGTAAAGAACATTCCTCGGCGCCAAGCCCCACACAGCGTATACCATATCCCGGCCATAATTGTACGCCCGAATGACGTGCCCACCAATTAAAATGGGGGCGCTTTCCTTCTTCGAGAATATCCATGGCTCTTTGCATAACTTCAGGTCGCACACGCGCGGCAGCAAAAAATTGTGCCTTATCCGGAAATGAGGCACGCCCCACAAAGGTACACGCGGAACTTTTTACCGCATCAAGCACTTCTACGTTGTGTGAAGAAGTTGGTTCCATGTTCTGAGCATGCACTTCCCACATATGCCCGCTGGCCGCAAGCGGCAAATGATGCACATGTACGGCGCCTTTTTCTTGTAAATCTTGCACAAACGACGCATCTGTGACAAAGAGATGCGCTTCCCGCCACCAGGACAAACGCACTCCCGATAAAATATGCCAAGGATTATCCACAAACCATATGGCTAAAGGAATACCAAGAGCTTGTAACAGCGCAAAGTCCGTACCTTCCGCATCAAGCCCATACATATTTACAGAACAGACAAGTGAAGGTAACTCGTCGCGCAAAACATTACGCAAGGATACACTGTCCTTTCGAGTACACACATCGTAACCCATCTGAGCAAAAGCCGCACAAAGCTCCGCATGTAAAAGTTGCGAAGTTTTACCGGTAAGAAACACTCGAGGTGTCCCTTGCTGCGCTGCACAGGCATTGCGCAAAAACCATGCCTCCAGTTGCCCCCAAATAGGTGCCCAAAATGCCGGAAACATTCTGATATTTTGGCGATACCACCAAACGGCCACATGTTGACCATATGCGGCTTTTTGCCGCAAAAGTTTTATTATTTTATCATCATCCAACCTGGTCCACTGTGCAGGAATTTCCTTAAGCCACAGAGGATTTTGTGCGAGCATGCTTGCAATAAAATGTATATTGTCAAGCCAGTAGACAGGTGCAGCCAAAGCATCGCCGTTCGTCCCCGTATGAAAAACGTCCGCAAGCGAAGGATGCGGCAAGGCCTGTCCCATGCCTTCTTCATGCAACAATGATCCCACACCGAGGATAAGATGCGCATCAGGCTCTTGAAGCGTATCTAGGCGCACAAAGGCAGCAGGGCCGGTGTTCAAAGTCACCTTTCGGCCTTCACTATCAAAAAGAATTCGTCTCAAAGGGCGCTTGCTACTCAACATAAAGTTCTCTTTTCTCCCACAAGTTCTCTTTTCGCACTCGTAAAAGCACTTGGCTAAAAAACTCTTTTCTTATATATACACTCTCATCACTTATGCAACGATTTTATACAAATGACAAATATTTAATTAAATAAGCATATTACATTCGATTCACAACTATTGCGTAGCATTGACTTGCGCACCTTTTCCAAAATACGGTGAATATGTTACATTACGAACCCAGGTAACGCGCTCAAAAAACATGAAAAAAGCACATAAAAAGAGTTTTATTACAACATATTATGCTTTCATCTATTTTTGACCATATCTTTTTTGCACACAAAAAACTTTTTTATAGAATTCTTCTGGAGCAACATGAAAGAATATCAAGATTTTTATTTTCGCAAAGCTAAGGAACAACACTACCCCGCTCGCTCTGTTTACAAACTCAAAGAAATTGATTCCAAGTTCAAACTTTTCCGTAAAGGCATGAAAGTACTTGACCTTGGTGCGGCACCCGGATCATGGTCCCTTGCTGCGGCGGAAAAAGTGGGCCGTCAAGGTCTTGTTCTTGCGTGTGACATGCAAGAAACGGACACAGTCTTTCCTGAAAATGTCCTTTTTCTTCAAGAAAATGTTTTTCAGCGTTCTCCGGTCTTTGAAGAACATCTCCAAAGACTGGCTCCTTTTGATATTATTATCAGCGACATGGCGCCACGCACCACTGGGACAAAATTTACCGATCAAGCCCGTTCGCTGGAACTGTGCATGGAGGCCTTGCATGTGACAGAACTTTGGCTTAAACAAGGAGGCGCCTTTGTGGTGAAAATTTTTATGGGACCGGACATTCACGAACTGCTACACCCCATGCGCCGGCAGTTCACTGCTGTCAAGTCTTTCAAACCAAAAAGCTCTCGGCAAGAAAGCAAAGAAACATTTTTTGTGGGTACCGGCTTCAAAAAACTTTAGGCTCTGTCGTCACATACGCCCTTTCGCCCTTATCGAAGCGGGCTCTGCGTCAGACTTGACTTGATTTTTCGGTCAAAATACTAGAAGAGTATAGTCCTTCAAAGCTAGCTCGACTTTGTTTCAATGGGTTTAGGGGCTGTTTCTAAATAAAAAGATTTTGTTTTGCTGCCAAGGAAAACACGTCTTTTGACGGAAGAAATATACTCTTATGGTATTTGACTGGAGTAAAAAGCGCTG
>CAYJPE010000292.1:0-3183 GCA_964371965.1 uncultured Desulfovibrionaceae bacterium
AGCGAGCTTGACGCAGTTAGAGGGCAAAAAGGCATTTAATCAGTGTTTCCTTAGATACACACGAACGTTATGTTCTGTTAGACAACAATCGTCCGCCTCACTTCTTTCCATCTTTCTGACAGAAGTATAACTGATTTTCAAGTAACAATTAGACATACATAAGTTGTTTACTTTTTTGACGCTGACGCAGTAGATTACCTTTTTTCAACGGCCTGTTACATAACAAGTCGCCGGTGCTCCTTATTTCCAACCACATGAATAGCAGCTAAGGGGCGTACAGGACACACAAATTCACACGCACCACAACCAAGGCATTTTTCATTGTTGACCACGGGGATTTTATGTTCGCCGCCTCCCGATTTCTGCGGATTTTGCACAAGGGTAATGGCTTCTGTGGGGCACGCGCGTAAACAGGCCGTACAAGCACGTTTGTCGGCGTTCACAATGCAGCGGTCTAAATGGATTTTTGCTTGCCCACATTGAATAACACTTTTTTCAGCCACTGTGATGGGTCGAATAGCCCCCGTAGGGCACACTTCCGAGCATTCGACGCAAGTTATACGGCAAAAACCGTGCTCAAAAGACATGGTGGGTTGCAACATGCCCTCACCCTTATCAAAAGAGCGCAGCACATGGTGCGGACACGCCGCCACGCACAGCTGACACGCCGTACACTGCTTTTCAAAATTGCGCACACCCAAGGAACCGGGAGGCGTCAGGGGAAATTCTCGCCGAGGACGGTCTTTGGCACTGCCAAGGGCTTCAATTTGTCTTTGATTAGCGGCATCCTTTGCCTCTCCATAAGTGGCGGCGTGGGCTTGAGATGCAGGATGTGCCAATGCCGCGCCCCCCATACCCCCCATACCCCCCATACCCCCCATACCTATGGGCACAAGGCTTTGCAAAAAGGCACGGCGTGAGGTGTTGACCTGTGCTGCCTGTACACTTTCTTGCTCTTGCTTTTTGGTCAAGGGTAAAAGCTGGATGGCCTTGAATTGACAGACAGCATGACAGGTATAACACGCCACACAGCGGCTGGCGTCAATGCTTTTGCTTTTATGGTCAATGCAGGAGGCTTTGCATTGTCGCGCACATTGTCCACAGCCCGTGCAGTTTTCTTGGTGTATCCTTGGGCGGATAAGCGCGACAATGTTCAGATAGCCGAGCGCCGTCCCCACGGGGCAAAGCGTATTGCACCATGTGCGCCCATTTCTTATGGCTAAAAAGGCAAGCAGGGCAAGCGTCAGGACAGCGCCGCCAAGGGCCGCCATGCCTTTTTGCAGCACAGGACTTGGCCCAATGAGAAAGGAGTCCATGCGCTCCGCCACATGCGCCAACATATTGCTGGCATAGACCCAGACAGGCGCGAAAATATCCGTGGCGATGCGTCCAAAGGCGCTGTACGGTTCTAAAATCGTGAACACTATGGGAAAGGAGAGCAGCCATGCCCCCACAAAAAGCGCGAGAAACGCCACACGCCACAAGGGCTGCGCGTTTTTATGAACATAGCGCCTTTTACGTTTTACGCGCGCCAAAACATCTTGCAAAACGCCCAAGGGGCATATGACGGAACAATACACGCGCCCAAGAAGCAGGCTTAAAGCAAGTAATGCCCCAATAATAAACACACTTCCCGAAAAAAGAGCTGGCACCCACTGCAGCTTTGCCAAAACAGCCCATGCGGGCGCAAGCGCACCGCTCACATCCACAAAAAGAAGAGAAATGGCTGTAAAAAAGCACAAGGCAGCCATTCTGCGAAACATACGAAACATCGTTAACCCTTTAAAATCAATTGCTCGTTAAACTCGCTGATTCGTGCCATTTCTGCCACAATATCCACAAACTGCGGGCATTTTTTTAAACATTCGCCGCAGCCCGTACAATGTGCTGACCCTTGAAAAGCTTTTATTTTGCGCGCTTGACTCACCAAGTAGGCACGCTTTGCCGCGGCAAAGTTGGGGTCAAGGCTATCTTTGGGAAGCTGCTCAAAGTCTATGCATGTATTATAGTGGAGAATAACTGAGGGAATATCCACGCCATAAGGGCACGGCATACAGTAGCCGCAGGTCGTACACGGGATATTGTCCGCTGTGAGAAAGTGCGTGAGCGCTGTTTTTAAAACATCCTGCTCCTTTGCCGACAGGGGCATAAGGGGCGCAAAGGTGCGTACATTGTCCTGCATGTGCTCCATATAGGTCATGCCGCTGAGGACGGTGAGTACATTGGGCAGTGTGCCGGCGTAGCGAAGCGCCCACGAAGCGCCGCTCATTTCCGGCTGTTCTGTTTGCAACACTTCCAAGGTTTTTTTATTCAAACGGGCAAGGCGACCACCAAGAAGCGGCTCCATGACAACCAGTGGCAAGTTGGCTTCCACAAGCTTTTCATACATCCACTTTGCAGGGGCAGGTTCAATATTGAGCCAGCGCGGACGGCGATTTTCAT
The DNA here is from genome assembly GCA_964371965.1 of uncultured Desulfovibrionaceae bacterium. Taxonomy (GTDB): domain Bacteria; phylum Desulfobacterota; class Desulfovibrionia; order Desulfovibrionales; family Desulfovibrionaceae; genus CAYJAD01. The sequence goes on from CAYJPE010000292.1 coordinate 2,443, forward strand.
AGAGGAGATCGTGGTAATTGAGCATCACCATGGCAAAATCCCAATCCACGCCGCAATTTAAGAGATGTTCCAACATGGCCTTGTCACCGTGAAAAGACCAGCCAAGATTGCGAATGCGCCCCGCCTTTTTCTGTTCAAACAAAAAGTCGAGCACCCCTTCTTGTTCGTAGGTTCTTTTGTAGGCGTCAAGTTACGACATATTGTGCAAAAGGTAATAATCAAAATACTCTACTTGACAGTGTTCAAGCTGCTCAAGGAAAATATCCTTGGCCTCGGCAAGGCTTGGGCTGAGATAGCCGGGCATTTTTGTGGCAAGAAAGAAGCTCTCCCGCGGGTGGCGCTTGAGCGCCTTGCCCACCATGACTTGTGACGCTCTGCTGTGATAGCCATAGGCCGTGTCGAAATAGTTGACGCCTTGGGCAAGGGCATAATCCACCATATCAAAAAAGGCGTCTTCGTCAATTTCAGTGCCCATGGGCGATGTGGCCTCGCTGAGCATGGGCAGGCGCATACAGCCAAAGCCAAGGGCAGAGACTGTATCGCCATTGCGCGGATTGGTATGTAAAGTCATGGCCTCTTTAGATGGTGGCGGCGCGTCTGATTTTCCGGAAAAAACATCCAAAGAATATAAACTGCCGCCCACAGCGCCAAGCCCTGCGGCCTTTAAAAGCGACCGCCTGCATATATGTTTTTTATCCATGACTGTCTTCTCCTTCTTTCCAACATTCTCTCTGGCCTTTG
>CAYJPE010000293.1:0-3169 GCA_964371965.1 uncultured Desulfovibrionaceae bacterium
GTGAAATCTGACGCAGAGATAACCGAAAAGGCACTCGTGTAGACACTACCTAGGCCATTGCCCCGGAAACGGAGCAATGGCCCTTGGTGAGTTGGAGAAAATGCTTTGAAAAATTTTCTGGTTCAAGTGGGTTAATACACCGTGCGCCTTGACGTTTTTCGCTTCCATGCGACCTTTGCAGAGGGGCACTTTTTGAACTAACTGTCAAAAAATGGCGTTTTTCAATAGCTTGCTAAGGATATACCATATAGGAAGGTGCAGTTTTTTTCTCCATCAGTTTCCCATTTCTGTCCAGGAGCACCACATTTTCTTGAGTGCTGTCAAAGGTAAAAGGGACACCATAAACAACATCTTTGCCATTTACCGCCAAAATCACATCACCGGGGAAAATATTTGCTATAAAAGCAGGGCTATTGCGTTGCACACTTGTCACCAGAAAGCCCCTGCGGCTGTCATTGTGTATCATGTAAGCGGTGCTCGGTGCCTTGCCGTCCACGCCAAGGTTCGAACCGGAATACCCTTGCAACTTCCCAAAAAATAGACCTAGAAAATCATAGCGCTGATAAACGACAGGTTCTTCGTGATATACGGTGCGACCAGCCACATCAATTGTTTTCCTTTCGTTGCCATGACTGCCTTTGACGGTCACTGTTGTACTATATCCCGGAATATGCTCAGTGACTGTCTGTGTGGTATGCACAAGGCCAGCCTCAACTCTGCGCCACAAAACGACACAGGCACCTACTTTTTTGCCTTGGTCACGGGCGCTTTGCGCACTTTCATCCATGGTGCTTTCCCACTGGGCTTCTCCTATGAGTATATAGCCCTGCTCTGCCATACGGGCTTTTGCTTCATCAATGCTTTCATGGAGAGGCATCTTCTCTACCTTGGTGGACAAGCACGGCTGTATAGCGGCGCTCCCCATTTCATTGGCGTGTACGGGTTGATAATTTTCTTCAAAACCGCTGGCACAGCCTGTAAGAAAGGCAAGACTCAAAAAAAGAATATGTGTTATAAAGCGCATAAAATCTCCTTTATTATAGTTGTTGTCTTCTGCGTATAAGTTTTGCCAGCAAATACTTGCTTATATAGACTCACAAGGCACGAACGTTTGCACAACAGTCTGTCAAGGGCTTGTTATCGCTGCACTTGAGACTGTAAGCGTACAAGTTGCTCATGGGCTTTTTGGCGCGCAAACGGCGCGTCGTTTTTGAGTAAAGCAAAAAAGTCTTCGCCTGTAAGCGGTTTGCTGAAAAAATAGCCTTGTGCAATGTCACACCCCACATCTGTGATCCAGTGCACATGGTCTTCTGTTTCCACACCTTCTGCCACAGTTTTTATACCGATATCCTTGAGCATATTCACCACATGGCGCACAATGGCACAGCCCTTCGCACTGTTTCCGCCGGTGGTGTTTCGTGCTTTTTCCATATTGGCATCCAAAAAGCTTTTGTCGAGCTTTACCACATCAAGCGGTAAGGTGCGCAAACGATTGAGCGATGAGACACCTATACCAAAGTCGTCAAGGGCAATGGAAAAGCCCATATGTTTTAAATCGTGAATCCTGTACAAAAAATCATCGGATTCACTCACCATGGCGCTTTCCGTAATTTCAATTTCTATGTCCTTACTTGAAATGCCATACTTCAGGATAAGGCCTTGCAATATGCTGGCGGTGGTACGATTAATGACAGACAGGCCGGACAAGTTGACGGCAATGGGGGGGATGGGCAACAGCTCTCTGTATTCCGTAATATACTGGCACACCATTTCAAAAACATAATAATCAAGGCGGGCAATGAAGCCATTTTCTTCAAACATGGGAATAAAGTTGTCCGGGCCAATCATCACGCCGTCCCGAGTTTGCCAGCGTACAAGAGCTTCCGCGCCAATAATGGCCTGATCTTTAATGCCCACTTTCGGCTGAAAAAAGACGACAAATTCTTTTTGGGCAATGGCAGATTCCATGTGGTGCAAAATGCGGGTACGCATGTCCAACAAGCTTTCCATCTCTTGAGTAAAGAGCGTATTGGTAAAGCCATAGGTAGTCTTGCCACGCAAGCGTGCTACCTTACAATAGGTCTTCATTTGAGAAAGAGAGAGTGTGGGATTATCTATGATGTAGGATCCCTTTGACATGCTCAAAGTAAAACTTGTGCACAAAATATCTTGGGCATCGCAAGAAATTTTTTTCATGCAAGCCACGTTTTTTTCCACAAGCGACCTGTCTTCGGGGCAATAGCGAAAGATGAAGAAAAGGTCATCGCGAAAACGTGCCATAGAAATGGCCATATGGTATATTTCGCACAAGTTTTTGGCCACTTGTACCAAGAGCTCCGAACCCTTTTTGTGCCCATAGTTTTGGTTAACAAGATTAAAATTGTCAATATCTATGCTTTCAATCACGTATTGGCCGGGTTTTGCTTCTTTCAAATGATCTTCAACAATTTCGGTGAATTTATATTCCGTGGCAAGCCCTGTGAGCGAATCCACATGCAAATGCCGTAACAATTTCTTTTTTTTACGCTTATCAATAATATACCATGTGGTAAAGTGCGCCATGCCGATAAATATGACAAGGAGTAGCAAGGGCACTTCATAGGCATGAAAAAACGCGTGCAATGTTGAGTCATGATCTCCCATAAAGGATTCTCGCACATTTAACTCCCCTGCGTCTTGGGGTGTTACTTGCGCTGAAGAGTGTACCGTATTTTGCGCCTCGTGAGAAGATGAAGAGCCGGACGCTGGTATTTGCGCCGCAAAAGAAGAGCCCATATGTACAAGTGAATGGGGAAAATACGGGGAAAAAACATGGGAGAAAGTATCAGGTAGAAACATTGACAGATATATCAAGCCACATAGTATAATCACACGTATGGTCTGTAGCACACCATGAAACATAACAACTATGCCTCCAAAAAGAGATGTGGGAAATAATGACACGCATGAGACACCTGAATATGTCTTACCCCCTTTGCCGTTTTTTGTCAAACACGTCAGTGCAAAGAAACAGGGCAAGAGCGTCTTAATTTTCTTGAAAGTTGCGCATAAGGTGTGCATGATATTCTGGATCCATAGCGGCCATTTTTCGCTTACGGTCAACCCCTGCTTTTTTGCTAGTACTACAGTTGTGTTTTTGTGTGTTTTCTCCAATGACAAGCTAATGCAG
>CAYJPE010000294.1:0-3167 GCA_964371965.1 uncultured Desulfovibrionaceae bacterium
AAAAGATCCCCTTCCCCCCTCAAGAAAAATAATTAATCAGCGTTTCCCTAGCAAAAGTTTTCCCCGTACTCCCCCACAAAAAATGAAATGATAATGACCTGAACGTTCTTCTTAGAAGCGATTTTTTTTCTTGTTATTTATATCTTAGTACGGTAAAAGTGAGAAACATTTTTGTTACCATCTGTTTAAAGAGGCGCTGGCTTAAACGTTTTTCCTCTCTGGGACTGCTTTGACTTTGTTTTCAAATCTTAAGGAAACGCTGATTAAATGCCATTTTGCCCTCTAACTGCGCCAAGCCAACTTTGTGAAACGCTTATATATGTCAATATATACCGTGCGCTTCCCAAAGCTCACTTTCCTTGTTAGAGAGCAAAAAATCTATTTAATCAACGTCTCCCTAACGACTTTTGATAAGCTTTCGATACGTATGATTGATATGAAGCTTTCACCACGAGAGTCTACGCACGGCACTTACCAAAAAAGCAGTCCAACCAACGCTTCTTTATGGAAACGAAAAAACTGTTCGAAAAAACGATTTATTTTTAGTGTTTTTTATCCATGAGAAGTATATGCAAAGAAGTTTCATTTCGCGCATCACTGGCTTGCGCCACAATATAGAATTACACTTTAATCTCATCACTATATGCGCATCCATACTGCTTGTAACGGCACTCACTTTTTTTGCTTACAATGTTGTCAATGATTTAACCCACGACATTGCACAAGATTACGCCGAGCTGTATTCCTTCAAAACCACGGCTGTGCTCAATTCACAGCTCAACAAAGATATCGGAATCTTGACTTCTGCAGCACACTCTTTGCCTATTGTAGATTGGTTTGCCGACGAATATGACTCCGTCAAAAAAGAAACTGCCTTTTTAACCATGAAGAATTTCATTAACATGCTCAACAATGGCATTCTTTATTTTGGCATAGAATCCTCGGGCAGAGAGTTCAACTTCGATCGCACAACAAGCTCTGAAACATTCCAAAGCACCACCTTTGTCAGTCCGGACAATCCCGACGACTCGTGGTACTTTGACACGCTTGTGGCAAATCAACCTTACATGCTCAATGTGGATACGGACAAGATATTGCGCAGAACCCTTGTATGGATCAACCATAAAGTACTTTCGCCCACGGGAGAAGCCCTAGGTGTTCTTTGTACGGGTGTTCCCTTTGATCAAATTTTAGAATCTGCTTTTGACCAATATGATGTGGAAGATATTCGCGGCGTCGTTGTGGACCGACACAGCCTCGTGCAAATGGATAGCGCCGCCCAAAATCAAAAATTTATTGATAACAGCACTCTCAAATTTGAAGATATTTTTTCCTATCCCATATTGACCGACGCCATAAAGCAACAACAAGCGTCCATGGAAAGCTATTTCACTGCCGAGCACAAGCCACAAGTGGTCACATTGCCTGAGGACAGCACCTATACATATGCCGCTGTTTCCCCCATCGAGGGGACAGACTGGATTGTTGTCACGTTTTTCCGTACAGCCTCACTTTTTTCGCTAAGCAACTTCATGCCCATTTTGTGGATAGCCGTAGCATTGTTCTTGGTGTTCACTATTATAGTGACTGTTACAAGTCGCGCTCTTCTCTTTGTGCCCTTGTCACACATGGTACGGAGCTTACGCTTGCACACAAATGAACATGACAACGCAAAATTGCATATTCACACGACACAAATAAAAAAACCGCATGCCATTTATGGCTGTGACCGTCATGACGAATTGGGCGTTCTTGCCATAACTATCCAACGCTTACGCAGAAAATTACACAGAAATAACATACGTCTCGCCCATGCCGCCGATGAGGCAAAGAACGCAAGCCAAGCAAAAACCCATTTTCTGGCACACATGTCCCACGAAATGCGCACCCCCATGAATGCCATCATCGGCATGGCAAAAATTGCGAAGGAATCAAACGAGCCCGAAAAAACACTGGCCTGCATCGCAAAAATCGAAACGGCCTCCAGCCATCTTTTAGCCATTATCAATGATGTGTTGGATATGTCTAAAATAGAAGCCAATAAAATTGACATCAACCTAGGTGTCTTTGACTTTGCTCAAACCATCCGGCGCATTGTCAATGTTATCGGTTTTCGCATGGCAGACAAAGGACAATTTTTCACTACAGAAGTGGATCCGCGCATCCCGGCTCGCCTCGTTTCTGACGAACAGCGCGTGGCGCAAGTGATCACAAACTTTCTCTCCAATGCAGAAAAATTCACGCCCGAAGGGGGAAACATAGCCTTAAAAGCCAACCTTATGGCCTCCGACGATAAGCAATGCCACATCCATCTCTCTGTGACAGATTCAGGCATGGGCGTCTCTGCAGAGCAACAAAAACTGCTCTTCCAGCCTTTTCAACAGGCAAATAGCAGCATATCCCATAAATTTGGCGGCACAGGCTTGGGACTTGCCATTTGCAAGCAGATTATTGAACTTATGGGCGGCGTCATTACCTTCCACTCTGAAGAAGGAAAAGGAACATGTATTGCCTTTGTCTTGCCGTGCAACAGGCCTGACGATAAAGGCGTGGCACTTTATGAAGAAACTCTGGAAGCAGAACAGATCGAAACACTTGACTTGCACGACAAAACAATTCTGATTGTGGAAGACATAGAAATAAATCAAGAAATCGTCATGGCGCTCCTTGAAGATACAGGTGCTACCATTGATGTGGCCGTAAATGGCTTGCGAGGGCTCGAAAAATTTTCTGCAAATCCAGAACGTTATGCCCTCATTCTTATGGATATACGAATGCCGGAAATGGACGGCTATGAAGCCACCAGGCGCATTCGAGCTCTTGACAATGAGCATGCGCGCACCGTTCCCATCATTGCCATGACGGCAAATGCCTTCCGTGAAGATGTGGAAGCATGCTTGCAAGCGGGCATGAACGCGCACGTCGGCAAACCCATTGATTTTAACGAACTGTTCCTTCAACTTAAACGTGCGGTATTGCAAAAACGCTAAACAGTCTGTTGCAAACTCCAAACGCGCAGGGCATGCATAACAGCCTGTTGAAAAAGTGCCATCTGCGGCGTCCCCTTCGGAGCGAGGATAAAAAGTCAAAGCGCTTATGTATGGCTAATACGCGTTGCTCTCGATATCCGTAACACTCGTTCCTCGTGTAACGGCTACGCCTTCGGC
>CAYJPE010000295.1:0-3163 GCA_964371965.1 uncultured Desulfovibrionaceae bacterium
TCCCTTCCTAAGGGGAAAGATCCCCTTCCCCCCTCAAGAAAAAAATAAAAATAAATAAATCAGAGCTTCCTTACATAAAGTATCGATAACAGAGTGACAAAAAAAGCAGAGCCAAGGCGATGTACAAGAAGAGTCGTACGGCATTGACACCAATTTTTATGGCTAGCCTGGCACCCAATTGATTGCCGATAATGCTGCCAATGGCGCAGGGAATGGCAAGCGTGTATAGTACGGCACCGCCTGAGGCGAAGGCTGCCAGTGCGCCGGCATTGGAGGCGAGGTTGAGGACTTTTGTGGTACCGGAGGCTTTGACAAGTCCCATGCCCAGTATGGCGTGGAGTGCAAGGATGAAAAAACTGCCTGTGCCGGGTCCAAAAAAGCCGTCATAGGTGCCTATGGCAAGGCCAATCAGCAGTACGTGTATTTTATGTGTATTATTGAAAAGTTCTTGTTCTTCGCGCAAGACACGCCCCACAAAGAGCGAGCAGACGAGCCCGATGGGGAGGAGGAGCGCCATAATTTTGCCAAGAAGCGCTTCTTCCACCTGCAAAGCCAACCATGAGCCAACTATGCCGCCCACAAAGGCGCCGGCAAAGCCGCAAGGGATGAGCGTCATGACAATGAGCCTGTTGCGCAAAAATGGCCAAATTGCCGTAAAAGAGCCAAGCATGGAGGCAAATTTATTGGTTCCCAAGGCGAAGTGCGGCGGAATGTGAAAGAGCATAAGAGAGGGAATGGTGATAAGCCCGCCGCCACCGGCGATGGCATCCACAAATCCGGCCACAAGAAAGGCAAGGGCGCATAATACAATTGTCAACAGTTCGAGTTCCATAGATATTCCTCATGTAAAGCGTCGTGCCGGTCTGTGCATGTGGACTCTTTTAAGGGTTTGGGGTGGGTGAAGAGGCTTGTACCTTGTCAAATCTAAAAGCTCTGATTTCATTCTATGCATGTTTCCATGCGCCACACACTACTTTCTTCTTTCCCAAGCAAAAAAAACTTTGGCATGCACGCGAACCTATTGGTTTTTTTGAAGGGGCCGACCTGGTGGCGCCGCAGGCGTGACCGTAGCCGAGGGACGAGGCGTACGGGCATCGAGAGCAGCGATGGTGTGGGGGGAAAGCTTTTTTTTCCCAAAAAAAGTTTCACCCTAAAGGGCACACGCCCCCCACATGCTTTTAAAAAACATACATATAGATAAAACACACTACTCGTAGCAATGATTCACGCCAAGCATTGCGTATAATACACTTCATGCGCCAAGGCCATGAGGTGCTTTTCTTGTGTTTTTGAAACCTTTTTTGCAGCACATGCAGCCAAAAACTCGGGGAGGAGTTGCGCCGTCACACCGGCAACGCGCACAAGTGGCAAGAGAAAGTCCAGAATAGACGTATTTTGCCCAATGCGCCATGCGGCAAGGCCAAGCGCTATGGCTGTGTTGGGCAAAGCATGTTGCGTTTTTTGATAGCCAAGTTCAAAAATGTGTCCAAGATGCGCATATATTTGTGCCGTGGCAAACAGAAGACTTGCTTCTATTTTTTTATACGCAACTTCCGACGGACTGTCTAGAGGCCAACGGTGGCGCGGAAAGAGCAGCTTTATGTGTGTGCGCGATATGTGTTGCATATGGGCGGAGGCGTTTTCGAGTGCATAGGCGGCCTTGGCATAGGCTTTTTGGCGCACATTCAGCACACACAAGGCGCACGATGTCAGGACTTTTTGTGTGCGTATGTCCATATGCTGCGCATCGTTTTGCTCAATACTGCTCTCGTCGTCCATAGCGGCATCCGTTTTTGCAAGATGTGCCAATGTTGCCAAAGCCGAGTGAAAATGCGCCTCGGCGAGATCAGACATGTGTCCGTCGGCGGCACGCCCCGCATGAATGACGCCAAGCATGTGATGTGCCTGTGCCAAGAGTAGGGAGGGCTGTGCCTCGTGGGTGAGGGCGTGCAGGCGGGTCATGGCGCTGACGTAGGAGCCGCCAAAGCGTTGGACGTGGTGAAATGTGGCGCAGGCGGCGTACCATTCTTGTTCATTGTGCAGCGAGTGCGTATATTGGCTGTCCGAAGAATGGTGTTCGTTCAGACTTTCTTGCCCTTCCTGTGTTGCCAGAATATGACGCTTTTTTCGTATGAAATAGGCGTTTTTTTTGAAATGTGGGGGATGTTCTGCAAGTGTGCCCTGCCACGGGATGGTGTTTGCGTCACACAGACATTGCCACAACTCTTGCACGCGCACGGTGGCTGTGTGGTATTGGCGACACTTTGCTTGCCCACGCTTGGCAATGTGTGCGTATTTTTGGGGATGTTGCAAAATATCTTGGGCAAGGGGTACAAGCGTGCTCGGCGTATAACTTACAAGGTCTTCGTTGTTTGTGAACAAGGCGTCAAGGCTGTCCGCGCCGTGCTCTGTGAGTAAGAGCGTACCGGAAGCGAGGGCTTGGAGCACGCGCCATGTGAGCCCGTCAAAGAGATTTTCATTGAGCGTGGCCTGTGACGCGGCAAAGACATCCTGCATTTCGTCACTCCTCAGGTCTTGAAATATGGCAAAGTCACTTTTTTGGGGGAAGGCTTGCGTGAGAACATGAAGGATGTTTTGCCTTTTAAGACGCTCCTTGTTTGTGCGACCCACAAAGCTTATGCCATGCTGCTTCGGGCTTTTTGGGCGAAAGCACGCGGAATCCACGCAGAGGGGAAGCCAATGAGCGTCTATGCCTTTTTGGCGCAAGGCGTGTGCAGATGCGCGTTGGTCGACAAAGACATAGTCAAAGAATGTGAGAAGATATTGTAAATAGAACATGTTGAGCGGGGCGTCGGCAGCATAGATGACAAAGGGCAGGTCAGAGTGCAAAATGCTAGGCAAATCATCGGTTTTCCAAGGATAATTCCCAAGAAACTCCACAAGCACCATGTGTGGCTGCCCATGTGTGGCTTTGCAGCGGGCAAGGGCTTCATGTATGTTTATGGTCTTGTCCGGTACGAGGGGAAGGAGTGTGGTACCGAGTGCTTTTAAGCCTTCTGCCAAGCAAAAACCGTGATATGCGATGTTCATGGGGTTCTTTTTTTGTTTTTTGTTTTTTTTATTTTTTATTTTATTTTATTTATTTTATTTTTTTATTTTTTTCTTGAGGGGGGAAGGGGATCTTTTGCCAAAACCCAAAAGA
>CAYJPE010000296.1:0-3157 GCA_964371965.1 uncultured Desulfovibrionaceae bacterium
TTAACTCTTCTTCTTTCACTGAGAGAGGAACAGTGCTTTTTCGACATTCTTTTACAGTAACATTTTTATTGCATCAATTTTCCTTAGGTAAACTATAGAGCTTATTCGTCACGAGGCAATTTAAAAAATCTTCTTGGGAAAGAGGTTGAGAAAAATAATAGCCCTGCGCCACATCACAGTCCAGTTCGCGCAGCCAATGCGCCTGCGTGTTCGTTTCCACCCCTTCTGCCACAACGAGCATATCAAGACGTTTTGCCATGGCAATGGTATCTTGCACCACCACTTTTCCGCGAACGTTGTCGTCACAGACATCCAAAAACGCTTTATCAAGCTTTAAAACATTGGCATGCATGCTGCCAAGGCGATTTAAGGAAGACACCCCAGCCCCAAAATCGTCAATGGAGACGGAAAAGCCTATGGCCTGAAAATCATTGATCTTCGTTTCAGCAAAGGCTTCGCACATGGCGCTTTCGGTGATTTCAAGCTCTATTGTACGTGGATCTATACGATACTTATCCACAATCATTTTAAGGGTACCCACAAGAGAGGATTCAAGCATGGTTCTGCTGGAAATATTCACGGAAATAATTTGATTTTTCGTATATTGTTGGTGTTTTTGCAAAAATTCGCACACTTTTTTGAACACATACATGTCAAGCTTGTAAATAAAACCGTTTTCCTCAAAAACGGGAATAAATGCATTGGGGTAAATCCTTTCCCCCGTCGTTGCTTGCCAGCGCACAAGGGCTTCGGCTCCCTTCACGCGCAATGTCTTAAAATCGATTTTTGGTTGAAATACCAAGAAAAATTCTTCATTTTTCAAGGCATTTTCCATACTATAGGTAATCTGAAGCCGTGTGCCGTATTCATCCTTCATATTGTCATCAAATACATAGGCCGTTGTGCGGCATTCATTTTTTCCTTTATTGCGCGCCACATTGGCTCTGTCAACCATTATGACTACTTGTTCCTTGCAGTCTTCAACAGGATAAATTCCCAAGGACAATGATAAAGGATAGCCTTCACCCAAGGCTGCCACCATCTGCGGCACAATATGTGTATTCACTGCGCACAAAGCCTCAAGCGCCGGTATATGCTTTCGCAAGAGAAGAAAATTATCGTCAGATGTTCTTGTAATAATTCCATCCTCACCCTTCAAGTGTGTGTTTAACAATTGCGACATCATATGCAAAATTTCATGGGTTCGTTCATAGGTATAGTGTGTTGTAATAGCGCTAAAAGAATCCACATCCACCGCAATCAGAGCATATTCGCCACACTGTGCCGTCTCCATTTTTTGCGAAACTACCTGCTCAAAATAAGAATGCGTCATAAAGCCTGTGAGTTTATCGTAACGCAAGACATTCAGTACGGCCAGTTTTTTTCGATTGTCGAGAAAATATACCATGAAACAAAGCATAGCGAGGAAAAAACACACAAGCATACCAATTTCATACGCATACTGATGCACAAATTCTTGGACAGAAAAGATGGGCGCATAGCGCAATGATTGCGCTGCAAGAATTTCTTCAAACTCATCGGGGGTGATGTAATCAAAAATCACATTAAAAACAGTGACATAGGAAGGATGTAACTTGCGCGATACAAAAAGCTTAAAGGGCAAGTTGAGACTGTTGCCAAGGGTAATCAAATCGTCGCCATAGCGCTTTGAGAGGTAGTTGAGCCCTGCGTCCGACAAAAGCATGGCATCGATATAGTCATTATCGTAATCACGCAAAAGCGCGTCCAAAGACGTGTACACAGACAGATTTGCGCGCGGATACTCGTTCAGCACATCAAAAAGATCCACAGAAAGATATTGCAACATGCCAATGTTAATGTTTTGATGAGAAAAATCCTCCACATACGCATTTTCCTTGGATGTCATGAGCATGAACGAGCGCGTTAAATAGGCTTCCGTGTCTTTGTAAAACTCCCGTTCATGGGCATATGTGCCTACTATTGAAAGTAATAAATCGAAGCTTTCATGATATTCCGGCGGATCATCTAAGGAATAGCCGACATAATTGACACGAAAACCATAGCGCTGTGCCAACAAGTTCATGATATCCACCATCATGCCGGCAGCGTTTCCTTCCTTGTCGGTATATTGCGCAGGTTCATGCCCTTCCAGATAGCCCACACTGAAGGTTTTTCCTTCAAGAAGAGACATTTCCTCCTGTGTTAAATCCCGTCGAGCAATATTTTTTCCATAATATTGTAAAAATAATTCTGGTAAAAGCGCATCGTCAGCCAGCACAGTTTTTTGTAAAACAAGATGCAAATGACGCTCCAAAGCCAAGGAATCATGACGAAACACAAGATGGTAGTTATGACGTCCCAAGCTGAACACAGAGTCATAGTTTTGAAACGCATCCGTAAGGCTTGAGATTAAATAATAGTCTGCGTCGAGAGTGTGGTAATCAAGCATATTACCGCGCACATAGGTCACATCAAGGCCATGCTGCTCGCAATACGCGTTCAGGGTTATTTCTTTAATACTTTCCTCATAAGAGGCGACAGTCTTGCCGTGAATTTCAGCAGGGTCTCTGTAATAGCCATAGTCCTTCCCCTTGGAGACAAGCATAAGATGGCCGGTGCCCATAACATCGCGCCCAAATAAAAATTTTTCCTCTCGCTCAGGGGTTTTCGTAAGTGGTACCGCAACATCTATGTCACCCTGTTCAAGGGCACGAAGCAAGGCATTGGGGGTTTGATAAGGCGTGAATTCAAAATTGTAGTGGGTATAATTTTCCATGCGACTCAAAAGTTGGTGGATAAAGCCACGCGAGCTGGCCACATCTAAATTGCGCAAAGAAAAGCCATAGCCAGGAAGATAGCCAAACTTCAAGACACGCCCCTCGGGCATATGCCTATCCGCAAAGCTGGAGGCAGGCAGGAAGAGAAACAAGCAGACATACACGAAAAAAACACAAAACGTCCTTTTCATAGCAGTACCATAAACCTCAAAGAAAAAATTACATGACCAGCGCCTCATCTGCGGCAAAGAATACCTTGAACAAACACGCTGCTTCATAAACATATTTTGTCAGTAAAACAGTCTTTTAGCTTTGTCAAGCATATGCATCATATTTTAAACAAACTTTATTTTTTTTGAGGGGGGAAGGGGATCTTTTGCCAAAACCCAAAAGCTTCC
>CAYJPE010000297.1:0-3155 GCA_964371965.1 uncultured Desulfovibrionaceae bacterium
ATACTCTTATGGTATTTGACTGAAAAAGCAAGCGAAGTCTGACGCAGAGATAACCGAAAAGGCGCATTTGACGACAGCGCCTAAAGAGATTCAGCGTATATTTCAATACAATGCTTCACAGAGACATTGTCGCCCCCTTGTGACAACATGTCCTCAAGTTGCATCATGCACGCAGGGCAACCCGTCACCACCATATTCGCTCCACTGGCAACAATATTATCACGCTTACGCTGCCCAATTTTTCGCGAAAAATCATAATGGAAAAGATTGAACGAACCACCACAACCGCAACAGCGGTCTGCTTCAGCCATTTCTACCAAACTATAATTGGGGCTCAATGCAATCATGGCGCGCGGCTGCGTGGCCACTCCAAGAGATTTATTCAAGTGACAAGGATCATGGTACGTTACTTTTACGGGATCTCCGGCACCTTTAAATCCTTGAGGCTTAATCTTTAAGATATCCACAAGAAAGGCTGTAATATCCATGGCCTTAGGGGCGATTTTTTCTATAAGATAGCGCTCTTCCGGCCCCATACGTATGGCATAGCGCGGCCACATTTCTTTAATGGTAGACGTACAAGAGCCACAAGGACTGATGATGTAATCAAAGTTTTTTTCCGCCAGCACTTTAAGATTCGCCTTAGTTTGCGCAATCATCCCTTCAATGTCACCGGAGCTGATGGCAGGAATGCCGCAACAAGCAAGTTTTTTTGGCATAAACACACCCACACCGTAATGCAAAAGCACCTTAAGGCATGCCTCGCTCATGGCTGTGTACATTTTATCCCCAAGACAGCCCGGAAAAAAAGCCACAGTGAGGTTGCTCCTACCGGCAGATATGTTGACAGCGCCATGTTTGGCATGCAAAGGGGTCTTTGCCAATGGTCGAATGTAACGGTTCCCCAAAAGAGGGTCGAGTAAGGATGCGCGGCTCGTTTTCTGTACATTATGCGCATTGCGAAATAAGAGCGATTGACACGGCGCGCCCGTGCGGATAAGCACGTTAAAGACCGTGGGTTTGGCTAACAAGGTTCGGAAAATGACTTTTTTGAGAGGATGTAGACCCAAATAGTTATGGATAATTTCCCGAGCTTCAAGATAAATATCCATAATACTGACACCGGAAGGGCACGCTTTTTCGCACGAACCGCATAAAAGACATCGCCCAAGTTTGTCTGCCACGGCTTCGGGGTCTTTGATGAGTTCGTGCGCCAAATTGTCTATGAGCGCCAATTTTCCCCGCGCCACGTCCGCTTCCATCATACTGGCGCCATAAGTGGGACATACCGCCTGACACAGACCGCACTTCATGCACGCAATAATACGATCGTCCAAAGCCATGAGCTGCTTTGCAAGGCGTTGCAACTTTGTCATGGACGCCCCCTATATGCCTATGAGTTTGGTGGGATTGAGCAGCCCCTTGGGATCAAGAGCCTTACGCAAGCGCTGTGAGAAAAGAATCGTACCGCGCGATGTTTCCTTTTCCATCCACTTGGCCTTTGCCGTACCAATACCATGCTCGCCAGAAAGTGTGCCACCAAGGCTTAGAGCCACATCAAAAATGGCGTCCACGGCTTCTTCCACCCGATGAAATTCTTGCTCATCGCGCTTATCGCACAAAATGGTGGGATGCAAATTGCCGTCACCGGCATGACCAAAGGTACCTATTTCAAGCTTGTACTTGGTGGCAATATCGCTGATGGCTTGCATCATGGCAGGGATTTTTGAGCGGGGAACGGTGGCATCTTCTAGGACTGTCGTGGGCTTGCTACGCGCCAACACGGGCAAGGCCAAGCGTCGTGCTTCCCAAAGCTTTGTTTTTTCGGCGGCGTCCTTCGCCACATGTATATGCTTTGCGTGACATTTTTTTAACACTTTTTCCACGGCGGCTGCTTCGTCTATGACTTGGGCGGGGTGTCCATCCACTTCAATAAGCAATATGGCGGCGGCATCACGTGGCAGGCCGGCCTTCGTGTAATCGTCAACGCGGACAATGGTATTGTTGTCCAAAAGTTCCATGGTACAAGGCACCACATGAGCGGCAATGATACCGGCAACAGCCTCGGCAGCGCCTTGCATTGTATCAAAGACTGCCATGAGCGCTTTGCTGGCTTTGGGCGGCGGTACAAGCTTGAAAATCGCTTGAGAAATCACACCAAGTGTGCCTTCAGACTGTACCAAAAGTCCGGCCAAATTATAGCCTGTAACACATTTGACGGTGCGAGAGCCGGATTTTACCATCGCCCCTGTGGCGTCAAAAAATTCCAGACCCATAAGATAGTCCTTTGTGACACCATATTTCAGACCGCGCAAACCACCGGCATTTTCTGCAATATTTCCCCCCATGGTAGAAACTGCCTGTGAACCGGGATCGGGAGGGTAAAATAAGCCTTTTTTGGCAACTTCTGCCGCAAAGTGTGCCGTTATTACACCGGGCTCCACGATGGCATACAAGTCTTCTGTATTGATTTCAAGAATTTTTGTAAGGCCATTTGTCAGAATAACAACGCTCTCGGTGCTGTCTGGAATAGTGCCACCAGAAAGGTTCGTACCCGCCCCACGTACGGTCATGGGCACGCCTTCTTCGTAAAGCTTCAGAACACACGCGCCTAGCTCTTCAGCTGTTGTGGGGCGTACAACAAAGGAAGGGATAACTTGATTGAGCACAGCGGAATCATAAGCATAACTTTGCCTATCTGCCTCTGAATGAAAAACATTTTCTTTTCCTAAAAGCGTTTCAAAATCTTGAATCAATGCTTTACGTGACATGCAATCCTCCATAGTAAAAAATTAGGGAAACACTGATTAATCACTGTGATAGGAAAAGTTCCTTTCTGGAATTATTTTATAGCAAGTTTTATATATGCTTTGAGTTAATCAGTATTTCCAGAGGCATATATAAGCTGCTTACTTTTCCCCGCTCATCAAGGGTACCGTCAATTGCACTTTTTCAACGGCATGTCAGCATTTTCCAAAAGCATACTAACACCCTATAAAAATAAAGTCAAAGGAGACATGTGATATATTTCTGTCGTAAAAAAGATACGTTCCAGTTTAAAAAAAATACAGGCATTTTACATGCAATGTATACACGCTATGCCCGGATTTTTATGAAAACGTTGATGAAATCAATTTTTGTCTTTCAATAAAGAA
>CAYJPE010000298.1:0-3128 GCA_964371965.1 uncultured Desulfovibrionaceae bacterium
AATCTTTTGGGTTTTGGCAAAAGATCCCCTTCCCCCCTCAAGAAAAAAAATAAAAAAGAAAAAAAGAAAAAAAGAAAAAAGAATAAGGAATCAGTGTTTCCTGAAAAATCAAGTTCACCAAGAAACGATACTCGCACTTTACGGAGATATATGCTTATGAAGAAAGGCACTTTCACTCTCATCTTGTTCTGTTTTCTTTTGATTTTTTCAAGTTGCGCCAGAAATGAACCAGCAGCTGCGACAAAAAAACCCATTATCATATTGCATACCAATGATGTACACGCAGGCATTGACGACAACATGGGGTACGCTGGCCTTGCCGCTTACAAAAAGGAAATGGAAGCGGCATATGGCGCAGAAAATGTTGTTTTGGTGGATGCAGGTGATGCCATTCAAGGGGCCAGTGTGGCCATGCTCACCAAGGGAGCAGCCATTGTGGAACTTATGAATGCTGTGGGGTATGACTATGTTGTCCCGGGCAATCATGAGTTTGACTATCAAATCCCGCGTTATTTTGAATTGGTAAAAAGCATGGAAGCGCAGGTTATTTCAGCAAACTTTGTTGACTTACTAAATAATAAGCCAGTATTTTCTGCCTATAAAATGTACACTGTCAACGATGTCGATATCGCCTTTGTGGGCGTTACCACTCCGGAATCGTTGACAAAGGCCAGTGTTCGCTATTTTCAGGATGAAAAGGGCAACTTTGTGTATACCTTCCTTGAGGACGAAACGGGGCAAGAGCTGTATGACGGCGTACAAAAGGTGGTGAACGAAGCGCGCGCAGAGGGTGCAGACTATGTGGTCGCCGTGGTACATTTAGGCATAGATGAAGGCTCTCAACCGTGGCGTTCCACCGACCTCATCGCCAATGTGGAAGGTCTTGATGTGGTGCTTGATGGGCATTCGCACTCCATTGTTGAGGGGGAAGTGTATAAGGGGAAGGGTGGCGAAGAAGTGGTGCTTTCCCAAACAGGCACAAAGCTCATGTACATTGGCAAGATTGTGATTGATCCGTCAAAGCCGGATGGCGAGCAAATTGCGGCCTTCCTTGTGGGGGGCGGGCAAGGTCAGTGGGCGAGCGGTGCCATGCCTTCTTTTACCAAGAAGGATCCCGATGTGCTTGCCAAGGTAAATGAAATTAAGGCGAAATTTGCCAAGATTTTGATGGAAAAAATTGCGCACAGTGCGTACGACCTTGTGGCCAGCGGTGCGGAGTATGCCTTGGTGCGGCGCCAAGAAACGAACTTGGGCAACTTTGTGGCCGATGCCTACCGCACCCTGCTCGACACACAAGTGGCTCTTACCAACGGCGGTTCCATGCGTACCGATTTGGAAAAAGGGGATATAACCTATCAAGATATCATAGACGTGCATCCCTTTGCCAACCACATTGTGGCGGCGGAGGTACGGGGGCAGGTTTTGAAAGATGCCTTGGAAATGGGGGCAAAAAGTCTGCCCGCTTCCGATGGCGGCTTTTTGCATGTTTCCGGCATGACATATGAAATCGACGCATCCATCCCCTCCTCTGTGGAATTGGATGAATACGATAACTTTGTCGCAGTAAACGGCGCGTATAGAGTGAAGAATATTCGCATCAATGGAAAATCCTTGGATGTACACGCGCTCTACACCGTGGCTTCGCATGATTTTCTCTTGAAGAAATTTGGCGATGGCATGGCTATGTTTAAGGATGCACGCATAACAAAAGACATGTTTATGTTAGACAGTGATGTCCTTATCGCGTACATTGAAGACCATTTAAAAGGTGTTATTGGCTCACAATACGCCAATCCCGCAGGTTCAAGGCGCATTGTTATTCATCGGTAATTTCACTTACAAACAAGGATGTCATCTATGAAACAACTCTTCCGAATGCTTTCTTTGTGTACTGTATTGAGCATGTGCTCACTGTGCCTTGCGCTCCTGTCCACGTCGTCGGCCTTTGCCGCACAAGAACGAGCCAACGCAGAAATCATCAAGGAAAAAGTTCTTCTTGACGCCGACATGGTGGACGCCTTTGACGACGGTGTAGCCATGCTCTTACTCGCGGCAGACCCGCGTATTGACTTGGTGGGCGTGACAACGGTGACTGGCAATTCTTGGGCAACAGGCGGGGCGGCCTCGGCTCTCTATCAACTTGACGTGGCACAAGAACGGGATGTGCCCGTGTTTATTGGCGCACAATATCCCTTCCGCGCCCAACGCCACGCCAATATTGCCACGGAACGCACCATGTTTGGCATAGGGACAGACGTGTGGATGGGCTCCTTTGGTTTGCCCATGCCCATGAGTTGGCAAGCATTTTATGCAGAAACATATGGCCTGCACCCCACACTCAAGCCCGCTCAAGAAGATGCGGTGGACTTCATCATCAAGACCATAAGGCAACATCCACACGAAATCACCCTTGCCGTCATAGGCCCCTGCACCAACATTGCCCTTGCCATCCGCAAGGCGCCGGATATTGTCCCCCTTGTGAAAAAGGTTATCTATATGGGGGGGAGCTTTTTTAAACAAGGAAATGTGACACCCGCTGCAGAATTTAACTGGTGGTTTGATCCCGAAGCCGCCCGCATGGTCCTGCGCGCACCCTTTAAAGAACAAATCGTGGTCGGACTCGATGTCACAGAAGACATTGTCTTTGAAAAACAGCATTATGACCGCTTTCTGGCAACACTTCAAGGCAATGCCCTCGGCGCACTCTTGGAAAAATCCCATGTAGGCGTAAGCTTTGGCAAGGATGCACACTTTACGCATTTTGTGTGGGATGTCATCGTCTCCGCCATCCTTATCGACCCCACTCTCATTAGCAAGGAAGTAACAGCCTTTGTGGATGTGAACGACCAATTTGGCCTTTCGTATGGGCAATCACTGGCTTTTCCTATAAATGGCCCCCAAGGCGCACAAAAAATGCGCATTATCATGGAAATTGATAAAAAGCGCTTTTGGGATATGCTCAACGAAAAAAGCTATTGGGAACACATAGCGCAACCACCTGTCCAGTAAGCCGATAAAGCAAAAACGCTGATCAAGTAGTCTTTTTACCTTTTTTCTTTTTGTTTTTTTTGAGGGGGGAAGGGGAACTTTCCCCTTAGGAAGGGACAGGTGCCAAAACCCAAAAGATT
>CAYJPE010000299.1:0-3084 GCA_964371965.1 uncultured Desulfovibrionaceae bacterium
CTCGCTGTTTGTTCCTACTTTGGATATTGATACTTTTTAATTTGATGCACTATAACAGCCTGTTAAATGCCTTGCCCTCTAACGGCTTGTTGAAAAAGTGCAATCTGCGTCGTCCCCTTCGGAGGGGGATAAAAAGTCAAATCGCTTTGTTATGTTTAATGCGCGTTGCTCTCGATATCCGTAACACTCGTTCTTCGTGTCACGGCTACGCCTTTGACGCCCTTTGGGTTGGTCTGCGCACCTTGACTGTTTTCGCTTCCTTGCAGCCTTATTTCCAAAGGGCACTTTTTAAACGGGCTGCCCAAAATGGATTTTTTCAATAGCCTGCTAACTGCGTCAAGCTCATTTCGCGACACGCTTATATATTGTATATATACCGCGTGCTTCTCAAAATCCGCTTTTCTTTTTAAAAAACAAAAATTCTATTCAATCAGCGTTTCCTTAAAACCGCTTAAAAGACAAGCTGGATGACGTAAAAAACATTACGAATCGCGGTGTATGAAATGTAATTTGGGGCTGTTTCTAAATAAAAAGCTTTAGGAACAGCCCCTGAGAGCTGTAAAAAGCAGCTTATCCGTATATTACCGAGTACGTAGAGACACTTCTATGATTGGTACCGTAGAAATTTGCGCTTCTGTTGATTTCTTCACGTTGCATCGCATCAATTTTCATGCACACTTGGGAATTACGCGCTGCAATCTCAACCCGCGCGGCAGGAGAGGAAATGCACCTTATTGTATCAACAATTTTTCGGTAGATGTTTTGTAAAAAATTTCTTCCGTGAAGCTGATCGTTTTTCACATCATAATTTGCTAAGTTGGCAAGTCGCGGAAGTTGACCGGTGTTCTGAATAATGCCCATACTATCTCCTTAATGTATTTGAGGTTGACGGACTGTAAATAATATGCATTGCTTCCTTTTTGTACCTCGCTACGATGGGGTCGCAGGAGAGTGCCGTTTGCACAGCCTGTTATTCGAGCTTATGGTTCACGCTAACGTGAGCGCCCAAATCGCTTCTGTGCTGCTGTGCCACAGTATCGGCTATAACGTTATGAAATGGATCGGCGTGGCTCATCATTCCTGAAAGCATGTCTATATTCTTTTGTCCAAGGTGAAAGCGTGTAGTAAAGTCTTGCTTGATAAATGGCAATGGTTCTTTGTGTTGATTGCGTATAGACCGATTTTCAAAACCGATATCCGCACGAATGTTCACTGTATAGCCATCATCGCCTTTCGCCACGCTGACAGCGAGATTCTCCATATTCGTCACGATGCCCAGTCTCCCCAAGTCTACTGGCCGCCATTCACCTGTGCTGTTGGGCAAATTTCTGCCTCCCCATACTTCGATTTTATACGGAGTGAAGCATTCTGTGAATATGGGCACACACTTTTCGTAATCGTCACCCAAAAAGTTTTTGAGTTGGTTTGAGAGAGCGTCTTCGCCGCTATCACCATCCACCTTTGTGCCGTCGAGCGAAAGAGTAAGGCCTGAAGCGAATGCATCTTGCAGTTTTCCTAGTGAGATTGTAGCACTGCCACGCATGCAGGCTGCTTTCATGGAGTCAGCAAAGCTTTTGTTGAGTGCGGTTGAGGAGTGCCCTGCAACATGTGTAAAGAGAATTTTTTCAATGGACTCAAGCCCATCGGACAATTCCTGAATGGCTTCTGCGTCGGCACCATCGATTTGTTGCTGGATACTGTCCAAAAAAGCTGCGGCTGCTTGACGTTGCGGCGCTCCCACATGCGCATTGCTCAGTTTGGTTTTGAGGGCTTCTATGCCTTGATGTGTCACGCGTTGTGCCGAGGCAAGGTTTTGAGGGCCGCCAGTTTGATTGGTTGTTGACAGCATAAGGTCTGCAACCTTTCTTGCTACTTCCGCATTGCGCGAGGCTATGGCATAACGGGCTTCGGAAGAAAAAACACTGGATATGCAGTCCATAATTTTTCTACCGATATTTTCTAATAGACCGAGTTTGTGCAGGTTGAGATCTCGTACTTCATAGGACGAAAGGTCTATATTACCACGTAGTTGAGTGCATTGTTGATAGTTGTGCTCATGTAAGATCCTTATATATATGTGACTAACAGCGAATGTCTTGTGCAAATTCTGTGGATGGCGTTGTGCTTGAAGTATTGTTTGCGGCATCATCTACAGCTTTTTGAAATTGTGTGGGATCATTTAAAAAAGGCAAAATATTTGAAATCGCCACGAAAAACATTTCACACTGTTCTAAAAATAACTCAGTGCTTAAAGGAGAATGGGCATTGCCGGACACAAAAATATTTTGTTGTGCGGTGATAATCTTGCCGTCGATACCAAGGCAAAGCCCCTGTGTTTGTGCATAAAAATTGTTCATGGAAAGCAAATAAGAAAGCGCTTGTTTACTTTCGTCGTGCATAGCAAGGGAAGCATGCAACATGATGTTTTTTCTTTGTTCCATATAAGAGAAGAAGACTTCGAAGTCCCCTAAATTCATGCTAATGACGTTTTCATATTCACTTTTTACGTTTTCTATGTGCATATTTTTTGCTAACTCTTCAACTAAATTCATGAGATTCATAGTAGTTCCTTTTTTAGTGTTCGTATATTTAGTGCGTTGTCAACACGGTTTATGCGAATTGACAAAGATTATGGAAACACTGATTAAATGCCTTTTTGCCCTCTAACTACGTCAAGCTCACTTTGTGAAACGCTTATATATGTCTATATATACCGCGCGCTTCCCAAAATTCGCTTTCCTTGTTAGAGAACAAAAATTCTATTTAATCAGCGTTTCCATAATTATGACACATATTCTTATTTTTGCAAAGATAATTTTAAAATCGCATGTTCTTTATAGAAAGAGCGAGGCCGCAGAACTGGGGGAGGGGAAGAAGCGTTTTTATGCCAAAGATAAAATTCAGGCTGTCCATCGCTTGCTGCGTGGTGAGTCGCTTGCTCTTGTAAGCCGTGAGCTTGGGGTGCCTGCAAGTACCCTTGCGTCGTGGAAAAAAACTTTTCTTGCCCTTGGTGCTTCTGGGTTTTCTAATACTACAGTTGTAATCTTTTTATTTTCATGAGATACTCTAAAAAACAAGAGGGTG
>CAYJPE010000300.1:0-3079 GCA_964371965.1 uncultured Desulfovibrionaceae bacterium
GGAGGAAGGGGAAAACTTTTTGGCGCTACAAAAGTTTTCCCCTTCCTCCCCCACAAAAAAATGACATTGGATGACTTGGAAGCAGCCCCTTAAGCCTGCGGTATAAAGCTTGTCATCGAAAAGGATTTCTGCTAGACTATGCGAATTAAAAAAATAGACAGGGAGCATTTATGTCTCACACTTCAAAAGCGGCAGATCAAAGACTTCACGAGCGATTCACGTTCTACTCCTCAGCGATACCCGAGGGGACTCAGTGCAAAGTTGTTCGCTTCTCAGGCACTGAAGGTATAAATCATCTCTACTCTTTCACTATCTCCCTCATAAGCGATTCCCCGCTGCCTCTCGATAATCTCTTCCTCAGTGTGTGCACCTTACGAATCGGACGCGACGGGGCAAAACCCGCTCGCTTTCACGGATATCTCAAGGACATCGTCCAAGGCGCACACATCAATGGATGGACATTCTACACAGTGGAGCTTGTCCCGCAATTCTCTGCTCTGCGAAGTATTACCCATAACTTCATATATCTCGATCAAGACATACAAGGCATCATCACCGAAGCCATGAAACATTGTGGTCTTATACAGCCCCCATACGAATTTAAGCTCACAGGCACCTATCCTATCCATGAATTTCGTATGCAGTACAATGAAAATTTGTACGATTATATTGCTTTTCATATGGAAAGAGAGGGCGTGTACTATTACTTTGACCAAACAGGCGACAACGAAAAGCTCATATTTACCGACGCCCCCATGCAGCATACGTCCCTCAAAGAAACACCCACCTTGCGCTATTATCCCACGTCGGGTCTTGAAGGCGGGCACGCAGAAGAAGTCATTGTTTCCTTTACCCTGCGTCAACACCGTATGCCCAATAAAGTGTATGTACGCGACTACAATTGGAAAAAACCCAATTTCAACCTCGAAGCGTCGGCCTTGGTGGACGAGCGCGGCCTTGGCACCCTTTTTTTTCACGGCGACGGCTTTGATAGCGTGGAAGAAGGCACACGTTTGGCGCGCATCCGTGCCGAAGGCCTGCTCTGTCGCAAAAAACTGTTTTCCGGCATAAGCTCCGTGCCCTCCATATGCCCGGGCTACACATTCACCCTTGAAAATCATTACGACAGACACTTCAACGCCTCCTATCTCGTCACCGACATCATCCATGAAGGCAGCCAAGAAGCGTATCTCTCCTCCGTGCTCAGCATAACGCTGGAAAACCCCACAGACACGCTCTATTACCGCAATTCTTTCACCTGCATACCTGCCGAGACACAATTCCGGCCTGAAAGAAAAACAGAACGCAAAAAAATTTCGGGCATGCTCCATGCCTTTATCGACAGCGCATCCACAGCCAATACACCGGAAATCGACAGCTACGGGCGTTACAAAGTCATCTTCCCCCAAGATGCGTCGGGCAAAGAAAGCGGCAAAGCTTCATGCTGGATTCGCCGCGCGCAACAATCTGTGGGACTTGCCCACGGAACTATGTTTCCACTGGCACCAGGAGTGGAAGTACTCATTGGCTTCATAGACGGTGACCCTGACAAGCCCTTCATTTCCTCTGCCATACCCAACGCAGAAACAGGCTCAGTCGACAATGCCTCCACCAACCTTTTAACAGGTGTGACTGCCGCCGGCGGTGGCGGTTTGGTTTTTCATAACGCCCCAGAAAAACAAGCCTTCAATCTGACCACAGGCAGCGGACGGGCTGGGATTTACATGTCTTCCGGTTCTGATGCCGCCGCTCTTTTTCAAACCGCCTACAATACAGGCTATACCGCCTCATTTGATGCCACACTCACAGGCCTAGCCTCTTCAACTATTTCGGGTGTCAGCACAGGCATTATGGCCGGCGGTGCCACATGGCACAACTACGCCCTCATTGGCCTCAGCGTAGCATCAAGTATCATGTCCCCCATCAGCGACGCAGCCATGAACTGTGGTGACGACAAGCTCCCCTTAAAAATGACAGGATCTTTACTCGGTGCACTCAACGACGCCATCAAAATGACCAGCACAATCATCACAATGATGAAAGAGTATTATATAACCGGTCTTGTAAAATCAGGGGCTCCCTACGGATCTACCGTCCTAGGTTCCTCTGGCAAAAGTGCCGTATTCTTAAATATGGAAGTGACCAAAAAATCAAAAGCCGCCTTATTTCTCACCCAAATCCTGAGCATAGCCGCAACCGCACTGGATGCAGCTGGCGCGTTCACCTTGGTTGGCGCAGAAAGTGCTGTTGATGACGCAGAAAGAGCAAACGTCCAAAGCCAACTGGATATCGTGCAAAGCGACAACTACGAAAGCTCCGTTGCCTATGATGCATGCGTGGCACAGCAAAAGCTAGCCCTGCGTGTATCACAAGCGCACTTCCTTGTCCCTCGGGGATATTCAAGCATGGAGGCATATCTTGCAGAAAATCCCACCTGCGAAGAACTCTTGACATTTTTGCAAACACAAGGATTCTCCGCACCCGAGACAGGCCTTATTAAGGATGAAAACGGCACTATTGTGGGCTTTGATGCCGAATCCTATGCGGCCTATCTGTGTACGACGGTTATGGAAGACTCCCTCAAAGAACGCCTCGAACAATTAGATAGCGCACTACGCAAATCCGCAAAAAAACTGGCCTCTTCCGGTCATGTTGCCACCTCCGCTACCACCTTGATAGCAGAGTTCATAACTGTCTTCACGCTCTATCAGCGATATAATTTTATCCGAGACTTCGGTGGTGTGCGCATCCTCTCTCCCGATAAAAATGTGGCCATCACCGCAAAAACCAATACCTATGTGGGATCGCCCATGGGTGTCACCGTTATAAGCCTGCCCGAAGCAGATGCATGCCCAGACTACCAATTCTACACGGAACTGTGCGACTTGCACAATATGTATGACCCCTTCCACTCGATGAAACACGAAGTAGTAGATGCCTCGCCACACCTAGCATTAGCCTTAGCAAGTACTGCGCAGAAAATACCATCCTTAAATATGCAGCAACACAAAGGCTACGTTGTCACCGAAACAGAACAAGTGCGCACTGTGGCCTATGAAGATGCCCAATACATGTCGCT
>CAYJPE010000301.1:0-3037 GCA_964371965.1 uncultured Desulfovibrionaceae bacterium
GATTGGACACCATGTCCTCTATTTTGTCAAAAAGTATCCTTGAGCCGGAAGAGCCTCTTTTAGCGGTATGTGCTCATAATTTTGGCCTTATCATGCGGAAAATCACCACGAAAGGCACTCCCAAAGGCCTCGGGGGTGGAGGCATGCATATGGCCTGCCTATGGCTGCAAGAGATGGCCTATATCGTATGTTACTTCGACATGTGCAAAACATCAGACTGTTCGCCGAACTGGGTAATTTCGCTGATCGTTGTAATAAAATTTTAGAAAATGCGTTTTTCTGATGCACGACCCTAAATACCTTTCTGGGACGCGTGAGGTGAGTGCCTTGCGATGAAATGTGTTTTTTTAAAGTTTGAGTCGCGTCTTGTTTGTATGGATTTTTGTTGTTTTCATCGGGCTGTTAGATTATTAACGCAATTCCAATCTAGAAATGGAATGAGCTGTTCTCACGCGCTTGGGCTTTTGCCTTCCCGGAACGCTTGATTGAGCATGATGTTCGAGGCTTGAAGCCCAAGACATCAAATGACGGTCAGTGGAAATTGCTTTATGGCAGCACGAGTTTTGCGTTTGACATTTCGTGGCACGTTTTGTAACATACCTTGAGACGTGAGCGTACCTATATGCCCACGTCACGAACATGCCCATGAGGCAGTGCTCGTTCCCATGAGGAAGACGAGTCGAGGAACTCCAAGCGAAGGTCGGCGACCTCTCTTGTAATGGGATTTGCCTCTGTTGTGATGAGCTTGGTGAAGACCGTTTCACCGCGCTTTTTCGTAAGGGGCGTCGGTGAAACGGTTGAAGAGATGGAATCGGAAACAAAACATGTAAGTTTTGTTTTAACGCCTTGTAATGTTTTCTCTTTCTTGGACTTGCACTTCAAAAAACACTCTAGCAATCCGTGAGTATTGGAAAACATATCAGGGTTACAAAATTGGGTTACAATAATACATGCTGTTGGATGCATATGGATGCGCTCAGATGTACTCTAACTCCTTGAAAACATAGCTGATACAACACATTGAGGTAGTTCTTTTTCAACGGGCTGTTGTACTGCTTTTGTATGCCCCATACGTACTTCTCTCGATATCCGTAACATTCGTTCCTCGAAGGGTATGCCTTCGGCGCCCTTTGGGGCAGTCTGTGTACCTTGACTTTTTTCGTGTACTCACGTCCTACCATTTTTGAGCACTCTGTCGGAAATGGAGTTTTTCAGCGGGTTGTTAATTGATATGTTGACAATAAAATGCGCGGCGTGTCGCCGTAAATTATGGAAGTACCAAAAACTTGGGCAAGGTGAGGTTTTGCGCTGTCATAAGGAACGCATAAGCAAGATGTATGCGAGTGACGAGCGCGACGGCAAGATTTGGTGTGACTGTGGAAAACCTGTAGGCATCGATAAAGGCACATTTTACAGTATGATTAAGGGGAGCTTCACCTATGCAGGTACAAAGGTGAATAGATTGTGAGGCAGGTTGAATGCATGTTTTTCGCCCTTTGGCAGACAGTTGGTAAATGGCACTGCGCGGTGTTAATAAAAAACAGACATTTCATGTACGCCTCATGCATCACAATTCTTGAATATTTTTCGGATTCTTGTACCTTCCACTTCTTGACAGGCTGTTGAGCGGCCTGTTATCCGTGTTCATATATATTGTGAACTGCTCGCAATACATGTTTCTTCAGAAAATATATCAAATAAAATCAACTCTTTCATAGGCGTTGTCGTCAAACGCGCTCGTTCGTGCTTATCGAAGTGGGTTCTGTGGTAGACGTGACTTGCTTTTTCGGTCAAATACCATAAGAGTCTATTTCTTCAAAGCAAGCGTGTCTTCCTTGATATAACACGAAAAATCGCTATTTGACGACAGCGCCTGGGAAAGCTAAAGGGCTGCACATGTATCAACATGGAATATATGGCATCATTGGTTTACCCTTGGGGCATAGTCGAAGTCCGGCACTGCATACTTGGGCATTTCATGTTTTGGATCACAGGGGTATTTTTGCTTCGTGGCCGGTGTTTCCAAGCGAACTGCCAGACTTTGTGCGTGCCGTGCGCCTTTTACGCATACAAGGTGTGTGTGTAACAATTCCTCACAAAGAAGCCATTATTCCTTTGCTGGATGGGATAAGCGAGCGGGCAGCGCAGATTGGTGCGGTGAATACGCTGTATTGGCATGAAGGTAAGCTTTATGGAGAGAATACGGATGTGGATGGTTTTCTTTTTCCTCTCCAAAAAAGGCCGCCTGCCCATACTGCCTTAATTTTGGGAGCAGGTGGTGCTGCACGGGCTGTGATTGTTGGTTTACAGTCGTTGGGTGTGCAAGAAATTTTTATTACAAACCGCAATGCGGCGCGGGCGCATGTACTGGCACGAGAATTTTCGTTGCATGCGGTGGCGTGGGATGCGCGGGCAAGTGTTCATGCTTCGTGGGTTATCAACACGACCCCCCTTGGTATGGATGGTCAGTTTAAAGATGTAAACCCTTATCCTCAAGCAGCTTTTTCTCAAGATTTTTCGCAAAAAGGTGGTCTTGCTTATGATCTCGTTTATAATCCCCTCAAGACATGTTTTTTGAAAGAAGCGCATATAGCAGGCTGGCAGATGCAAGATGGGTTGGATATGTTCGTGGAGCAAGCACGATGCCAGATGCGCTTGTGGACAGAAAAAAGTACGGACTTTGCTGCGACGCGTGCATGTGTGGAACAAAGCTTGGGCGTTGCCGTCAAAGACTACGCTTTTTTGTAGTATATCGCCATGTATTCGAGGCTAATCGTGTTTTTCTGGTCTGTGACCGAAAGAAAAAAGGCGAATGCCGAGAAGCACCCGATACATTGGACAAGAATGATTGGAGGAGTAATTGATGCAATTAAGGCATATATAGAATTCAATATAAAGCAATTTTTATAAAAAAATGTTTTATACGTGTTGATAGAGGAATAAGTAAAGCGTTTTGAAGGGATGAGGGGAGTTTGAGGGAGGAAGGGGAAGCTTTTGGGTTTTGGCAAAAGATCCCCTTCCCCCCTCAAGAAAAAAA
>CAYJPE010000302.1:0-2983 GCA_964371965.1 uncultured Desulfovibrionaceae bacterium
TTTAGGTTATCTCTGCGTCAGGCTTCGCTTGCTTTTTCAGTCAAATACCATAAGAGTATATTCCTTCAAAGCAAACATGTCTTCCTTGATATAGCTCAAAAATTCGCAATTTGACGACAGCGCCTAGATGCACATAAGATGTCTGGATTTTTTTCGTTGACGCAGGAGATTGACTTTTTTCAACAGCCTGTTAGGACATTTTTTAGGGATGATCATGGGAATGGCTATGGACGCAACTTCATGCTTCAAGGCATATGACATACGTGGGCACTTTCCAAATAGTCTCAACGAAGACTTCGCTCGTGCTCTTGGGCGCTCCATAGCGCAATTTTTAGAACACAATGGAAAAACAGCCCCCATACACGTGGTGATTGGGCGAGATTGTCGCATGTCCGGCCCAGCTTTAAGTGAAGCCCTTGTGTGTGGCTTGCGCCAAGGCAATGTTCACGTTTTTGACCTTGGCCTGTGTGGCACAGAAGAAATATATCATGCCACATTTTCGCAAACACATGCTCATGCGCATGTGCCCCATATACACGCTGGCATCATGATTACGGGAAGTCATAATCCTGCTCAAGAAAATGGCTTTAAACTTGTACGTACAGATGCCATTCCCATTAGTGCGGATTCGGGCTTATGGGATATTCGCCATACAACACTCGCCATATTGCGAGAGGGCACGAAACCCTTGCCCCTGAGAGGCTCGTATACTCCTATATCGTTGCGCCAAAACTTCGTGCGCTTTTTGCTCGACCTTGTCGATAAAGATGCCCTGCACAATGCCGCTTTTGGCTCACCCGCCCTACGTATTCATGCCGATGCCGGCAATGGTTGTGCGGGGCTCGTGCTCCAAGAGCTGACGCCACACGTGCCATTTGCCATGACCTTTGCGCATATGGAACCTGACGGTACATTTCCACACGGTGTTCCAAATCCCCTTTTACCGGAAAAACGCCACGCCACGGCACAAGCCGTACGTGACAACGCAGCACATATGGGTATTGCGTGGGACGGCGATTTTGATCGCTGTTTTTTTTATGATGAACATGGTACCTTTGTGGAAGGTTACTACATTGTGGGGCTTCTTGCGCAAAGCCTTTTATATGACTTTCCTCATGAAAAAATTGTGCATGACCCACGTCTTATGTGGAATACACAGGAACTTGTTCACTGCGCCAACGGTACGCCCATTCTCAGTCAAAGTGGTCATTCTTTTATGAAGGATACCATGCGACGCGAGAATGCACTCTATGGCGGCGAAATGAGTGCCCATCACTTTTTTCGTCATTTTGCTTTTGCCGATTCCGGCATGATTCCGTGGCTCCTCATGGCAAAACTTCTCTTAAAAAGTGGCAAAAGCCTTGGGCAACTTCTCAAAGAGCGTGTCGAAAAATTCCCTTGCAGTGGTGAAATAAATCGGCGCGTTGCACATGTACACATCACTTTGCAACGCTTGGAAGAACACTTTGGCAAGGACGCTCTTCATGTACATCATCTCGACGGCCTTTCCGTAGAATACGACGACTGGCGTTTCAATGTGCGCCCCTCTCATACGGAAGCCCTCTTGCGCTGCAATGTAGAAGCGCGTGGCAGTGTGGAGCTTATGGAAAAAAAAACACAAGAAGTGTTGACAATTATTGAGTCAACATGTTCATCAATCTTATAAAACACTCTAAAACAATGAGGAAAACACATGAAAAAACTTATCAGTACACCACACGCACCCGCTGCCATTGGACCTTACAGTCAAGCCATTGACACAGGCACGCTGATTTTTGCTTCAGGCCAAGTACCCCTTGACCCAAGCACGGGCAAGCTTGTGGAGGGTGATGCCAAAGCGCAAGCTGCCCAATGCTGCAAAAATATTGTGGCCATTCTTGACGCAGCCGGACTCAGTGTCGAACATGTTGTCAAGGTCACGGTATTCATTACAGATATGCAAGATTTTCCTCTGGTCAATGAGGCCTATACGGAAACCTTCAAAGAACCCTATCCTGCTCGCTCTTGTGTAGCGGTTAAAGCATTGCCCCTTGGCGCCTTGGTAGAAATAGAGATCATCGCAAGCCGTTCTTAGTGTTTCAACAGGCTGATATATAAGAGTATAAATATTATGCACACAGACGACACAAATGCAACTCCTCTGTCAAAGACACCTATACAAGATGGTATAAAACGCGCACTGCCCATCGTTCTTGGCTATGTGCCCGTAGCCTTTGCCTTTGGTGTGCTGGCCGTTAAAAATGACATGAGTCCTGCCTTTGCCATCGCATTGTCCGTTTTTCTTTTTGCAGGCTCTGCGCAATTTGTGACTGCGGGACTCTGGGGCGCCGGTGTAGGCGTTGCGTCCATCATATTGACGGTCTTTGTTGTCAATTTGCGCCACTTACTTATGTCTGCCTCACTGGCGACACATGTACAAAAAAGCGCGCGCTGGCAACGCTTTCTCATGGGCTGTGAATTGACAGACGAAACATTTGTCGTACACAGCGCCGCGTTTCAACAAGGCTGGCGCGCGGCTTTACCTACTTTGTATGCCTGTAATGCGACAGCGCACGCGTCGTGGATTGGAGGCAGTATACTTGGAGTATATTTTGGGGCGCTTATTGAAGATGTGCGCCCGTTGGGTCTTGACTATGCCCTTACGTCCATGTTTCTTGCGCTGCTTATTCCCCAATGCCGCACGCGCCTTCATGTACTTGTGGCTCTGTGTGCCGGTGCGGGTTCTGTTTTGCTCAAAACTGTAGGTTTAGGGCAGTGGAATGTGATTATTGCCACACTTGTGGCAGCCACATGCGGCCTGTTATTGTCAAAGAGGCACATAGTGTGACGAGTGCTCTTGTAACAGAAAAATGAAATCCCTATCATTCGATAAGGGCGAAAACGTGTATTTGATGACAGCGCCTAGTAGCGTGTATTGTCTAAATGTATGTTTTTTAAAAGCATGTGGGTGGAAACTTTTTTTAGGAAAAAAAAGTTTCCCCCC
>CAYJPE010000303.1:0-2981 GCA_964371965.1 uncultured Desulfovibrionaceae bacterium
GGGTTTTGGCAAAAGATCCCCTTCCCCCCTCAAGAAAAATAATTCATCAGTGTTTTTTTTGTTGATGTCGCACATGGGCTTTTTCAGCAGTTTTTGAGGAGAAAGAGTATTTATGACACGTGTTTTAGGCGATGTAATTGTGTGTATTGTCGGGTGTTCCATGGCAACCATGCTCCCGAGGGTTTTACCCCTCATGTTTCTTTCTGTGGACGCACTGCCGGCATGGGTTTCTCGGTGGCTCAGTTTTGTGCCGGTGGCTGTCATGGCGGCACTGCTTTTCCCTGAGATTTTTATGCAAGGAGACAACCTTGCCATACACCTTGACAACATCTTTCTTGTTGCGGCAATCCCCACGCTTTTTGTGTCGTGGAGGACGGGAAGCTTTTTTGGCACAATTGCCTGCGGCATGGGCTGTGTGGCTTTTTTGCGTTTTTTAGGCTGGTAGGAGAGAAGGGCAGGCTGTTGAAAGAAGACAATCTGCGTTACCAGCGAAAAATCTGGACAGCTTATGTGCGTCTCATGCATTGCGATAAGTGGATTTTTCCCTTCCTATGCGAAGGGCGCCGTAGGCGTGGGCATGAGGTGAGGGACGAACCTTGCAGAGAGAGCAACGCTGTACCTCACTTTTTTTGAACAGCCTGCGCATTGCGCACCACACTCATTTTTTTACATAGAGGTATACATGCCACCATACGGTTCACTTGTTCTGATAGTTACCCCACAAGGAAAGCGCCATTTGAAGCGCGTCGAAGTCGGTCAAGACTGGCATAGCGGGCACGGTATTTTGTCCATGGAGCATGTGTCGCAAGCACACTATGGCAGTGAAGTGCGTACAAGCATGGACATTCCTTTGCGCATCCAAGAGCCGGTACTGCATGACCTTCTTAAGGGTGTGAAAAGGCAGACACAAATTATTTATCCCAAGGATATTGCGTATATTTGTATGCGGCTTGGGGCGGGCGAGGGACGTACCATTATAGAAGCAGGCTCTGGATCCGGCGCACTGACGGTGGGTTTGTCGTGGTTTTCCGGCACAACGGGTCATGTACACAGTCATGAAGCGCGAGAAGAGTTTCATAAACTTGTGCAGCGTAACTTGCAGTGGGCAGGTGTGGGGCAGAATGTGACCTTACACCACCGCGATATAAGCGAGGGCTTTGCCATAACGGGAGCCGATGCCCTTTTTCTGGACGTGCGCTGCCCTTGGGAATACCTTGACCACGCTGTGGCTGCCGTGCGTCCGGGCGCTGTTATGGCCTTTTTGTTGCCGACCGTTGACCAAGTGAAGCAATTACTTCTTGACCTTGAACGTGGGCCTTTTGACGATCTTGACGTGAGCGAACTGCTTTTGCGCCGTTGGAAACCCATAGCCGATCGCCTTCGCCCCGAAGACCGCATGGTGGCGCACACAGGCTTCTTGGTCTTTTGCCGCCATCAAGAGCGCAGTGAGGATTTTGAAAAAAGAAAACCGCTTGGTACAAGGGAGCGTAAACAGGAAGCCGCGCGCTTGGCACGCCTTGCCGCACACAATGACGATGCACACGAAGCGTGAGGCATGACAACCAAAGGGTTACATATGAAAAAGGATATTATTCTTGAAACAGCGGCACGGCTTTTTGCAGAAAAAGGCTATATACGCACGTCAACCGCCATTCTTGCCAAAGAATCCGGCGTGGCAGAAGGAACCATTTTTCGCCATTTCAAAAGCAAGGAAGAGATCTTCATTGCCCTTGTGCAGCAATTACGCGAAAATATGACCCGCGATGTGCATCAATTCCTTGATATGCAGGAAAACGAACACGGCCTTGAGCGCATAATATCTGTTATTCGTGCCTGTTACTCCTTTGTCCGTCAAAATAACGCACGTTTTGCCCTCCTTTTACGCGATGTGCCCGGCTGTTACGGCGAACCTCACAGCCCAGCCTTTGAACATGCTCGCATTATCTATGTCTCTCTCCAAGAAGATTTTCAGAAATCCATACTTTACGGGCAGGAAAAGGGTCTTATCCGCTCAGATATTCATGCAGGGGACACGTCGTGCATACTGGCTTCGTCCTTGGTGGGACTTATGCGCGTTGTACATCTTGGTTTTTTGCAACCCTCAGAAGATATTCTTAAGAACTTTATTCACACCACGACAGCCATGCTTGAAGTCAAATAAATATGTGCTATTTGGGGGATTGCCACGGTATTTTGGGGCAAAATGTCGCCATGATGCATGTGTGACATAAGGCCTTGCGGGGCGTACATATGTCGCGCCCAAACCACACAAGCCTGTGATTGACATTGCCCCATTCTTTGCGCGGAAAGAGCACCATGAGGTCTTGCTCAACGTCGTCGGGCTTGAGCTTTTGAGTGAGGGCAAGCCTGTAAGATGTGCGCTTGACGTGTGTGTCCACGGCAATGCCTTCGTTTATGCCAAAGGCGCCCCAAAGAACAACGTTGGCTGTTTTTCGTCCAACGCCGGGGAGGGAGGTGAGTTCGTGCAGTGTTTGTGGCACTTTTCCGTGAAAATGCGTGAGAAGACCTTGTGCGGCACCTATGATATGCTTGGCTTTATCTCTATAAAAACCTGTGGAATGGATGACTTTTTCTACATGTGAGATGTTTGCGTGCGCCAAGTGGGTCGGCTCCGGCCATGTGGCAAAAAGAGCGGGGGTGACGGTGTTGACGATGGCGTCCTTACTGCGGGCAGAGAGGATGACGGCTACGAGGAGCTGCCAAGGCGTGTGGGCTGTGAGGTGTGTGGCAGGTTGAGGATAGAGCGTTTCGAGGGCGTGTTGCACGAGCTTTGCGCGTTGGTGTACCGAAGATGCAGGTGGTGTCGAGGTAGGTGTTAGTGTCGAGCAAGGTGGAGACGAGGCCTTTTTTGGCATGGAGCAAATTCCCTATTGTCATGCGCCCAAAGCACATATATGTTTGGCAGTATGCCTTTTGAGGAAGCGCCGCCTCAAGTCATGCCCCGTCATGCCCCGTCATGC
>CAYJPE010000304.1:0-2980 GCA_964371965.1 uncultured Desulfovibrionaceae bacterium
AATGGTGTGCGCAAAGTTCTGACATGGTGAGGCTGTGATACAGCATTGTACCGTCATTGCGTCGTAGGGTGAATGCAGGTTCGTTCCACATGCCTGCTCACAATGATGTCTGACCATAAAGTTGCATTTCGTAGGCTGTGTACAATGTTTCTGGTAAGTTTTGTGTGCTTTTCAGTTCTAAAATGTTGTGACACCATCATGGTGCGTATGGCAGGGTGGGGAGTAGCCCACGCAAGCACAAAATCAAAATGAGCTTTGATTGGGACATCATTATAAGAGAGCGACAATTCGAGCTGTGGGAGCGCATGCAAGCCTTGAGTAATGAAGGCATGACCTATGCCATATTCGAGCCAATGACCACGCTGGAGGGTGAGAAGCTTCTGTAAACTGGGATGCGGACGTTGAAAGACCTTATTGCACAAGGCAGCTCTTGGACATTCGAGGGCACGGCCTATGTCTGACAGGCCGATGTACTGACTGCGGTCGCCAAGATGTGCGGCGGTACTTTGTTTGTCGTGGAGGTGGAGACCGTGCTGGATGCAGGCCAAAAGGTTTTGGGCTTTTTGTGTGATGTGTTCGTGAGTCATATGTTTTTTCCTTTATAAATGAAGCAGGCCATCCCCTTGTGAGGGACGGCCTACTGTTTGTTTGTAAATCCAAGTGTGCAAGGCGTTCAAAAGGTGCCAGATGCAAGAAAACGCACACATTCAGGGCGCGCCGTGTATATGGACATACATAAGCGGTCTGAATGTGTGCGTTGACGCAGCATATGGTGCCTTTTCAGCGCCTTGTTATTTCCACTACATCTTGCGTTGCGCATTCCACTGGAAGCCGGCACCCTTGAGGAGTTCCCGCTTGGCTTGAGTATTGCCAGAAGCCACTATGCAAGGTCGCCCATCTTGTGCGGTAACGTGTTGATAGGTCACGCCGTCAATGTGAGGGAGGCTTGAAAAATTATTGTGCTGATTCGGCGGATTTGAGGGCTCTGTTTGAAACTTTTCGCTGTGCGATATACCTTGATTGGCATTTTGCGTCACAGGGGCATTTCTGCCCTGTTTTTGAGGTGTCGCTCTTTTTGAGGGCATTTTTGCTGCTTCCCCATCATCGTCTTCAGTAACGATTCCTAACATTGCAGTCAGAGCATAGCGACGGCAATAAGTCAGAGCGGAGCCCATGCCTTGCGGGTCGTTCTTGGGTAATGGAGCGATAATAAAGGACGATTGCCATTGACCAGATGGGGTATGGGTGAGTTTCGTCATAAGCCCCAAATGCCCACTGCCTATGTGTGGTGGCGTTGGCATGGGGAGCTGTGTCAGCCATATGGAATTGCTGTGCAGACACTCACGACACGCTTCCATGACGGAATTGAGCGTGGCATAAGTGCTCTTTGTGAAAGGATTATTGCCATCCTTGGTGGCGGGCTGTAATTGTCTTTGTACTGCCAGTAAAGCCTTTGACAATTCGCCGATGTCTTGGGATTGGTATTCCTGCATATTTCTTCTCCTTGAAGGGGGTGTTGTGTTTCTTCAAGGAGGTAATATATATCTGAGATTTTTTGATTCACATGGCTGCGCGCATTGGGTATTAACTGTTTTACTATATAGCTCTACTCATATATTTTTACACTGACTTGCGCAATCCTTGAAGCCGTCGTTCCAAAAAGTAGACAGCAACTCCTGCATATGCATCAAATTTTCCATCACAG
Source organism: uncultured Desulfovibrionaceae bacterium (assembly GCA_964371965.1). Lineage (GTDB taxonomy): Bacteria > Desulfobacterota > Desulfovibrionia > Desulfovibrionales > Desulfovibrionaceae > CAYJAD01. The sequence continues at coordinate 1,706 of CAYJPE010000304.1, forward strand.
CAGGAAAGATAGTACGCAATAGAATTTCCCCAAGCGCAATACTCAAAGCGTCCAATATGGAGCTTTTCCCTGCGCCATTATTACCCAAAAACACATTCAGTCGCGGATGGAAGTCCAAAAGTAAGTTTTGGAAACCTCGAAAATTCTCAAGATGTAGAGAACGCATATATAAGCTAGAAGACATTACACCTCCATTATTTCATGTGATAAAATTTTTTCATGAACCCAAAGATGCATCCCATTCACCATGCACAATGCAGTCGAGGAAGCTCATCTTTCATGCTCCCACTTCCTCACCATCTCCCCACGCACATTACCCATACAATACTGCGTAATCGCTCTGTTCACGATTTATGAGCACAACTTTTCAAAGCCTTGCTTGATAATGCCTGCCATAAGTTTACGGCGACATATGAGAAAAGCATTATATTCCATGAGCTCCCAGTCTTGCGGCAAAGCATGAAGTCGTAAATTTTCCATAAAATCAGCAGGAGGTGTTTGCTTTGCTAACTGCAAGGGAAAGTACTCATATGGCGGATCATCAGCAATAGTGTTATTTCTATCCCACTCAATTAAAACAAAGTTAGCAATTTGATTGCGCTCCCTGTCATCCGGATATCCAATTCTTGTAAGATATGCTTTGGGATATAAATGGTGTCGTTCCAATGCCTCTCGATGGCCTTTCATAGTAGGGTCAAGCATGTCAGAAACCTTGAGATCCGAAAACAAAACCTTTGCATCCAAGAGTACCAACGCGCTATAATATCCAAAAAGCGACGGACTACGCGCTGAAGATGTGGCAAGATTGTTAGGGAGGGTGATATTCCAAAAATCTTCTGTGAGAGTTTCATGTATCACTTTTTCAATATGTACGACAAACTCATCGCTGGTACCAATGTTGCGCAAATCGGCAATGTCTGATTCCATTTGCGATTCAGGAGAACCAGAATAGCGACTTGTTAGGGAGTTCATAAAAAACCAGCGTGCCATGAGCTTGCGCAGAGTATCCCCCTCGACAGCAAAGTTGTACTTTCCAATGAGAAACAGCGAATATGTATAAACAACTGCCATCTTGCTCACAATCATTTTTTCGCTACGGTAACCTGCAGTATAAAGGCAGCGCAAAAAATCTTTCCAATTTTGGAGATTCAGCGTTTTGCCCTGTGCGTCCTTAAATTTTTCAAATTGTTCATCGCGCCTTTCGACGGATATGTCACCACTTTCTAAGGAAGCGCTGATTTAATCGCTTCTGACTGCCCACAAGAGGCTCAAAGA
>CAYJPE010000305.1:0-2977 GCA_964371965.1 uncultured Desulfovibrionaceae bacterium
TAACGGCTACGCCTACGGCGCCATTCGGTCGGCCCCTTCAAAAAAACCAATAGGTACGCATGCATGCCGGAGTTTTTTTACTTGGCAAAGAAGGAAGTATTGTGTAGCGCATGGCAACATGTATAGCATGCAATCAGAGCTTTTAGAGTAGACAAGGTACTAGGCGCTGTCGTCAAATTGTGAATTTTTGTGTTATATCAAGGAAGACGCGCTTGCTTTGAGGGAATATACTCTTATGGTATTTGACCGAAAAAGCAAGTAAAGTCTGACGTAGAGCCCGCTTCGATAAGGGCGAAAAGGTGCATTTGACGACAGCCCCTAGTTGACTTCAAGAATGAGTCCCACAGGGCAGTGATCCGAGCCAAACACATGGCTCTCAATCCACGCATCGCGTATGGCAGGGCGTAACTCTTCGGACACAAAGAAATAATCAAGTCGCCAGCCCACATTCTTGGCTCGCGCTCCTGCCTTATAAGACCACCATGTGTATGAGGCATCCACATCACCATTATGGGCACGAAATGTATCCACATAGCCTGCACGGGTAAATGCGTCCATCCATGCACGTTCTTCAGGCAAAAATCCGGTGTTTTTTTCATTTTGCTTGGGTCGTGCCAAGTCAATGGCTTTATGAGCTATGTTAAAATCTCCGCATACTACAATGGGCTTTTGGGCGCGCAATATTTCGGCGTGTGCTAAAAATGCATCAAAAAATCCCATTTTATACGGTACTCGCAAAAAACTGCCCGTTTTTTTTCCGTGCTCATCCAACACTTCGCTGCCGCCATTGGGAAAGTAAACACAAAAAAAATGGAACCATGGAAATTCCATATGCACCAAACGCCCCTCACCTTGGAAGGCCACGTCAGGAAGTTCAACATGCGACGTCAACACTTTTTGTTTACTAAAAACCGCCACGCCGGAATAGCCTTTTTTTATCGTAGATGAGGCCCAGCATGAATGCCATCCTTGAGGGTGTACCTGTGAATCTGTTAATTGTTCAGGCGATGCCTTTGTTTCTTGTAAGCCAACAATATCAGCATCGGTATCTGCGAACCATGACCACTCCGGCTTCTTGCTAATCGCACGTAATCCATTAACATTCCATGATAACATTTTAACTAACATAGGGGGTACCCTCATTTTTTACATTTGTGACGCACTTGTCGACATACGCCCATGAGTGCATCATATTCATGTCTACGTAAACCCACACGCCCTAAAAAGCGACGCAGTGGCATAAGAAAATAATCAGGATTATCACCATGTACAAAGTCTATCTGTAACAACATACTTTTGAGATGTTCATACAGTCTTTCATGGTCTGCAGCGTTTATACGCGCACGCTCTGCAACAGCATCTTGTGTCTTGTGGACATGAGTTCGTGCTGTTTTGGCGCATTCATAGAGAAGAAGCAAGAGTGCTTGTGCCACGTTCAGGGAAGCGGCTTGCGTTGTCGGTATGGTTACAAGGCGATGACAGCGTTCAATGGCATCATTTTCAAGCCCACGGTCTTCAGGGCCCATGAGCAGTGCCACGCTATCGCCATGTTCAAGCACGCGCACAATCTCTTCTGCCGCGTGCTCAGGTGGCAAAATGTCTCGTCGCCAGCCGCCCGTACGCGCAGTTGTACCCACCACAAGAGCATGCGGGGCGAGCGCATCAGACAGAGTTTGCGTTACTGAAATAGTGTTCAAAAAAATATGTCCGTTGGCAGTGGCAAGGGCGCGTGCTTTTTCTTGATGGGCTTGATCCCATAATTCCGGTTGTACAAGTGTGATGGAGCCTGCCCCCATATTGGCACATGCTCTGGCGGCCATACCGATATTTTCTGGAAAGCGTGGCTTATGCAACACCACATGAAGTGTTGAAAGCATTACCATAATTGTACTGCACCTGCCAATAGGACAGTCGCATTTTCCACTGTATGCACGACGTCCGGTGCATTTAAATCCGGCCATATATAATGACCGGTAAACGCCAACATGGCACCGCCCGCACCGCATTTGCATACAGTTCCAAGAAAACGCCCCATCATGGCACCAAAGGCGGACTCGCTTGCTTCTTGTGTGGGACGTCCTTTCAGTTTTTCCATAATAAAGCTCCCAATCCATGCTCCCGCAAGGGCACCTACGAGAGCACCTAAACCAAAAAAGAGCGGGGCAAGCACGATGGCGCCAATGATGGCACCCACCATGCCGGCAAAAGTACCTGTGTTTGAAGAACCATATTTTTTGGCTTGAAGAATTTGTAAACCCGTCTCAAGTATTTCACCTATGACCGCAAGTCCCGTAAGACACATAAAAAATATTGTTCCCATATGTGCCGTGTCTGGGTGTAAATATTTCCACAAAGCCACGAGAGCAAGGATAAGCCAATTGGCGGGTAAGCCAAAAATATTTAAAAACAACACAAGAGCAAGAAATCCCATAAAAGCCGTTGCCATAAGGGATGTGATAATGGGGGGGATAACAAATTCCATATGAGTCCTAAGGTATTCTAAAATGTTTTACGGAAAATGCTGACTTCATGTCAAAGCGTTTTGGAGCGCAGAAAACGCAGAAAACATTGGTGAATTATTTTTCTTGAGGGGGGAAGGGGAACTTTCCCCTGAGTAAGGGATAGGTGTCAAAACCCAAAAGTTTCCCCTTCCCCTCAAAGTCCACCCATTCCCTCAAAACGCTGGGTAGGAGCAGTGCTTTGCTGAAGATATTTTATCGTAAATCATATAAGTATAGATTTATGAAGTCGGTTCTTCCTCTACATTGAGCTGAAAAAAAGCATTGGAGTCTGCTGGAGCATTCTTTCTTACCGTATGGGTATATTCACGTATAACAGCAGTTACAGTAATTTTATAACTTTCAAAAAGATTTGTCTTTCCTTGCAGTTGGCTCATTCTGTGCTCAACAGTATTGCGCCAGCGCATCAAAGCTTCTTCACTTTCCCAAATGTTCATGGATAAAATTTTATTTTCATC
>CAYJPE010000306.1:0-2977 GCA_964371965.1 uncultured Desulfovibrionaceae bacterium
ATGTTTTGCAATATCCAAGCCACCTTGCCCAGCAAGCGCTTTGACAGGAGCGATGCCTCAAGCGTCATTTCGGGATAGCCGACAGCTTCGGATCGTAAAAAGTAGCGATCCATGTCAGCATCAAGAAATATGCGTCTCAAAATAAGTCCCTCATGAGGAGAATGCAAAGCATAGACAGCGCCGGAAGCAGGGGTATTTGCCGCCGTATCCACACCAATATAGGCATTTCGCAGTATATATGGCTCCATATTGGGTGATTCCATGTTTATAACTACAATGCTTGGCGCTGCAAAATTCATGGGGAGAGCAAGCTTGCCCACGGTTGATAATTGTGGTGGTGGTGCATCGTCACTATAGGCACATGCCATGCCATAGACGCTGCAGACAGTACTTTTCGCAGAAGTGTTGCCGTACATTGTGGGATCTTCTGCAAGCCCTACGAGCTCATCTGAGCTATAGTTTTCGATTTTTGAATTAAAATATACTGGTTCAATACCATATTTGAGCCAGAGAGGGTTGAGGTTGAATTTCTCGAGAAGTTTTATGTACCATTCTGCAGGTACAGACTTTCTACGTTTTGCATCAGAGATACTTGATTGTTTAATATCCAGGACTTTTGCGAGTTCAGTTTGGATTTTTGCATTTGTTGACACTTGGATACGTTTAAAAATTTCTTCAAATGAGGACATATGCCCTCTCCTTATGACCCTTAGTGTAGGGGCTTGAGCACCGGATCATCCTGCGAGAGTACAATGCGGCTGTTTTCGCGCAGTGACTTACGCAGGACATCAAGTCCTCGTTGAAAAGTATAAAATTCAGGTGATTTTCCAAAAGCTTCTGCATAAATCTTTGCAGCTAGAGCATCGCCCTCTCCGCGCAGGATTTCTGCAGACTTGGCAGCTTCAGCCAAAAGGACGGCCTTTTGTCTGTCCGCATCGGAACGAATACGTGTGGATTCCTCTATTCCTTCCGAGCGGTATTGCTTTGCTTGTCTTTCTCTCTCTGCGCGCATTCTTTCAAAAATGGCACGTTGGTTTTCAGCGGGCAAATCTGTTCTTTTGATGCGCACATCGACAACTTCAACTCCAAAGCCTTCCATAAGGTTTGCTACACGGCTTGTGACTTCACGCATGATTTGGTCACGGTGAGTGGAGACAACTTCTGTTAATGTATAATTGCCCACAAGTGCGCGTAATTGCGAGTATACCACGTCATCAAGGCGCGCTTGTGCACCGGGGACGGTGCGCATGGTACGATAAAATTGCAGAGGATTTGCTATGCGCCATCTTGCATAATTGTCCAGAACGATGGCTTTTTTATCCACTGTAAAGGCTTCTGTTGGGCGTGCATCATAATCGAGAATACGTGAGTCAAAATAGAGGACATTTTGTATAAAGGGCAATTTGAAGTGTAAACCCGATCCATAAACAGAATCTTGGGGTACACCAAGTTGTAGAACTAAGGCTTTTTCCGTTTCATGTACAATGAAAAAGCTTTGTGCTGCCAAAAGCCCCACGACTGCCACGATGACTACATAAAAAAGAGGACTTCTTTGCATTACCTTCCGGCTCCTTTAGGTATGCTCCCTTGGGTAGGCTGTCCTTGATCTCCTTGGTGCAAGGGCAGTAGAGGCAACAGGCGTTCTGCCGTGCCGTTTGGGAGGATGATTTTGTCGGTGGCATTACGAAGAATGTCTTCCATGGTTTCATAGTAAAGGCGTTTTTTTGTCACGTCTGCAGCTTTTTCGTATTCGGCAAGAATGGCAATAAAGCGTGTTGTTTCCCCTTGTGCGGCTTTAATGCGTGTTTCCTTATACGCTTGCGCCTGATTTATGAGCTCTGCTCCTTGACCGCGTGCACGTGGTAAAAGTTCATTGCGATATGCTTCCGCCTCGTTGATGATGCGGCTTTTGTCTTCCCGTGCAGATGCAACATCTTTAAAGGCGTCTATGACTTCTTGCGGTGGGTGTACATCTTGGAGTTGTACAGCAATGATTTGCACGCCAATTTCGTAGCGATTGAGAATGTTTTGCAAAAGGTCAGTGGCGTCATTTTGAATTTGGATTTTGTCGTCCGTTAGGGCTGAATCGATAAGACTCTTCCCGATGACTTCCCGCATGGCTGCTTCAGCGGCATTGCGCACCACAGCCGGGGGATTACTCACATTAAACAAATATTCCACAGGGTCAGCGATTTTGTACTGAACACTAAATTGCACGGAGACAATGTTCTCGTCTCCGGTGAGCATGGAAGCTTCTTCCGGAACAGTGCGCACTTGGCCTTGCTGAAATGTTGCTCCTTGCCCAATGGATCGAAAACCTACTTCTCCGCGCATAACTTGCGTGACCTTGGGTTTGTAGACAGTTTCAATGGGTAAAGGTAGGTGATAGTGAGGGCCTGGTCCCACGGTTCTGACATACTGTCCAAAGCGCAAAACAACACCCTCTTCGTCCGGTTCCACAATAAAAATGCCGGACAAAAGCCACAATGCCACAAGCCCACCCAACAGAAAAAAAACCCCGCGACCCTTTGGCATGGAGACGCGTCCTTTCCATTGTTTTTTGGGAAGTTTGTTGAAATTTTTTGGAGGCTGACGATGGTCATCGCCGCCTTTGTCGCCTTCAGGTTCACCACTGTTATTAAAGGGGTGCTGTCGCGACTGCCTCTGCCTTTTTTCTTGTAATTTATCCCAGTCCCAATTCATGGATGTAAAGATAAGTCATGAATGCGTACAGGTCAAGGCATAAGTAGGGCGTACAATTAAAGCAAATACGCTTTATTTTTTTAAAAAAATTCTGTAATTTTAATCTATTGTATGATTTTATTTCCTTTGTACGTTTAGAGGCATTTTTATAAAATTTCGTCACATAGAAAATCATGTTTTTCATAAGCATGCTACGAGTGGCTTGTATACTCTAAAAGATCTGATTGCATTCTATGCGTGTTGCCATGCGCCACAAAATATTTCCTTCTTTCCC
>CAYJPE010000307.1:0-2975 GCA_964371965.1 uncultured Desulfovibrionaceae bacterium
TTCCTTAAGTATTCATCTGTTGAATAAATTGAAAAGATGAATCCGCAATTACTGAGATAGGAGAAGTTCTTTTTCGCAATTATTTTATAGTAAGTTTTATATATGTTTTTACTTAATCAGTGTTTCCTTTTGTTTTATATCAAGCCCATTGAAACAAAGGTGAGCTTGCTTTGAAGGAATAGACTCTTATCAGGCTGTTGAAAAACTCCATTTTTGACAGGCCGTTCAAAAAAGGTGAGATGCATCGATGAAATCAGGACTTTTTTAAGAATTTTAAAAGAAAATTGTATTTTTCTTTTAAAATTACTAGATAGGAAAAATACAAATACTATAAAAGGGAGTTTTGAGATGAGAATGAGTTTGGTTTTCAAATTATTTCAACAGAGCGTAAGGAAGAAAAGCAGAAAATCTGGAGGAGCCTAAGGGTGAAACTGAAGCCTTATCAGCCTGTTGAAAAACTCCAAATTCACAGGCCGTTTAAAAAAGGTGAGATGCAAGGAAACGAAAAAATCCAGGCAACGCGGTGTACAATTAGACATACATAAGCAGTTTGACTTTTTATCCCCGCTCCGAAGGGGACGCCGCAGATTTCACTTTTTCAACGGGCTGATAAGGGGGTAAAGAAACATGTGAAGAGCGGACTTCAACGTGCGCGAAGACACAAGCACTTGCAGAGTATGCTACCAAAAACACGCCCGCACCTGCTTCAGCAATATCATCATGACTTATGTACGACGAAAAATATGCTCAAGAAGGTGCGGGTGGGGCGAGAGTTTGCCTTTTCTTTAACAGATTCTACAGATTCCCATTGAGCTCTGTGCGAAACTTACGAGACAAACGAAACACAACGACCTTTCGTGGTGCCAAGGTGATTGCTTCGTCTGTCTGTGGATTACGTCCTTTGCGAGCATTTTTATCATAGGCTTCAAACTTGCCAAACCCACTAATAAGCAACGCGTCATCACGTTGAATAGCTCGTTTCATAATTTCTAAAAGGTTTTCCACAATAGCTTTTACGTCAGCTCGATTTTTATTTGTTTTTTCATAAATAGCCTCAACAATTTCTGCCTTCGTCAACGTCTTCCCCATATTCTCCTCCAGCATATGACACAATGGTGCATTCTTTGCTTGCACTCTCTCAATAGGCATTGCAGCACAATTTTGACGAGCGACCCTTTTTACCTTTTCATCCCGAACTTCTTTTGAGTGCATGGGCATACTAGGGGTTGTTGCGCAATAACAAAACATACTCTGCCAAGGAAAACATGTTTTTGTGAAAAGTCGTATGTAGGCATACGTAGCTGAAGCAAAAAACACTGTTTAGCACAGGCAACATGCAAAAGTTTTTAAAACCAGTCCCTACGCGCACGCTCGTATTGTAGGTTGAGGTTAGATGCACAAAACCTTTTCTTGCACACACATTTTCAAATAATAAAAAATGTTCGCTCATTTTGCGTACACTTTTTTGCCATATTTTTCTTGGTATTGCACATACTTTGCAGTACAAGTGGCTTTCATCGCAAGCACCTGTTGCCAACGCAAGTAATGGGGCGAAAAAGAGGGCAAAGCAAGTGACGCAGATTCTTTCAAAAAAACTATACCCTGTATCCCCCTCGTCTGCAAGGAATTATTTTGCATTTCTATGATTTTTTTATTTTTTAGCACGAAAAAACTTGCAAAGTTATGGAAGAATGCATATCTTGTTTTTTTCTAATAATAGTATAAAAAAATTCTTCTATCTGAAATATATGTATATCCCTCCCCTCACAACGGGAAGCAAACCTGTTCTTCAGCTGAACTGGCCCATCGTTCCTTCCCGCACGCAACATGCCGCGCCATGCGCAGTGCGACCCATTGTTCCTCTTTTTATCCCTTTTGCTGGGTGTAAGACACGCTGTATTTTTTGCGCACAACACCTCCAAAGCGGTCAACGTATGCAAAATATAGCAACAATACTTGATACCTGCAAGAAACAACTCGCTTGCAATACCTTAACAAAAACGCAAGCAACTCCGCCATTTTTGCCAGAACTCGCCTTTTTTGGCGGTACATTCACCGCACTTGCGCCTCAAGACCGTGCTCTATGTTGCCGTTTTGTGCATGAGCTCAGAAACACAAGGCGCATCTCAGGCGCACGGTGTTCCACTCGCCCCGATGCCATTTCGGCTGACATACTATGCGAATTGTGGCATGCTGGTTTCCGTACCATAGAATTGGGTGTACAAAGCTTTGACGATGACGCACTTGAGTGTGCGCAACGGCAGTATACACACCAGCAAATACGCCAAGCGTGTACTTTAATCCGCGCCCATGGCTTTGCGCTTGGTATCCAGCTCATGCCGGGAATGCCGGGCGTTTCTCCTCATGTTTTTTTAAATGATGTCACTTTAGCCTTGGCCTATGGCGCTGATTTTTTACGTTATTATCCTTGTCAAGTTATTGAAGGTACAGCCCTTGCCGAGCTTTGGCGCAGAGGTGCGTATACTCCTTGGCCTCTTGATATCACCATAGAGACGTTGGCTGAAGCCTGGCTTTTGGCCGAACACGCCGGCGTTTCAGTCATTCGCATGGGGCTTGCGCCAGAATCGGATTTTGACCAATATATTCTTGCTGGCCCCCGTCATCCTTGTCTTGGCAGTATTGTGCAGGGGGAAGCGCTGTTGACATATGTTCAACAGGCTGTGCGTGGGCAGCATGTGCGTGCAGCTCATATACCGCACATATGTCAAGGATATTTTTGGGGACATAAGCGTCATCTTGTATCCCGCTGGGCAAGGCTTGGCATTGTGGCCTCTAACAAAAAGCGTTCCATTGTCACAAATGTGACATGGCATGAGGGATATGGCATACACTTGGAATGTGATATGGCAATGTAATTTTTTATTCCAGATATCTCACAGTGCGATAGCCAGTCTTTTATCAGCCCGTTGAAAAAGTGCAATCTGCGGCGTCAGCGATAAAAAGTCAAACCGCTT
>CAYJPE010000308.1:0-2968 GCA_964371965.1 uncultured Desulfovibrionaceae bacterium
CGTGTTTTCCTTGGCAGAAACACAAAATCTTTTTATTTAGAAACAGCCCCTAGCAGGCTGTTGAAAAACTCCATTTTTGACAGTCCGTTCAAAAAGTGTGAGATGCAAGGAAGCAAAAAAAGTCAAGGCGCGCAGTGTATTAGACATACATAAGCGATTTGGCTTTTTTATGCTGACGCCGCAGATTACACTTTTTCAACGGACTGCTAGGGGCTGTCGGTAGTGTCTACACGAGTGCCTTTTCGGTGATCTCTGCGTCAGGTTTTATGGGCTTTTTTGGTCACATAGCGCAAGAGTCTATTCCCTTAAAGCCCGTTCATCTTCCTTGATACAACACGAAAATTCAACTTGTGTAGCCACTCCCCAGTCAAATGCGCCTTTTTCGCACATATTTGCGTCAGGCTCATTTCGCGAAACTTGATATATGTCTATATATATCTAAGATTTCACAAAAATTTCTTTCTTGTCAAAGAACAAAAATGTGATTCAGTCAGCGTTTCCTTGAGTGTGTGCGAAAAGAATTCTTTGCAATGTCCGTTACACGGATTCTTCGAGTGTACAGCGTAACGGAAACCCCGCTTCTCGTGAGAGAATGCGCACCTGTTTGACCTTCGTTTCAGCAATTTCATGTGTATAAATACCACACACGCCAATACCTTCTTGATGTACTGCCAGCATAATGCGCGTGGCATCCTCCACATTCTTATGAAAAACGCGTTGGAGGATAAATACGACAAATTCCATACTTGTATAATCGTCGTTGTGTAAAAGCACTATGTATTGCCGTGGTTCTTGGAGGTCGTCCTCTACTACGGTGGTTTCTTCATGGTGTACATCAAAATTCGGTTTTGTCATAATTGCTCCTTGCTCAAAGAACACAATCAGGTGTCGTCATATATCTTATTATGAGAAGCATCACTGCTTCGATTGCGCGCTCACATCAAGTAAGCACCCCTTACGAACGGTCAAGGTGTACATGCGCAATCCAATTATGATGCACAATTTCATGCTTACATCTTTGTGGAGCATATATCATAATTTAGATTATGAATAGGCAAAAATATTTCATAGTTTTTTAGTGTGATTTTAGTGCTATATGGGCATTGCTACCAAGAAGTCATTGGGGCATAACACGCCTTGAAAAATAAAGAGATTTTTTAAAAAAAATATGGAAACGATGTTTTGATTTTCCTTTTATTTCAATACTGTTTGTCAAAATGTCGTACAAGCGCATTTAAAAAGCAAAAAAATGCTTTGCAAAAGACGAATTATTTCTTATTATTGAAAGAGCTAGGGGAGCCTCGTGGAGCAGTGAGGCTGAGAGTGGGAGTGGCCCAGACCCTTTGAACCTGACGCAGATTATGCTGCCGGAGGAAAGCTGTGTTGTTATCGTCGCCATATCTTTCTGCGTCTTTTACTTGCCATTTGATAGGACGTAGTCATGACTCTTTTTGAAAAAAATTCTGCATTACAAACACTTGCCGACATGTATCTTGCTGACATCTGCCGCGATGAAGGCCTCACCGAAGCATCTGTGCGCTTGCACATGAAAGAAGGCCGCATGGTATTCTTGGGCAATCCTGCCCATGAGGGGGTGCGCCCCACTTTAGTGGGACAACCTGCACGTGTAAAGGTGAATGCCAATATTGGAACTTCTCCCCTTTCTCATTGTCTCCAGAGTGAAGGGAAAAAGCTGCGTGTGGCTCTTGAGGCAGGCGCCGATACGCTCATGGATTTGTCCATTGCAGGCGACCTTGATGCTTTGCGTTGCGATATGTTGCGTCATTGTCCTGTGCCTGTGGGAACAGTGCCTATTTACGCTGTCGGGCAGCAGCTTATGGATAATGATTTGCCCATTGCAGATATGACCATCGACATGTTGCTTGCAGAAATAGAAAAACAGGCTCGTCAAGGGGTAGACTATATGACGCTGCATTGCGGCCTCACACGTCGTGGTGCCCAGTGGGCCAATGGATGTGTAGAGGACGCCATATTTGGGACAGGCCGCATGATGGGCATTGTGTCGCGTGGTGGTGCCATGATGGCGCGTTGGATGTTGGAGCATGATCGTGAAAATCCTTTACTTGAGCATTTTGGCGCAGTTTTAGATATTGCTCGACAGTACAATGTAACACTGTCGCTTGGAGATGGATTGCGCCCGGGTGCGGGAAGTGATGCAGGCGATGCTGCGCAGTGGGAGGAAGTTATGACCTTGGGTCGTCTTGCTTTGCAAGCTCGTGCGGCGGGGGTGCAGTCCATGATTGAAGGACCTGGGCATGTGCCTTTACAACATGTGGAGGCGCAAATTCAAGGCATCAAACGTCTCACTCATGATGCACCTTTGTATGTGCTTGGGCCATTGGTTGTGGATAGCGCGCCCGGTTACGACCATATGGCCGGTGGTATTGGCGGTGCATTGGCGGTGCGAGCAGGTGTGGACTTTTTATGCTATTTGACACCTGCGGAGCACTTAACCTTGCCCGATGCCGATGATGTACACGAAGGTGTTATGGCGGCGCGGGTAGCAGCCCATGCGGGTGAGGTGGCACTGGGGCGTCCTCATGCCATTGCGCGAGAAAAAGCTATGAATGTGGCACGGCGGCAGCTTGACTGGGAAGGAATGTCGGCAGTGGCTCTTGACCCATCACGATTGCACAAAAGGAGGGAGGCGCATAAACAAGAAGACGTGTGTGCCATGTGCGGAAAATTTTGTGCGGTAAAAATGTTACAAAACACATAAGATATTGATAAGCAAGCTTTTTATATGTTTTGAGAAAAAAATTATGATAAAAAGCATATGAACACTTGACAAAGAGCAAGCTTTTCTGTAAAAGCTTTCCTTGCAGAGTGTGTAAGTTTTTGACACCGCATGCGGAGAGATGTCCGAGTTGGCCGAAGGAGCTCGCCTGCTAAGCGAGTATACGGGCTTAAACCTGTATCGAGAGTTCAAATCTCTCTCTCTCCGCCA
>CAYJPE010000309.1:0-2958 GCA_964371965.1 uncultured Desulfovibrionaceae bacterium
TACTGAGATAGGAGAAGTTCTTTTTCGCAATTATTTTATAGTAAATTTTATATATATTTTATATATATTTTTATTTTAATCAGTGTTTCCTTAGAGACAACCCCTAAGGGGAAAGTTCCCCCTCCCCCTCAAGAAACAAACTCAATAGGGCTTTGGGAAAAACTGCATTATTTTTTTCGTGTATCCTGCACCCGTACCGCCTTGCCTTCCGTAGTGGCAATACTGCCCGCTTGTAAAAATTCCACCCTTGGTGTCACAAGAATTTCATCACGCAAGCGCCCTGTAATATTTTTTTGCAAAGCACGTAGTACACGCATATCTTCCACAAAGTATTTTTCTTCTATTTCCACTTGGACTCGCATGTGATCCGCATGACCGTCATTTTCCAAGATAATCATATAATTTTTACCCACTTCTCGGAAGGTCATAAGCACCTCTTCCACCTGCATGGGATAAATATTGACACCTTTCAAAATAAACATGTCGTCCGCGCGACCTAAGATACGATCAATGCGTCGGTGCTTGCGTCCACAAGGGCACTCGCCCGGTAAAAAACGTGTCAAATCACGGGTACGGTAACGCAAAATTGGCATGCCTTGACGGCAAAGGCATGTCATGACGAGTTCGCCAATCTCGCCTTCTGCCACAGGCTCGCACGTTTCGGGATTGATAATTTCGGGGATAAAGGCGTCTTCCCATATGTGCAAGCCATTCTGGCACATGCATTCAAAGGCCACACCCGGTCCATTCATCTCTGACAGTCCATATGAGTTATAAACCTTTATGTTGAACAGTGCCTCAATGCGTTTGCGGTATTCCTCCGTATACGGCTCTGCCCCTATGAGGGCTATGCGTAAGGGCAGGCTCGCCGGATCTTCTCCTGCTTCTTCCAAATGCCCGCCCAATATGAGTGCGTAGGAGGGCAATATATGTACGACTGTCGTCTGAAAGTCCTTCACAAGCTTCAGTTGGCGGCGAGAGTTACCGGCGCCCGCGGGTATGGTGAGGCAGCCGAGGCGTTCGGCGCCATAGTGGATACCGAGGCCGCCCGTAAACAGTCCATAACCGGACATATTTTGAAAAACATCTTCACGGCGTACGCCCACCATATACATGCTTCGTGCCATAAGGTCTGCCCATGAGTGTATATCATTTTGCGTATGGCATATGGCTGTAGGGGTGCCGGTGGTGCCGCTTGAGCAGTGCATGCGTACAATATCGGCTTGCGGCACACATAAGAGACCTGTGGGGTAGTTGGCGCGTAAATCGTCCTTGGTTGTAAAGGGGATTTTGCGTACATCGTCAAGGCATTGGATGGAGCCTTCCGTTATACCGGCATCACGCAAGCGTTGCGCGTAAAAATCACATTTTCTGCTTTGGGCAAGGCTTGTGCGTAGGCGGGTATATTGTGTGTCTTCTATGCGTTCTCTAGACCACAGTTCAGCTTTATCAAAAAAATCCACGGTACTCTTCCTTACTCTCTATGATTGTTCAATAAAATGCATCGTAAATGCATGCAGGAGACCAAAACAGCCTGCCAGCATCATATCGCCGAAGGGTGCAATAAATTGGCCATGTCCATGGAGCATATGACGGCGCGGCCCTAATATAAATGTGGGTTTAAAGCCTTCCGCTTCGTGCGGAATCTGCCCAAAAGCAGTCCCATGCCCCCCTGTTTCGCGCACACGTTCATCGGGCAACCAACCTTGACGAAATTCTTGTAAATCTTGCACACACTCATCAAGTGTCCGCTGCCCGGTGTGATGTTCAAATATGCCCACAACGCTGCCCTGAAAGTACAATACAGCCACCGTATGACTATTCCCCACATTGATGATTGTCACCCCTTCGCGGTGTGACCGTTCTACCACTTCCGGTGCGCACAGAGCACCAAGAATGGCGGCCGTACCCGTATCGGCCACAGGGCCGCCGGTGAGCGATTGCAATGTCGAAAGACGGGTCAATTCCGGCGCCACGTCGGCAACGGTATCTGTATAAAGCCATTGAGTGGGGCGAGACGACTTTTCGAGTAATGCTCGCCACGAGCACATGCGCCCTTGCCTATTGCCTGCGGGATGAATGCCGTGGTCTTGAACAGCTGCCAATATCAGAGAAGGTTGAGGTAATCCCCATAAACGCAGTTGGCTGTGCCAAAAAGTGGCGTCAAAGTCAGATAGAGAGACAGGCACAGCTCCTGCGGGCGCTTTGGGGCATATATCTATGCCCATGCCACGCACATGCTCCACATCGTCGTGAATGGCGGCAGCGGCAGAAGCAGAACAAGATACGGCAAGACCTGCATTCATGTGCATTTTCACACTGCGCATAAAACCGCCGCCCATATTATGACCGTATAACCACAAGGCTTTGCGCGCCGTAGTCAGCTCATTGACTCTTTGTGCCACCATGCGCGCCGGTGCGGGCATAACAAAACGAGGCCAGTTTTCCATTTCCAAGTGTGGGCAGGCCAGCAGGACATCTTGTGTACCACTGCCAATATCAAGACACAAAATGGAGCCTGTTTTGCGTAAGGTTGTACGCAATGCTTCTGCGGGTAATACCGACGAGAATGTATGTAAATGCTCAGCAGGTGCGTGCATGATGAAAGTCCTTTAGCAGCCTGTTTGGGAAGACGTCGCCAAGGGCGCCTTGTTGATGAAATATTATCGGAAGCACTGATGTCATGCCTTTTTGTCCTTTGACTGCGCCAGCCTCATTGCTCAAGCTACATACACCTGTACACACGCCTTTTGCAAGAAAACGCGTTTTCCTTGGAACATTTTTGCATTGACCCGACAATATAAGACAAACGCTCACATCCTTTTATCTGGAATACGCGCAAGACGCAAGGGCATTTTGGAGAATAAAAAATATCACCCTTTCAAATCGTCCCATGCACGTGATGCTCATTTCATTTTTTTGTGGGGGAGGAAGGGGAAAACTTTTGCTAGCGCCAAA
>CAYJPE010000310.1:0-2953 GCA_964371965.1 uncultured Desulfovibrionaceae bacterium
AAGCTTTTTTTTCCTAAAAAAAGTTTCCCCCCACATGCTTTTAAAAATACATACTTAGACAATACACAATACTAGTGAGTCCACATAAGCTCTGCATACTTTGGCATTTGCCAATCCTTGTGGTCTACAAGGCGCTCCAAGGCGTCGCAATGGGTGCGGCACGTCTTCATAAGTACAGTCAAGTGCTCAAGCGCAAAGTCTGCTTGTGCTTCCACACCATTCACGCTTTCAAGCTCGCCTATACGCTGCGCCAATGCCTTGGACGCGGTGTAAAGCTTCATGTGTTCGGCGCGGAATGTGGCAAAAAGCTCCCTTTCCATAGAGCCGCCATCCGAAGAGCCATCCTCTATAAGGCTTTGCGTCACTTTGACGAGTTTTGCGAGCTTTATTTGCGTGGTCTGCAACACGGGCAACACCCTTTCTTGCAGCATGGACAAAAGTACCTTGGACTCCATGCAAATGGTCTTCGTATACGTTTCAAACAGTATTTCTTGACGCGCCAAAAGCTCGCGCTCATTCAACACATGCATACGCTCAAAAACGCTCTTGACTTCCGGCAAATGGTAGCGTTTGAGGGCTGAAACGGTGTTAGAAAGATTGAGTAAGCCGCGCTTTTCCGCTTCCACCTTCCATTCCTCGGCATAGCCATTGCCGTTGAAGACGACGGGCATGTGCTCTTGAAAGACTTTGGGCAAAAAGGTTTGTAAGGCTTCCGGCAAGCTTTTACCCTTACTCATAAGGGATTCAAGGCTTTCGGCAATGTCGTCAAGGGCACAAGCAACAGCTGTGTTCAAGCAAATATTGACAGGCGCAATGGACTGAGAAGCACCGACAGTGCGAAACTCAAACTTATTGCCCGTGAAGGCAAAGGGGCTTGTGCGGTTTCTGTCAGAATAATCGCGCATGAGCACGGGAAGGGCGGAAACGCCAATTTCTATGCCTTCATTCTTTGTGGACAGCGTCGTGCCGCCGGCAACAATGGTTTCGATGACGTCTGTGAGTAAGTCGCCAAGAAAAACAGAGATAATGGCGGGCGGCGCTTCATTGGCACCGAGGCGATGATCATTGCCCGCACTGATGGTGCCAAGGCGCAGTACGTCGGCATGCTTGTGGACAGCCCGCAGCACAGCCGCCAAGAATACGAGAAATTGCGCATTTTCCAAGGGCGTGTCACCCGGATCAAGAAGGTTTTGCCCTGAGGAATCGCTGATTGACCAATTATTATGCTTACCGCTGCCATTGACGCCGTCAAAGGGTTTTTCGTGCAACAGGCAGACGAAGCCGTGCTCTTCCGCCGTGGCGCGCAAAATGTTCATGGTGAGCATGTTGTGGTCGGTGGCGATATTGCCTTCTTCGTAAAGGGGCGCCAACTCAAATTGCCCGGGCGCCACTTCATTGTGGCGGGTATGGATGGGAATGCCAAGACGGAAAAGGCGCACTTCAAGGTCTTGCATAAAATCCATGACACGCTTGGGCGTGGTGCCAAAGTATTGATCTTCCAATTCTTGTCCCTTGGGGCTTGGGGCGCCAAGCAGAGTGCGTCCGGTCAGCAATATGTCGGGTCTTTGCTTGGCAAGTGCCGCATCCACCAAGAAGTATTCTTGCTCGGCACCAACCATGGAACGGGCGCCGGTCACATGATTTTTGCCAAAAAGGTGTAAAATGCGTGTGGCACTTTTAGAAATGGCTTCGATGGAGCGCAGCAAGGGGATTTTTCTGTCCAAAGCCTCGCCGGAATAGGAGTAAAATACGCTAGGAATATGCAGCGTCTTCCCTTGCTTGCCATCGATAAGGAAGGCCGGAACCGTGGGATCCCACGCCGTATAGCCTCTGGCCTCAAAGGTGGAACGCAAACCGCCGGAAGGAAAAGACGACGCATCCGGCTCGCCGCAAATAAGCGTTTTTCCGGAAAACTTTGTCATGACAATGCCATGCTGGTTGGGGCTGAAAAACGTGTCATGCTTTTCTGCCGTCGAGCCTGTCATGGGCTGGAACCAGTGGGTGAAATGGGTAGCTCCGTTTTCTATGGCCCAGTCCTTCATGGAATTTGCCACAATATTTGCCATATCTAGGGGCAAGCGCTCGCCGCGTTGCACAATACCTTCCATATTGTCATAAATATCGCTGGGCAAGCGCTGACGCATGGTTTGCAAATTAAAAGAATCCTCAGCATATATGTGCTTAAAGCAAGGGCTTTTCTTTGTGCTGCTGTGGGGCGCAACGCCGGCACCATAAGGCATTGTGGGCAAAGTCATGTTTTTCTCCTTCAAATAAGGTCAAATATTTTCTCATAATTATTGAAGCCCCCGCATGCTTTTCTGGAGACATCAACAGAAGAAAGTAAAGTCACTGTGGACAATACTGCACAAGAATGGGGCGTGTGCGTAAAAAGCATGCGCGGACATATTGTGCTTTAGCATAAAGGATGCCAATGCTATTTTTTACTGTAATTTCAAATAAATACATCAGCAAAAAACATCTTTAGCCAAGAGCGCAGCATGATTTTCTACATATTCGTTGATTTTCTTTGAAAAAAGCAATTCTGCCCGCTTTCTTTTCTTCACAAAAGAAAGAATTCCTGGAGGAAAAATTCACTTTACTTGCATATACAGTATATTGCATACGACATTCTGCACAAGGAGAAAATACAAAATCGTAGGAAATGTATGACAGGCTGTTGAAAAACGGCAATCTGCGTCGTCCCCTTCGGAGAGGGGGCTGATGAGGCTATTGTCATAAAGGATTTTTGTGCTTTTTTAAGGAGGGTCGCGTCATAAAATGCGCTCCCATTTGGTGAAGCTATTTTTTCACTTTGCTTTGCCTCATACATGTGTTATCGTTTCCACTGAAAGAAAGTCCATAGCCCTTCGCGAAAGAATTGCTAGCGCATAACAGCCCGTTGAAAAAGTGCAATCTGCGGCGTCCCCTTCGGATAGGGGGATAAAAAGTCAAA
>CAYJPE010000311.1:0-2943 GCA_964371965.1 uncultured Desulfovibrionaceae bacterium
CAAGCATTTTACTCAATTGTTTTCATTTTTAGTTACGATTAAATCAGTGTTTCCCAAAATATACTGCCGTGAAGCCAAGGCCGCCGTGACTCATTTTTGAAAACATTTCTTGAATTGTCGCGGGTTCGTGGGTCATGGTGTTTTCTCCTATATGTTTGGGTTATTGAAAACGTATTGTGAGTGCGTAACGATGATATATCTCGCGCCGAAAGTGACGCGGTGTGCCCACTGGCTGGCCTTGTTCATTAAAATATTGCTTTGATATTGTTTCGACGGCATAAAGCCTTTGTGGTGCCTTGTTATTCACTGCCCATAGGGTCACGCCTACGATAATGCTGCATAGCGTCGCTGTAAAAATGAAGTACCTTTTCATGATAAAAATTCCTTTTAAGGTTAAAAATTGATAACTTGTCGGCATTTTTGCCCTATAGTCGCGGGTTTTCCATCAAGCGAACACATCCCGCGCCAATAGCATTGACCTCTAACCTCTTGCCAATACAGGCAAAACGGGCATTTTTTGGGCTGTTCCCACATATGAGAGAGCACAGGTTCCTTTTCGGGCACAGGTTCGGGCAAAGGCTCCGGCATGGGTTCGGGCTGCGCCGCCGATGACGGTGGTGTGTGGGTATTATCGGGAACGCGCCCCGCCGTTTTTATGATTTCAAGAATGCTTTTCATGATTACACCCCAAAACCATTTTGCAGACGCAAGCCTATGTAATACCTTGTGCCGCCGCTCCCTCTGTCTTTCTCAATCCCTAGTAATTCAAGACGTTTGGTAAGTTTCGGCTTAGACATTTTCTTAAGGCCACTATCCACTGCCCATCAGCTGTAAGCTGTATACAGCTCGCCTATTGGAATACGCGCACCACTGTCTAGCAAGCATTCTTCATCAACAAATATAGATACTTGGTCAATATCTTTGCGCCATGTTTTCTTGGCTTCAATGCAAGAAGGTGGTTCAATCAAGCATCCGTCTGTTTCCATTCTATCTATTGCCGCAAGAATTAAGTTAAATATGCCGTTTTTTTCGGCTCTTAATTTTTCTTTTAGGTCGCGGTCACGATTTTCATCAAATTTCATGTTGAATGATATAACATTGAGTCGCCGATAAACGCCGTTAGAAAAGTCATTTGTTCTTGGTAGATTGTTGCAAGCAAAAACCTGTGTGCAAAATATGCGTTCTGAATACGCATCCTTGTATTTCTGTTCAATGGTGACAGGTTCGCCGCTGGAAATACTTTTGACTGTTGACGCATCTAGTGTGAGGTCTTCATCTAAGTCAAAGATAAAGTTAGCAGATTTCCCTACAAGGTTCATCAACGAAAAACGCTCGTGATATTTATTCGGTGAAACGGTTCCTACGTTGATACTACCGCCTAGCATCTCATAAATCATTTCTAAAAACGTGCCTTTTCCGTTGCATCCCTGCCCGGTTAAGATAAAAAAAACTTCATACTTAGCAGTACCTAGAAAACACAAGGCTGCCATTTGTAACAAGAGCAATAGCTTTTCGCCCCCATCCTCATCACAAGAAAAAATTTCGGGTAAAAACTTTTGACAAAGCGGTGCTTGTGCATCTGGGTCATATGACACACTGAACAAGGTTGTCCTGTAGGATTCCCTGCAATGCGGTTTTAAAATCCACACGTCATTCTCTCGCCATACTTCGCCGTTTAAGACAGGAATACGAATACCTATTTTTATAGAGTTGAAACGTATTTCCTTAAACAAAAACGCTTCAAGAAGTTTAAGAACGCTGCCTATAAAGTGCCCTGTAAGCTTTGGGTTTCCTGCGCAAAACTTGGCAATTTTATTTCGCATGTAGGCGGGGTCTCGCTTTTCCCAAACTTTGCCGCCCCAAGTGTAGAAATAGTTCTGACTATAAACGATATTCTCTGCGCCAATGGCGTCGATAATACCGCGCGCCGCCATTTCATCGGCAGAGGTGAGAGAGTCGCCGCCGCTGGGGGGTGTATTGCCACTTGTGTTTTTGCGCCTCTCTCGTGCCTTGGCGTTTTTGTAGTCTTTCCTGTCACGTTCGGGGGCAATCCCATTCCATCGCTTAACTTCATCACGGGTATCTTGTGGCGTCATTCCTTCATCGTTGGTCATAAAATTAAAGATATTCCCACTACTCCCATCACGGGAAAAATCCTTGTAGGTGTTGCTTGCAGGGTCATACACCCATCCACGGTCATCGTCGCGGTCATCAGGGTAGTGAGGGTGCGGCGTTAGGCGTATTTTCCCTGCTTCTTGCCTCTGCTGGCAGTGTGGGTATTGCCGCGCCATGTATTCCAAAAATGGAAACGTCCGATACATTTCTTTGAGGTCATCGCCGCCCGTTTTTGGTGGTGTCGGGGGGTGTGGTATTGTAGGTGGTGAAGGCTTCCATCTCAAAATCTGCTCTACTGTGACAAACTGCGCCGCATCGTTGACAATGTGGTCACTGCGGTTTGTGCCATAGAAAAAGCGGTCAAGGTTCTTTGTACTCACATCAGCTTGTGGAAAAAGTCCTATAAGAACTGTTTTGACTTCCTTGGCAAGCTTGGGGTCTGTTATGGGTTCGTTCAGTATGAAAATCAGCCTAAATTTTGCCTTGCCACTGGGATCGTGCGAAAAGGAATAATACATCGCCGCCCATGACAAGCCTTTTTCTGAACATATAGCCTTGACTTGCTCAATATCGCACCACGGCACATCACTTTTTGCATTGTCAACATCAACACATAGAATATACTGTGCCACAAAATACTTTTCAGCTTTGCCGCCGTGTAAATGCGCTTCGGTAAACGACTTGCCCCTTGCAATATGTGAAAGAAGCTCTTGCAACGTGATTTCGACGGCTTGGCTCTTGGCAAATCTAGCGCAAATACCGCCAATGGTGTCACAGGGCATACGCATCTAATTTCCCAACATCGCTTTTCTATAAGCCCTTTAAATA
>CAYJPE010000312.1:0-2937 GCA_964371965.1 uncultured Desulfovibrionaceae bacterium
TCTCTCTATCCGTGGATTTGGAATAATAGAAAAATGTGTCATGAAGCCAGTCATGCAACACCTCTAGTTTTTTTCTAAAAACGACACCAGAAGATACTATCGCACGACAGTTTGTAGCAATAAAAAATGAGGACGCTCTTGCCCTGTTTATTATAGCAGTTCCTCTTGATATTTATAATGATAAGCTCTTAAATGCACGCCTCGCTGAGGCGCTAAACATGCAAGCAAATTACACGTACTCCTCAACGGCGGTCGCCTGCTTTCACAGTCAGCAGAGCAATTATAAGTGGAATTGCTCTATGAAGTTTTTGCTTTACACAAAAGATTTTTTGGACTACTATTCTTTCTGTCACAAGCTGGAATGACACATGTGACAGCAAATGGAAGGGTGGCAGAGTTCGGTTTAACGCGGCGGTCTTGAAAACCGTTGAAGGTGTGAGCCTTCCGGGGGTTCGAATCCCTCCCCTTCCGCCATAAATGTAATGAGTTACATAAAAAACAGCATCCTTGAAAAAAGGATGCTGTTTTTTATTTTGAAGCATTTTGCCACACACTTGTCCCACACTGGTTCGCGGACAATTGAGGTGCGCAGCGTCTTGATATGTAATCCTGCAACAGAAAAATGGCGTCTCAATGCAGCAAAAAAGTTGTCAAGATAGTGCCCCCCCCGCAATCCATCGAGAGCGTATTCCGCCACAGTGCCTTCATCTGATATTTGAGGCCAGAATCTTGAAAGACAAATTTTTCAACTCACCAAGGGCAATTGCGCCGTTTCCGTCTTTGTGTCGTCATATTTCGTTCGCTGCAAAAGACAAGGGACGTTCGTTCCTCGCTCTCATAGGCTGTAGAAAAAGTCCGAAGTCACAGGTCGTTGAAAAAAGGTGAGATACAAGAAAGCGCAAAAAGCAAGCAAAGGCTGACGCAATGTTTGCTTCGCTAAGGGCGAAAAGGCACACTTGACAATAGCGTTTAGCGAGTCTTAATCACATACTTCATGCGCACTTCGTAAAGAATGCCATTCAAAAGTTTGTGTTCTTCTTCATCAAGGCAGCCCTGTGTTTTGCACTGGAGCATGTCCAAAATATCAATGGTGTGTCGCGCAAGCACAAGGTTTTCTTCCATGGCATTCGTGTCAGGATTGGGTACTTCACCCAACTGTACAAGGGCAGATGATGCTAAAGAAAGGATAAAGGTGGAAAATGTCACCTCCGGCATATGGTGGTGATGATGTGTATTGTCGTTAGTCATATGTTTTCCTCTTTTTCATCATAGTGTAGGCAAAGCACCGTGAAGTGCAGCGTCATAGGCAGCCAAAGCTTGTTCCAAATAGTCGCGGCTGGCAGTATAAGAACCGACGGTAAAGAGGGCATCGGCCAAAGCATGGAGTCCGGCAGCAAGATCTGCCCAATCCACCCAGCCCATATGCCCTACACGGACAATACGCCCCTTCAAGTGGTCTTGTCCGCCGGCCATGATGACTCCGTGTTTTTCTGCCATGACGTGCAAAAGCTTTACGCCGTCAACACCATCGGGCAAAAGAACGCTGGTAACACCCCACGCAAAGTGCTTTTCGACAAATGGCTGCAAGCCGAGGGCACGTACACCGTGGCGTGTCATCGTGGTAAGAGCCCATTGCTTACGATAGATATTTTCAAATCCCGTCTCTTTCATCATGGTGAGGCTTTCGTCGAGACCGAGCAACAGGCTTATGGGCGGCGTAAAGAGTGTTTGGCCTTTCTCAATGGATTGCTTTTCTTTCAGCAAATTGAAGTAAAAGCAGTCTTGCGTGACAGTGGCAGCTTTATCCCACGCGCGGGAAGACAGCGCTACAAGGCTCAGACCCGGCGGCACCATGAGCCCTTTTTGAGAGCCTGTCAGAAGGCAGTCTAGTCCCCATGTGTCAAGAGGGCTTGGTGAAAGACCCACGGAAGAAATACCGTCCACCACAAGCAGGACATTTTCCCGATTTCGCGTCACAGCGGCAATGTCCTTGATAGGATGCAAAACACCTGTGGACGTTTCAGAAAGTTGAATAAGTACCCCTCGAATGTCCTTGTGGGCATCCAGTATGTCTGCAATGGCTTGCGGTGAGGCAGCATGCCCCCACGCAATATCGAGCATGTGAGTGTGGCAGCCATGACAACGAGCAATATGACCCCAACGTTCGCCAAATTTACCGGCATTGACCACAAGGATTTTTTCGCCGGCGTTAAACAATCCATGTACGGCGGCGGTCATGGCGCCGGTGCCCGATGTACTTAAGGGTAAAACGGCTTGCTTCGTGCCAAAAAGCTCTTGAAGTTTTGGCTGAAGGCGCTGCATAATGTCTTTAAATGCAGGTTTTCTGTGATGGAGCATATCTTGCGCCATCACAAGACGTATTCTGTCGGGGATAGGGGTAGGCCCCGGAGTAAGTAGTCGATTTTTATTGATCATGAAAGGTCATTCTCCTTTTAAAAGTCCTGGTGGCTTGTCACGCCTAACAGGCTATTGAAAAACTCCATTTTTAACAGTTCGTCCAAAAAGTGCCCCTTTGCAAAGTGCAAGGAGGCGAAAAAAGTCAAGGCGCGCAGACCGACCCAAAGGGAGCCGAAGGCATAGGCTTGACACGAGAAGCGAGTGTTACGGATATCGAGAGCAACGTGTATTAGAGATACATAAGCGATGTGATTTTTTATCCCCACTCTGAAGGGGACGCTGCAGAGTACACTTTTTAAACGGCTGTTATGCAGCTCAAAAATACCATCGCTGAGCTAAACAGACCACGCTTACCTCGTGTTTAACATGTAGCTTGAGTAGTGTCAAAAATTACCTGAGTGAGCCGGTAGACGAAAAACGCATCGCCATCTCTTGTGACGAGCAACGCAATTCCATATATTATGAGCGTGTTGAAAAAAACAGCCAATTGCCATAAGGCAAGAACGTGTTGAATAGGTA
>CAYJPE010000313.1:0-2936 GCA_964371965.1 uncultured Desulfovibrionaceae bacterium
AAAATTATTTTATAGTAAATTTTATATATATTTTTATTTAATCAGCGTTTCCTTAGATTTGAGCATTATTTATCGAGTATGATAATCTTTTGTGAATATTTTTTAGGCGCTGTCGTCAAATGCGCCTTTTAGGTTATCTCTGCGTCAGACTTCGCGTGCTTTTTCAGTCAAATACCATAAGAGTATATTCCTGCAAAGCAAGCTTGTCTTTGCTTCAATGGGCTTGATATAACACAAAAATTCGCAATTTGACGACAGCGCCTAGAGAAAATTGTTATTGATGAGTACACATACCCAACAGTGTCAAAGGTAATAATATCTGTTATTCTATATATGTAGTTTTTTTTATTTTGCTTTGCAAAAATAAAAATATGTGCTATAATGTTTATTTGTCAGTGCCTTATAAGATAAGGCGCTGTCGCCAAATGCGCCTTTGGCAACAGTCTCTAGCAACAATCTTTAAAAATGGTACGTCAATCACGCACCTACAAATACCTATACACAAAGAGGAAGTATTATGAATCTCATGAATCTAGTTGAAGAACTCGCAAAGAACATGCACATCGAATCTGTAAAGAGCGAATACGAAAACGTCATCAGTATCAATCTGGGAGAATTTGAGGTATTTTTTTCCTATATGGAACAAAGAAAGGCAATCATGATTCATGCTTCACTTGGTGTGCATGATGAAAGCAAACAAGTGCTCTCCTACTTGCTTTCTATGAATAATTTTTACGCACAAACACAGGGACTTTGCCTTGGCATCGACGGTAAGGTTATCACCGCGCAGCAGAATATTTTTGTTTCTGCCAATGCACACTCGCCTTTGAGCACGGAGTTGTTCTTGGAACAGTGTGAAATGTTTTTAACAGCGGTGTCAAATCTGTTACCCTTTTTAAATGATTCCACACAACTTCAGAAGGCTCTTGCCGATGCCGAAAGCAACACATCTACCACAGCAACACCCACAGGGCGTGGACAAAATATCCGTTGCTAAATATGTAAACAACTAGGAGTGCATATGAGTACCACCATTAATAACGTAGCTCAACTGCGTGGAAATATAGATCTTTCGTCCTATGAAGTACGCAACAACAATCTGCAACAACTCGGTTTTTTTGAAAATATCTGCAGGAAAATTGCAGACTGCGTAAGCAGTGCATTCTCTTCCGAGGCACGTTACACCATAGCTTCGCGCAATGCGGAAGTGGCAAGAAAGGTCGCAAGTATCATGCTGTTAAACGTTACCAACGCTGACGCTCCCAGAGACCTTGCTCCTGCGCAACGTGTAACGCATCAAGGCATAGAAGCCCTTAAAACCAAACTGAATAATATGAACGTGGGAGCGCCGCAACGTCAAGCAATAACAGCATTCCTTGAGAACCTCCACCAACAGGTCGATCATGCCGATGCGGCAACCATTCAGAGCTTTTCCGATGGACTTGAGTCCCTTGAAAAGCTTATTTTTACACGTTGTGAGGGATATTCTTCAACCGAACTCAACAAAAGCTTTGGTAACCGGTTCAAAACACTCAGTATGAACAGCAGCCCTGCAATCATTGGCGCAAGATTGCAAGATGCATTTGCTGCAGGGGTAACGCTTTCGCTTGAAGGAGTCAATGTGGACGCTGATACTGGTGAAGACGCCATATTAGGTCAACTCAAAAACTTTTTGGGAGACGATTTCGACACGTGTGTACCCATACTGACTGACTGTTGCATGCCAGAAAAAGCGGAACTATGGGCGGCCAGAGATATACCCAAAAGTACAGGTGACTGGAACGCAAGAGACTTGCTCTCAGTTGGCATCTTTACAAACCTTGACAAGCTCGCCGTTAATGTGACGAAAGGTGATGACGGCTATACCGTCACCCTCCATGGGGATGTTACCTTTGAAAGCAGGTTTACAGACGATCAAGACATAGGTTTATTGCAATGTATCAAGCAAGACTTTACTGCAACTTTTAACCTTGATCAAAAGAATATCAATATGCTCTCAAACATCATGTCTCAGCCTAATACATATGAGCGCATGATGGCCGAGAATTTATCACAGCAACGAGGAGAGAATATGGGGGCACACGTTACTCTGAATCATAAGCTCAGCTAACAGCCCGTTGAAAAAGTACACTCTGCAGCGTCAGCGTAAAAAAGCCAAACCGCTTATGTATGTCTCATACGCGTTGCTCTCGATGTCCGCAACACTCGTGCCTCGTGTAACGGCTATGGCTTAGACATCCTTTGGGTCGGTCTGCGATGTCTGGTTTTTTTACATCCTTTTTTTAGGTTGTAGCGTATTTTGTCTCACTGTGTACTTTTTAAAGGCATGTGGGGGGCATGTGCCCTTTAGGGTGAAACTTTTTTTAGAAAAAAGCTTTCCCCCCACACCATCGCTGCTCTTGATATCCGTAAGGCTCGTTCCTCGCCTAACGACTACGCCGCCATTCGGTCGGCCCCTTCAAAAAATACAATAGGTCCGCATGTATGCCGAAGCTTTTTTACTTGGGAAAGAAGGATTTATTATGTGGAGCATAGCAACATGCATAGCTATACAATCATAGCTTTTAGAGTAGACAAGGCACTAGATGCTGTCTCTCAATAGGTTCTTTTGCGTTTTGCCCCTGCTCCGAAGGGGTCAAACGGTTTTTTTTGCTCAAGTTACGCATGCCTGTATACGCGCCTTTCGCAAAAAAACGCGCTTTCCTTGGCAAAAACACAAAATCTCTTTATTTAGAAACACTCCCTAGAGCACCGTTTTGCAAGGGTATTTTTCTTTTTTGGCGATTGGGGATAGTTAGAGCGTTTTAAGGGGGGAAGGGGACTCTTTTGGGTTTTGGCGCCTGTCCCTTTTTAAGGGGAAAGATCTTCTTCCCCCCCCCTCAAGAAAAATAAATCATCAGTGCTGCTTAGTCTTATTAAGCACATTATCAGGTCGT
>CAYJPE010000314.1:0-2899 GCA_964371965.1 uncultured Desulfovibrionaceae bacterium
GTAACATACTAAAAGCTAATGAAACGGCAGGCGAATACGTTTCTTAGGAAAAAAAAGTTTCCCCCCACACCCCCCTTCAAAAAAACCAATAAGCTCGTATGCATGCCGAAGTTTTTTTGCTTGGGAAAGAAGGAAATATTTTGTGGCGCATGGCAACATGTATAGAATGCAATGAGAGCTTTTAGAGTAAACAAGGCACTAAAAGCTGTTTCTCGGCGCTGTCGTCACGTGCGTTTTTTGGCGTCTTTAACCTGTGTAAACGTTTTACGACATACGTCTGACACAGTTAGGAGCTGTTTCTAAATAAAAAAATTTTGTGTTTCTGCCAAGGAAAACACGTCTTTTTTACGGTAGGAATATACTCTTATGGTATTTGACTGGAGTAAAAACCGCTGTTTGACCCCTTCGGAGCAAGGGCAGAACGCAAAAGAATTTATTTAGGGAAACGCTGATTAAATAGAATTTTTGTTCTCTAACAAGGAAAGCGAGTTTTGGGAAGCGCGCGGTATATATAGACATATATAAGCGTTTCACAAAGTGAGCTTGACGCAGTGAGTGGGCAAAAAGGCATTTTTACAAAAAAACTTTTTAAGGATGAAGCATGCCCATAAGTATACAAGACGTACAAAAAATGGCCACTTTGGCACGTTTGGACATAAGTACAGAAACGCAAGAACTTTTTGCCGCTCAATTTGCCAATATCCTTTCACATATGAATACCTTGGCACAAGTAAATACGGATGACGTGGAACCGCTATACAGCCCCGTTTTACATTCCAGTGCACTGCGTCCCGATGTTATACAGAATGCTGCGCAACATATGTCAGCATTGAGAGCACAGCCAGACGATATTCTCGCCAATGCACCCGATCGCGAAGGTCAGTATTTTAGAGTACCACGCATAGTCTGATATTTGTCTATCATGGCCTTGTCACATGTAATGAGAACACCTTCATAACGAACATTTTTTATCAGGATATTTCATGAGCATACACAGTTTAAGCCTTGCTGAGGTGCGCACGGCCTTGGCGCACGGCGACATGAAGGCAGAGGACGTCGTAGCGGCATGCCTTGCACGCACAGAGGCCACAGAAAAGCATATACACGCCCTCATCACGCGTGATGATGCAGCGGCGCTGGAATTAGCGCGTAACATGGACAAGCAAGGACCAAACAGTACGCAAGCTCTATGGGGCGTGCCGGTTACCATCAAGGATGCCATTTGCACAAAAGGCCTCACCACCACGGTCGGCTCTCAAATACTTCATAACTTTGTTCCATTTTACGATGCACATGTGGTGCAAAAATTGCGCGAAGCCGGAGCCATTATTCTTGGAAAGAATAACATGGACGAATTTGCAATGGGTTCAAGCACAGAAAATTCCGCCTTTTTTTCCACGCACAATCCGTGGAGCCTGTCCTGTGTTCCCGGCGGTTCCAGTGGCGGCTCGGCAGCCTCTGTGACGGCGGGTCAGTGTTTTGCTTCCCTTGGTACCGATACGGGCGGCTCTATTCGGCAACCAGCGTCATTATGTGGCTGTGTGGGTTTAAAACCCACCTATGGGCGCGTGTCACGTTATGGTGTCATCGCTTATGGATCTTCTCTTGACCAAGTGGGTCCCTTGGCTCGCTCCGTGGAGGATTGCGCCTTAATGCTCCAAAGCATTGCCGGTCATGATCCGCGCGACAGTACGTCGGATCCGCGAGCTGTACCCAATTTTGACGTACATGTCCGCAAAGATTTGAAAGGCTTGCGCGTAGGCGTGCCCAAAGAATTTTTTGCCGAAGGCCTTGATGCAGAGGTGCATGCCGCTTGTCACAAAGCCCTTGAGTGCATGAAAGCACTAGGGGCAGAACTTATTGACATCAGCTTGCCACATACGAAGGAATCCATAGCCACGTATTACATTGTGGCCATGGCAGAAGCCAGCTCTAACTTGGCACGCTATGACGGCATACGTTATGGCGCCAGAGCCGAGGGCACGCAAAGCCTTTTGGAGCTTTTTGTGCGTTCTCGTAGCGAAGGATTTGGGCAAGAAGTGCAAAGGCGTATTATGTTGGGGACATATGTGCTATCATCCGGGTATTATGATGCCTATTTCCGCAAAGCGGCACAAGTGCGACGCCTTATTCGTCAAGACTATTTGGACGCTTTGCAAAAGTGCGATGTTATTTGCGGCCCTGTTTCTCCTGTGGCAGCGTGGCCGATCGGCAGCATAAGCGATGATCCGCTTAAAATGTATCTTATGGACATCTATACTCTCTCACTCAACCTTGCCGGTTTACCCGGTCTTTCGTTGCCTGTGACTCTTGGTGCAGACAGTCATTTACCCATAGGCATACAATTACTTGGTGCGGCATTTGCCGAAGAAGCACTGCTCAGTATTGGTCACGTGCTTGAGCGCGCACTCGAATTTCACAATACGGCAGTATTGCAAAACTATTAAAAACAGGGAATTCCCAAGGAGACATCATGATACGTAGAGCACAAGACAGAGAGTTTATGGAAAAGGAAAAGGCTTTTGGTGGTGAGGGCGTTTTGCGGGCACATTTGCTCTTAAATGGCGAAGAAGAATTTTATGGTAATGGTCGCCTTTTTAATCACGTTATGCTGGAACCCGGTGCCTCCATTGGCGTACACAAACACGTCAACGAAGGAGAAATATACTACATCTTGCGAGGCGAAGGCATTTATCATGATAATGGCACGCCGCTGCCCATCAATGCCGGCGATGTGGCCATCTGTAATAGCGGTGAATCCCATGGAATCGAAAACACGAGCGTTGATCCGTTAGAAATGATCGCACTTATTTTGTTTGACAAAAGATAGCAGCCCGTTGAAATACTCAAATTTTCAGGCTGTTCAAAAAGTGTGAGATACAAGGAAGAGAAAAAAAGT
>CAYJPE010000315.1:0-2878 GCA_964371965.1 uncultured Desulfovibrionaceae bacterium
AGGGGAAGCTTTTGGGTTTTGGCAAAAGTTCCCCTTCCCCCCTCAAGAAAAATAATGAAATGGTAGTCGTGCTGTGAAGCATGATCGTATATAATATACGTACCATATTGCGCTTGACTATATCTCAAAATGTCGATACTCATATCAAGCTTTCTTGATACATACACTTTTTTATGAGGAGCTTTCATGTCCTCCGTATTAACATATTTCAAGGCATTGGCCGACGAAACACGCCTTCGTTTGTTACGTGTGCTCTGGCACTATGAGCTCTCTGTCAACGAACTGGTAAATATTCTTGAAATGGGACAATCGCGAGTTTCGCGTCATTTAAAAATATTGACTGAGGCCGGTTTGTTGCAATGGCGACGAGACGGTTTGTGGGTTTTTTATTCGGCGCCCAGTGTCGGGCATGGGCGAGATTTTATGACGCGCGTCATGCCCTTTATGGAAACAGACGTACATATGCAAAAGGATGTCCACTTAGCATCCTTATGCATAGAAGAGCGCGTACGCAAAACGCGTCAATTTTTTAATACGGTTGCCGAAGATTGGGACATGCTCAATGGAGAAATCTTGGGCAATTTTGACCTTGCCGCCGCCGTGTGCGCTGCCATGCCAAATCCTTGTGAATTGGCGGTGGATCTGGGTTGTGGTACAGGTTCTGTGTTGGAAAAAATGTTGCCATTGGCGCGCAGGGTTGCAGGTGTGGATGGCAGCCCGCGCATGCTTGAAATGGCGCGGCGACGCTTTTCGCCCACGAGCATGGTCGATGTTACAGACGTGACCGATGGTGCGGAGGCCGCTGTATCTTTGCGTATAGGGGATCTTGAACATTTGCCCTTACGAGATAATGAAGCCGATTTCGCTTGCATTAACCTTGTGCTCCACCACTTGGCAAATCCTGTGAATGTGCTCAAGGAGGTGGCGCGTATCGTGCGTCCTGGTGGGCGCGTGTTTTTGGCAGATTTTGAAAAGCATAATAACGAACACATGCGCGAGCAATATGGCGATTGCTGGCTTGGTTTTGCGCCGGAAAGCGTGCGTTCATTTATAGACAGCGCCGCCCTTAACTGTCTTCATATGGAGCGGCAGAATGTAGAAAAAGACCTTAGTCTTTTGTTGTTTGTGGCAGAAAAATAATTTAAAAACAAAAAAGGAATACTTAACATGGCACAGAACCTTGACCTCTCCATCGAAAATAAAGTGGCGGACATGGCATTGGCTGATTTTGGCAAAAAAGAAATGCAATTATCCGAACGTGAAATGCCGGGTCTTATGCAATGCATTGCCAAATATGGTGCAGAAAAACCTCTTAAAGGCTTAAAAGTCATGGGGTCTTTGCACATGACCATTCAAACAGCCATGCTTATCAAGGCTCTTCATGCTCTTGGTGCTGATCTTCGTTGGGCATCGTGCAATATTTTTTCTACGCAAGATCATGCCGCCGCCGCCATTGCCGAGCTTGGCCTTGCCAAGGTATTTGCATGGAAGGGTGAAACATTGGAAGAGTATTGGTGGTGCACGGAAATGGCGCTCACATGGCCAGATGGTAGCGGCCCTGACCTTATTGTGGACGATGGCGGAGATGCAACGCTCATGATTCACAAAGGTGTTGAAGTAGAAAAAGACCCATCTTTACTTGACAAAAGCTATGATAACAAAGAATTGCAAATTATCATGGATCGCCTTGCCCTCTCCTACGCCCAAGACAAAGATCGCTGGCAGCGCATAAGTGCCAAAGTCATGGGTGTTTCCGAAGAAACCACCACAGGTGTCCATCGACTTTACCAACTGGCAGAACAAGGGGAACTGCTCTTTCCTGCCATAAATGTCAACGATTCAGTCACCAAGTCCAAGTTTGACAATTTGTATGGCTGTCGCGAATCTTTAGCCGACGGCATAAAGCGCGCCACTGACATCATGGTGGCCGGCAAAGTTGTTGTTGTGGCCGGTTATGGCGATGTGGGTAAGGGCTGCGCTCAATCTATGCGAGGCTTTGGTGCACGGGTACTTGTAACGGAAATTGACCCCATTTGCGCTCTGCAAGCGGCCATGGAAGGCTTTGAAGTGACGACCATGGAAGAGGCTGTAACAGAAGGCGACATCTTTGTCTCCGCCACAGGCAACTACCACGTTATCACCTCCGCTCACATGGAGGCCATGAAGGACGAGGCCATCATTTGCAATATTGGTCACTTTGATAATGAAATTGAAATGAGTTATCTTGAAAATACCAAGGGCATCACCTGCCTCAATATCAAGCCCCAAGTGGATAAATGGACGCTCAAATCCGGTCGTTCCCTTATCGTGCTGGCAGAAGGGCGCCTTGTGAACCTTGGATGCGCCACAGGACATGCGAGCTTTGTCATGTCTAACAGCTTCACAAACCAAGTGCTGGCGCAGATTCGTCTTGCCACGGATAAAAATCTAGAAAAGCAGGTGTATACTTTGCCAAAGGAATTGGACGAAGAAGTGGCGCGATTGCATCTTGAACGTCTTGGCGTAAAACTGACAACGCTTACGCAAGAGCAGGCCGATTATATTGGTGTGAACGTGGCTGGGCCCTATAAGGCGTCCCACTACAGATACTAGTAGCCTGTTTTCTCTAAATGTATGTTTTTTAAAAGCATGTGTGGGGGGACTTTTTTTAGGAAAAAAAAGCTTTCCCCCCACACCATCGCTGCTCTCGATGCCCGTACGCCTCGTCCCTCGGCTACGGTCACGCCTGCGGCGCCATTCGGTCGGCCCCTTCAAAAAAACCAATAGGTTCGCCTGTATGCCGAAGTTTTTTTTGCTTGGGAAAGAAGGAAGTATTGTGTAGCGCATGGCAACATGTATAGAATGCAGGCAGAGCTTTTAGAGTAGACAAAGTAAGCAA
>CAYJPE010000316.1:0-2878 GCA_964371965.1 uncultured Desulfovibrionaceae bacterium
GGGGAAAACTTTTTGGCGCTAGCAAAAGTTTTCCCCTTCCTCCCCCACAAAAAAAAAATGACATGAGAATGACCTGTAGCACGTGCTGAATGACGCGCAAGCGTGCTCGTTGTCCGTTGACATTGAACGAACAATGCACTACACTCAGCTTTGCTTGATATTTTAGAGGAAGTTGCAAAGCTCCAAATGTGAACGGGCTGCCATCAGGCTTTATCTGACTTTGCGGACATAGCCAAAAAGAGCCTATCCCTCGAGAATATCTAGCAAAAAATTGCTCCAAGCGAGCTCATTCAACCGTGTTGAAGGATGTGTATGTTACAACAAAAAATTACCGCCATCCAGTGTCGCGATACAGCACTGGCCTTTGCTTTCTTGACCTTGCTCATTTGGTTTTTCACAGAACATGTGTATTGGGTGTATGGGACTATGGGTATAGTCCTTTTTGCCATGGTTTGGCCAAAGGGCATGACATGGCCTGCGCGTTTTTGGTTTGGTCTTTCCCATGTTCTTGGTGCCTTCATGTCAAAGGTGCTCTTAAGTCTCATCTACGCACTTATCCTTATGCCGGTAGCCTTGGCACGACGTCTTGCAAAAAAAGACGCCATGGGCTTACGTCATTATAAGGCAGGCACAGGCTCAGCTTTTGTAGAGCGCGAACATACGTTTACAAAAGAAGATTTGCAAAATCCTTATTAGTTTAGATCACATTGAGGTACACATGAATTTCCTTTCCGACCTTTGGGGTTTTTTAAAAACTCGCAAAAAATTTTGGTTGTTGCCGCTCCTCATGGCTTTGTTGCTTATTGGTGCTGTCCTTATTTTGTCCAGTGGTTCTGCTGTTGCACCCTTTATTTATACACTTTTTTAGGGCAAATATATGAAAAACATGCCAACATATACCTTGGGCATATCGGCTTTTTACCACGACAGCGCAGCCGCCTTACTCAAGGACGGGCACATTTTTGCAGCAGCACATGAAGAACGCTTTACCCGCAAAAAGCATGATGCATGCTTTCCGTCCAAGGCCATTGAATATGTACTCAGCGAAGCCGGCATTGGCTTGCAAGATGTGGCCGGCATTGCTTTCTATGACAAGCCTTTTTTGAAATTTGAAAGACTTCTCGAAACATATCATGCCTTTGCGCCTCAAGGATTGCGCAGTTTTTGGCAATCCATACCTGTATGGATTAAAGAAAAGCTTTTTATGCGCAAAATGCTCCACGAAGGTTTTGCGCCATTTTTGCACCAAGGAGCCTCGTTACCCCAAATATATTTTCCGGAACATCACCTCTCACATGCCGCCTCCGCTTTTTATCCATCACCCTTTCAGGATGCAGCCATTCTTACCATAGACGGCGTGGGCGAATGGGTGACAACGTCCATCAGCAAAGGCAGCGGCAAGGATATTTCCACACTAAGAGAGATACACTTCCCCCACTCATTGGGTCTCCTTTATTCTGCATTTACGGCATATTGCGGTTTTAAGGTGAACAGTGGTGAGTATAAGCTTATGGGACTTGCCCCCTATGGTGATCCCCATGCCGAACGCACACAGCGCTTTGAGCAAAAGATTCGAGAGCATCTTATTGATATTCGCGAGGATGGTTCTTATGTGTTGAACATGGACTATTTTTCTTATGCGACGGGCTTACGGATGTATAATGAAGCGCGTTGGAAGCAGCTTTTTGATCTTGCACCGCGTGTGGCAGAGTCGGAGGAACTGGAGCAAGAGTATATGGACTTGGCTCTTGCCATTCAGCGTGTCACAGAGGATATAGTTCTTCGCCTTGCACGTACAGCGCGCGCGGTGAGTGGTTGTGCGCATCTATGCCTTGCCGGCGGTGTTGCTCTGAACTGCGTCGCCAATGGCAAACTTTTGCAAGAAAAGATTTTTGACAAGGTGTGGATTCAGCCGGCTTCAGGAGATGCCGGCGGAGCCTTGGGCGCCGCTCTTGCGCTGTGGCACATTGGCCTTGACCAAGAAAGAACACCCGTAGCTACGCGTGATGCCATGCAAGGCTCTTACCTTGGGCCTGCATTTGATACGGGGCAAATTTTGCGTGCATGCAAGAAGTATCAAGCACACACAGAGGTGTACGAAAATTTTGAAGAACTTTGTGCGCACGTGGCAACTTTATTGAACGAAGGCAAGGTTGTTGGGTGGTTTCAGGGGCGGATGGAATATGGGCCACGGGCACTTGGGGCGCGTTCTATTTTAGGTGATCCGCGCAATCCTGAAATGCAAAAAAAGTTGAACCTCAAAATTAAATATCGAGAGGGATTTCGCCCATTTGCGCCTTCTGTCTTAGAGGAACACACATTACAATGCTTTGATATTCCCGAACAATCCCCCTACATGCTCTTGGTGGCGCCTGTCACTGCCAAGCGTTGTCATGCACTGCCAAATAATTATACATCCTTGCCACTGTGGGAGCGCTTATACTGGCAGCGTTCTGACATTCCCGCCATAACGCATGTGGATTTGTCGGCGCGTATTCAATCTGTCAGCAAGGAGACACACCCACGCTATTGGCAACTGATACATGCATTTTATGAACAATATGGATGTCCTATGGTCGTGAATACAAGCTTTAACGTTCGTGGCGAGCCCATTGTGTGCACACCTGAAGATGCGTATTTATGCTTTATGCGCACAGAAATGGATTATCTTGTGATGGGCGATGTGCTCTTGAAAAAGGAAGCACAAGCTCCGCTTCAAGACCTTGAAGATTGGCGCTCTTTGTATACATTGGACTAGGAGCGTGTTTTGTCTCAAGGTGTATTTTAAAAGCATATGGGGGGCGTATTCCCTCACGGCATGCTCATTTCATTTTTTTTGTGGGGGAGGAAGGGGAAAACTTTTGCTAGCGCCAAAAAG
>CAYJPE010000317.1:0-2872 GCA_964371965.1 uncultured Desulfovibrionaceae bacterium
AAAAACTTCATGTGTGACAGTCTGTTGTTTTTTCCGCAGCAGGAGGGAAAAAGTGTGGGATGCAGCGTTGTTCTCCATATCCGTCAGGTTCGTCCCTCACCTAACAGCTACAGAGAGCAACGCTGTTTGACTTTTTGTCCCCACTCCGAAGGGGTGCCGCAGAGGACACTTGTTCAACGGACTGTCACAGGCAAAAAGGCACGCAATCAGTGCCTAAAAAAAGGCGAAAAAAAGCGTCGCGTGCTGCTTTGGAGACGTCTATTTCTCTTTCAAATACTTGTCTTTGAGCACTTGCCAATGCGGGTCAGCCATGAGCAACTTATAGCCTTCGTTCACAAGGCGGCGCAATTCGGCATCATCCTTACGCAAGGCCACACCAAACTGGTCGGGTGTACCGTGAATACCGGCTTTTTTGATGTCCTTGCCTTGGGCAATGGCGTATTCTGCCGGCAGAGCGTCCATGAGGCCTGCATCAATGCGACCATTGGTGATGTCTTCCACGATGAGTGGGGAGGATTCATAAAAGCGCAAAGTAAAAGGATAGCCTTTTTCTTTTTGTTCTTTCTGAATATCGGTCGCTTCGGAAGTGCCGCGTTGCACACCGACTGTGATGGGTGCTTTGGAAAGAATGTCAGCCGGTGTGAGATCGGAATTTTTTGCCACAACAAAGACACGAGAGACAGACCAATAAGGATTGGAAAAAGCCACCATTTGGCTACGCTCGGGGGTAATGCTCATGCCGGAGCACACCATGTCGATTTGACGAGCCAACAAAGCGGGAATAATGCCGTCCCATGCGATGGGCTTATGTTCGATGGTAAAGCCCATTTTGTTGGCAATCCAATCCATGGATTCCACGTCAAAACCGGCAGGCTTGCCTTTTTCATCAACATAGCCAAAGGGCGGATAGTTGGCGTCAATCCCGTTCACATAGGTTTTTGCCTGTGCTAAAGGGGCGGAAAAACTCAAGCAAAAAGCAAAAAAAACTGCGGCAAGGGTACAAAATTTTTTCATAAGGCGTTTCTCTCCTTGGAAACATGGGCAGCATGCTCCGTATGGGCGCAGCACGACCCAAAAAAGATGACTTCATCACGTCTTGAATATGCCAAAACAACATATGTCAGAGCAACTCGTAGCACAAAGTCTTCATTAACGCAAGTAAAGCCCTTTGGAAAAAAGGCAATTTTTCAGGGCATGTGTGCCGTATTTGCCACATTTGGTGCTGTACAAAGGATGAAATTTGCTGTATTTTCGGGGGAGTTGACATTTTTTGGGAGGCGCTATGATATTTTCAAGAAGAAATAAAGGTCCCATGATAGCCTCGTCATGCTCTCATCCGGCCTTGCGGGCGCTGCTCCTCATGGGCGTTTTTGCACTGACAATAGCCGCGTATTGGTGGCATTTCGACAGGCGCATGGCTGAAATTGCGCCCCCTGACGGCAGGTATTCTGTGAGTGATGTGGACGATGTCCTCACAAAGGCGCAGGAAAAGCACCTTTATGCGTGGCGCAGCGCTTTTAAGGACACGTGGGGCATAGACCTTTTTGTCATGGTCAGCAAGGGCGCACTGATACTTCCCGACTTTCCGGGCAGCACGCTCTTTGTGGGCGTGGGGGTGGAAATGAATGAAGCCCTTCTTGTTTTGCCACCCTTGGCAAAAAAAGCTCTTGGGGAGGGTGTGCGTGTGACGACAGAGGAAGCATTGGCTCAATGTGTGGGCGCAACACCCCCTGAAGCCTTAAATATTTGCCTTGAAAAGGCTTTACAAACATTATGGGACAATTTTTGACATGAAGCATGTGCAGATTTATACCGATGGTTCGTGCCTTGGCAATCCGGGACCTGGCGGTTGGGCGGCCATAGTGCGTCTTGCGGGGACGGCGCATGAGCGTGAACTTTTTGGGGCTTTTGCCGACACGACAAATAATCGCATGGAAATGCGCGCTGTGCTTGAGGGGCTTGCCGTGCTGAAGGAAGTGTGTCAGGTGGATATTTATACGGACTCTCAATATGTGAGTGACTCCATAGAAAAAGGCTGGATTTATGGCTGGAAAAAGAAAAATTGGGTCAAAGCAAATAAGGATCCCGTAAAAAACAAGGATCTTTGGCAAGCCATTTGGCCTTTTTTGCAGAAGCATAAAGTCAAGTTCCATTGGATACGGGGGCACGCGGGGCATGTGGAAAATGAGCGTTGCGATACGCTTGCCCGCACGGCTGCCGCGGGTCAGCATTTGCCAGCCGATGAGGAGTTGCCAACAGGTTCCTTATATGTTTCTTCGTTTTTGCGATCTTAGTGTATTGTTACGGCACAAGAGTTGTGTGTGAGTGTGTGGAGAGAGAGAGAGTGAGTGTGCTGTGTGTGTGCTGTGTGTGTGCTGTGTGTGTCTGTCTGTACGATTTTGGACGATTTCACGATATTCATCTTTTTCCCTCTCACGTCGTTAAAAGCTTTTTTTCTTATGCGCACGTAC
Organism: uncultured Desulfovibrionaceae bacterium; assembly: GCA_964371965.1. GTDB lineage: Bacteria > Desulfobacterota > Desulfovibrionia > Desulfovibrionales > Desulfovibrionaceae > CAYJAD01. The sequence goes on from CAYJPE010000317.1 coordinate 2,472, forward strand.
TAAAGTACGCTTACGCAGAAAAAAAACTTTTGCCTCGTGAGAGGAAAAAATCTGAGAATATACGCGAAATCGTCCAAAAAAGTCACATTCATACTTTTTGTACGCACTTCGTGCTTAACAAAAAGCAAACCCTACGGGTAAGAGGGGTATGGGCGCAACAAAAGTAAGTGCCGCTTATCCCATACACTTAACAGGCTGTTGAAAAAGTCCATTTTTGACAGTCCGTTCAAAAAGTGTGAGATGCAAGGAAGCAAAAAAAGTCAAGGCGCGCAGTGTATTAGACATACATAAGCGATTTGGCTTTTTTATGCTGACGCCGCAGATTGCACTTTTTCAACGGACTGTTAAAGCAAACCCTACGGGTAAGAGGGGTATGGGCGCAACAAAAGTAAGTGCCGCTT
>CAYJPE010000318.1:0-2871 GCA_964371965.1 uncultured Desulfovibrionaceae bacterium
AAGCGAAGTCTGACGCAGAGATAACCAAAAAGGCGCATTTGACGACAGCGCCTAGTGTTTCCACATGCTTCAAAAAAATACACCTTTGACAAAACAAGCCCCTCGTTCAGCAATAAAGAATAAATTTTCTGAGCGCCGCAAAGAGTTCGTTAAGATTAATAGGCTTTGCCACGTGGGCATTCATGCCTGCATCAAAGCAGCGCTCCACATCCTCACGAAACGCGTTGGCTGTCATAGCAATAATGGGTATTGTTTGTGCCGAAGGCACATCAAGAGCGCGAATAGCAGCTGCAGCTTCATAACCATCCATCTGCGGCATGCGTATGTCCATAAGTATGAGTGTGTATTTTTCTGCATTTTCAGAGAACTTTTGCACAGCCTCTACACCATTTTCTGCGATATCAAAGGTAACATTCGTTTCTTCGAGCAATGTCATCACTATTTCACGGTTTATTTCAATATCTTCCACAAGCAAGAACGTTTTTCCTGCAAAATTGAGAGGCGCGGCGTTTTCCATATCCGCCACTTCTTTTCTTTCGGCAAGTGTCTGTTCGTCTGGCAAGGCACACGGCAATTCAAAGCCAACACGTGTGCCTACGTTTGGTTTGGATTCAAAAAAAACATGCCCTCCTAAAAGTTCCACAATCTGCTTACAGATGGCAAGTCCAAGGCCGGTGCCACCAAATTCTTGCGAAATACCGCTGTTTGCCTGCTGGAAAGGTTGAAAAAGATGCTTTTGTTGTTCTTCTTCCACACCAATACCTGTATCGGTAACAGTGACTTGAATAAACACATGGGTGTCTTTAAGTTGCAACACTTTTGCTGTCAACGTAACACTTCCCCCCTGAGGGGTAAATTTTTCAGCATTGGAAAGGAAATTTGTCACAACTTGTGTCACACGCTGCATATCTGTTACAACATAGTTTGGAATGGCAGAATCAATGTCCATGGTGAAGACTTGACCCTTCTCCGCCATACGGAAAGCAATGACATTAGTCATACTTTGCAATGCTTGGCGTACATTGACAATATCAAGCATAATATCAATTTTGTTGGCTTCAATTTTGGACATATCCAAAACATCATTTATGATACCAAGTAAATGCGTTGAAGCTGTCTCTATCTTTGCAAAGCATGCTTGTATTTTCTCATGATTTTGCGTGTCTTTTCCAATTTTTACCATGCCTATAATAGCATTCATAGGTGTACGGATTTCATGTGACATATGGGCAAGAAAGTTTGTCTTTGCCTCGCTGGCAATATTTGCTTTTTCTGCAACGTGCGTAAGTTCTTTGTTCTTTGAATCAAGATTTTCTCGCAAATTATGTATTGTGCTTGCAAGTTTACCCAGTTCATCGTTACGCTCAATGCCATAAATAGTGCTTGCCTCTTCCACACCTTCGGCACACGCACTGGGCGTCAAGCTACGCACCATATTTGCCAATGGCGCAAAAATTAAGCTTCGCGACACAAAAGAAACAAGTGCAACATAGAGGAAAAAAAGACCCAATGTCATCCACAAAAATGGTTTCATTTTTTGCAAAGTAAACAAGGAAGAAGAGCGGAACAGTGTGATAACTGTCCAATCAGTACCTTCGATGGGCGTCATGGCAACATAATCATAAACACTTTTACCGGAGAGCTTCACAAGTGTCGGGCTGGCTGTCCCCTGCACATAACCGCCAAAAGCATCAAGGTAATCGTTGATTGCCTTGTGCAAGGACGACATTTGAAAAAGTTCATTCACATGCCGAGTACTGTCCTGCAGAAGGGTTTCTTCCCTATCTGCGCTGTCCATTTGCACATAGCCATAACGATCCACGACCACGCCACGAATATTCTCTACCTGGTATTCGTTAAAAGCAGATAAGAGAATATTGTCAAAATTGACACCTGTGCAAATGATACCCAGGCATTTTTTGCCATCCTTCGACATGACCTTATAATTAATCCATACATGAGTACGTTTTAAAATTTTATCTGTATCTACGTTTAATTCATAATCATCAGACAATTGCGTGGCACTGTAAAACCATTGATCTTCAGGGTGATCTTTGTCAAGAATGCCACCATGAACAAAATCTTTCCACACACTGCCGGTGTTAAGATTGTACTCTCTGCCTGATTGCAACACTCCGTAGTATATAAAACCGTTGTGCAAACGTTGCACATAGCCTTCCGTTTCTTCAAAAACTTTTTTCTTTAGCTCTGCATTAGCATCATCTGCAAACCATTCCTGCACATTAAAAGATGTCGCCACATCTCGCATAACGGCAAGGTCATGCATAAGAAAAGAGCCCAAGGAAGATGCCGTCTTAAACGAGTACAACTCCGCATAATCTTCTGAAACATCTTGAGTAAAGGAAGTGACCGTGGTGCGAAGCACAACGCCAAGGATGGATACAATGAATAAAAAAATAAAGACATTAACAAAACTAAATTTGAATTGCAGGGTTTTCTTAAGAGATACATATTCAATAATCTTTTTGGGGACATACCTCCTCTTCATCATCCTAATTCTCATCATTCTCATCCTCTTCGCTACGCTTCACAGGGCAATCGTTCATCAGCCTGTTGAAAAAGTGTACTCTGCAACGTCAGTTATAAAAAGCCATACCGCTTATGTATGCCTAATGCACTACACGCCTTGACTTTTTTTATTTCCTTGCATCTTACATTTTTTGAAAAGACTGTCAAAAATGGAGTTTTTCAACGGTCTGCCATGTCCCCCCAGACTTTGTTTACAGCATATATTACACACTTGTCCGCATTTATGCCTCAAATCAAGCTTGCTTTCTTTAACAAATAAACACTTGGACAAAACACGCTACTAGTACCTTGTCTTTTCTAAAAAAAATGTATACTATCTCC
>CAYJPE010000319.1:0-2854 GCA_964371965.1 uncultured Desulfovibrionaceae bacterium
CATCTTCATCTTCAAAATCATCTTCATCTTCAAAATCATCTTCATCCCAATCGGTATATTGTGGAGGGCTGTCGCCATAACGCTCCACGATACGAGGAAAAGATTTTTTTGTGAGTGTATGTCCGGCATGCTTTTTAAGCGGTGTTACATCAGTTAGGGTAACTGTATGGAGCCAATCGTCACCAAAGTCGAAGAGGTAGAGAATGGATTCTCCCATTGAAATGGGTGCGCTGTCAATGCGTGTTGTGCGAGAATCTTTTTCACCGCACTCCCCATTTGTGATACCAAAACGGAGTGCGTCACTGTCGTAAGGGCCGTCACCACCCACCTGAAATTCATAGAGATGCGCATCATGTCGATCAAAAGCTTGAAAAATACACTGATGCAAAGTATCAAGGTTTTGAGAACCAAGTATTTCTATGATACGCATGGGGGGAGAAGGATTTTCTCTAATAAATTTTTCCGAAATGGGACCGCCGATAAGCGTGACTTCAAAGCGAAAAATTTTTTCAGCTTCTTTGACAGCCTTTTGAGCACTTTTGAAATCTATTCTCATAGCTCTCTCACATAAAGATTTAAATGATAAGGTCTGACGCAGAACCTAACATGAAAATGTGTGAGAGAAAAGCAAAAAATATCACTCATATTTCCATGTCCTCAGGAAAGCAGTTGCTGCAAGCGCTCTTCTGCAATCCTTGGGTCTATACCGTGTTTTCTTGCGATATGAGAAAGATTTTCTACGGCATCGCACTCACGTATATAGAGCGGTTCCACATCCTGATTTGCGTAATCTACATGCTTTGCTAGTTCCCAAAGTGCGCATGCCTCGGGACTGACACAAGAAACAGGCACAATGAGGCCATGGGGATAGAGATGGGCAGACAGTGCTCGCGCCAAAACATCTCTATTACGTTCCAATCCGCTGCCCAACACCACAGCCGGAGTCGTACTTTCAAGCATACGGGTAGCCACTTCTTCGGGTGAAGACAGGATAACCGGCGCATAGGGCGTGGGAATATCGTCACCATATTGATATATTGCACAATGAACAAGGTTGCGCCGTGCGTGAGTAAGCACCCAGTATGTAAGATTTTTTGTGCCAGAAAGGGCATGTCCGCGTTGTTGTGCCGTTGTTGCCAAGCAGTGCATAAAGTTAAGAGGGGCATTACGCGCATCTGTGATACGCCGAATGGCAGCCACGGTGCCAAGCACAAGACGAATGCCCGTAAAACTGCCGGGGCCATGTACGCAGGCCCAACGAGCAATGTCTTGTGGGGCAATGTTCACAAGGCTACAAAGGGAATGGAGGGCAGGTGTCAGTATTTCTGCGCCCCCCATGCCACCAGTGGCTCTATGCGGCATGTACCAACGCTGACTGCACAGCATATGGTCATCTTGCCCAAGCACAATGTCCAATTGCCCTTCAGCGGCATTAAGTACGCACGTTATCATGCTCACACTCCCTCTTAACTTTTCAAAAGCAGTGCAATGTCATTGTAGGTCGCAAAAACCATAAGGCAAATCAGCAGTGCAAAACCCACTTGGGTACTTATTGTGCGAATACGCACGGATATGGGACGGCGAAAAATCATTTCAAGCGTAAAAAAGACAATATGTCCGCCGTCTAAAACAGGAATGGGGAGTAAATTTAATATGCCTAAATTTATGCTTATGAGTGCCGCAAGCGCTAACACCTTGTTGAGACCCTCCGTTGCCTGTTGCCCCACCATCTGGGCAATCCTAATAGGGCCACCCACTTCTTTCATGGGGAGAGAGCCTTGAAACAGCTTCACAAAGCCTGTCCACGTGAGCACAATCATGTCCCATGTGCGTTCAACCCCAAGGACGGCGGCCTCAAAAAAGCCCACATCCTCATGCAGTAATTGTCCCGACGCACGGATGCCCACGACCCATCTTGTTGTTTTTTCACCAAAAATATTTTTTGCGTCCACGGGGCGCCCTTTAATGGTGATGTTGTGGGTAGTGTTGTCGCGAGCCAGCACAAAGTGCAGGGCTTCGCCCTGACTGTCAGCAATGAGTGTTGCCATTGCTTCCCATGTGTGAACAGTGTGCCCGTTGACTTCCTGTACAATATCTGATTGTTGAAGACCTCCGTGAGCGGCGGCACTGCCTTCTATAACCTCACCAATGACAGGCGCAAGATATGTATTGCCGTAGCTGAAGGTAAGTCCCCAAGCAATAACAAGAGCCAAGAGGATATTGGCCAAGGGGCCTGCCGCCACAACGCACAGTCGTTGCCACGCAGGACGCAAGGCAAAACTTTCTTCTTTTGTGAAGCCTTTAGGCAGTTCCGAGTCGTCCTCCTCTCCCACAAGGGCACAATAGCCTCCCAAAGGCACCGCAGAAAGGCAATATTCGGTCTTATTATGGGTATGTTTCCAGAGTTTCGGGCCAAAACCCAAGGAAAACGTCGTAACACCCATACCAAATGCACGAGCTACAAGAAAATGACCCAACTCATGAAAGAAAATGAGTCCCGCCAAGACGAGAATCACAGAAATAATCGAAATATATATATCCACTTGCCTACCTCAAAGGGCTTTATGGTGGCATTGATTGTATGTATTTTGCCTTTTGAAGATATGGGCTTTCTTTGAGAAATTCTTATATACAGCAAGTATCTCGAAATGAACCTTTTTAAAAGAACAAAAAACCGACTATTTCAATGCGTCCTTATTGTTGATGAGAGTGTTCAGTTTTGGAAATCACAAAGTGTACCGCCGAAGAGAGTGACATCATATGTCTGCCCAAAAGTCAAGAGTGAAATGATGCCATTTGCCTATGAAAATTTTTTTCTTATTCCAACGAGTACCGTTTTGTGTCTAGTGCCTTG
>CAYJPE010000320.1:0-2801 GCA_964371965.1 uncultured Desulfovibrionaceae bacterium
CATTAGCTTGTCATTGGAGAAAACACACAAAAACACAACTGTAGTACTAGGAAAAGTTTCCCTCCCCCCCGCAAAAAAATAAATAATAATAATAATAATAATAATAATAATAATAATACATGAGAAATAAAATGATCGCGTGTATTACGGAGCACACTGCATGAATACCGATGAGAGCACCATAGCGGCAGTTGCCACACCTAGCGGCGCGGGCGGCATTGCCATTGTCCGCCTTTCCGGAGCGCGTTCAAAGTCTATTCTTTCAACAGTTTTTCGAGCGCAAGCGATTTCGTTCCAAGATTTTTGCCCTTGGATGTTACATACGGGGCATATTTTAGACGAATCAGGAGCACCCTTGGATATGGTGCTTGCGGTTTTTATGCCTGGGCCACGCACTTTCAGCGGAGAAGATATGGCAGAAATCCACTGCCATGGTGGCCAGGTTCTTGTACACGCTCTTATGCAAAGGCTCTTGGATATGGGGGCAAGGGTGGCAGAACGGGGCGAGTTTTCACGCCGCGCTTTCATGAATGGTCGCATGGATTTAAGCCAAGCCGAGGCCATCGCAGATATGATTGCGGCCACAAGTACCGATGCAGTGCGCCTTGGCGCCGCTCGTTTGGACGGCCTCTTGGGGCGATGCATTTTTTCACTCCGTCACGAGCTCGAGCATTTGCGTCAATCACTCTGCCTTGCGGTGGACTTTCCGGAAGAAGAGGTGGAGTGCCTCAGTCGTGAGGAATTTACTCTCGTTGTACGCCGCGTCCTTGCCTCTGTTCAGGAGCTTATAAGCAATTTTGAACGCTGTCGCCCCATACAAGACGGCGCCACTGTGGTACTTGCAGGCGCCGTCAATGCAGGTAAATCATCCCTACTCAACGCACTTTTAGGGCATAATCGCGCCCTTGTTACCGAGATACCCGGTACAACCCGTGATTTTTTGGAAGAGTACATACAGCTTGACGGCCTTACCGTACGCCTTGTGGATACGGCTGGTTTTCGCGAGAGTACGGATCTTGTGGAACGCCTCGGCATGGAGCGCAGCCAAGAACGCATGGCACAGGCCGATGCTGTTATCTTTGTTTTGGACGGCACCCTGGGACAAGAAGCGACAAAACACCTTGAAGATGCCATGGCAAAGATTGGGGCGCACGATGCCTGTGATTTGGCGGCGCACAACACGACTCTGCTGGCTTGGAATAAGTGCGACGTGGCACCGGACGTAGATCTCGAACAAAAATGGAAAATTTTTTCAAAAAAATGTTTTGCCATTTCTGCCAAGAACGGCAGCGGTATACAGAATCTTGTTTCTGCGTTAAGAGACTGTATTCTTGGAAAAAACATCCTTGAACTGCCGGTAGGAACACTCGTACCCAACATGCGTCAAGCCCATATTTTACAACTGGCTGCGCAAGAATTGCGCTTTTTAGAGGCTGACATTGAAGAGAATTTACCTTATGATGTGTGCGCTGTGCCGTTAGATGCCGCCGTACAGCTTTTAGGTACCATCACGGGTCTTGACAGCACAGACACCATGCTCAACGCCATATTTGACAATTTTTGTATTGGCAAGTAGTATTTTGTTGTGCCTCCCATACCACGCACTGCCTGTTGAAAAAGTCCATTTTGAACAAAGCGTCAACAGTGGTGAGAGGCGAGAAAACGAAAAATGCCAAGACACGCGGAATCGACCCGAAGGGCGCCAAAGGCGTAGCCGTTACACGAGACACGAGTGTTACGGCTATTGAGGGCAGCGCGTATGAAAAACAGAACATAAGCAATGTGACTTTTTTACGCTGATGGCGCAGATTGCCATTTTTGCACGGCCTGCTCACAGGCGAAACTGGGCAACCACGTGAAAGGACTGCCATGCTTGACCAGCATTATAAACGCAAACTCAGCAAGGATGAGATTAACGCCATGCCCATTGTGCGCTACGAAGGCGAGGTATGTCTTGTGCGAACTGAAACAGAATTGCGCCATGCTGTGGACGAGTTGCACGTGGAAAGAGTGCTCGGCTTTGATACAGAAACAAAACCCTCCTTTCGCAAAGGCCGCGCCAATGCCCCCGCCTTAGTGCAACTTGCAGGAGAAAAAAGAGTTTTCCTTATTCAACTCACGTGGTTACCCATGAATGCCATATTGGCGGAACTTTTAGAAAGTGCCCAGATCCTTAAAGTGGGTGTCAGCATTTATGACGATATGCGCGAATTGCAAAAAGCCTTTGATTTTACGCCTGCAGGCGTGGTGGATTTGGCACACATTGCACGCACGCACCAGCTTGAGACTCAAGGCTTGCGCAACTTGGCTGCCAACTTTTTTTCTGTGCGCATATCCAAGGGTCCCCAATGCTCCAATTGGAGCTTACAGGAACTTTCAGAACGCCAAATTGTCTATGCAGCCACAGATGCATGGATAGGCCGTCAAGTTTTTTTACGCATGGAAGAATTAGGTATGACAAGCTGCTGAAAAAGGCAACGCATACATTGGCGAAGCGCGTATACCATACTGTTCGCAGACCATTTTTAAAAAGCCAATCAACCACATCTACGAAAAAATCCAGACATCTTATGTACTTCTAATACACGGGGATGCATAGATTTTTTTCGTTTCCCTCCTACCCGAAGGGCGCCTTGACTTTTTTCGCTTCTTGCATCTCACACTTACAGCTTGGTATCGAGCAACGCTGTATCTTAGCTTTTTTGAACGACTCGCGAATTTGGAGCTTTGCAACAGGCTGTTAGGGCAGGGCATACGCATCTAATTTCCCAACATCGCTTTTCTATAAGCCCTTTAAATAA
>CAYJPE010000321.1:0-2795 GCA_964371965.1 uncultured Desulfovibrionaceae bacterium
TGTCTGGCGCCTACGCTGCTTATATTCAAAGTCTGTAAAAGTAAGTTGAGTCATGTCTTTCTCCTTTATTTCAAATAGTTATATCAAAGATACAAAGAAATAGCAAGCATTTTCCTCAGTTGTTTTCATTTTTAGTTACGATTAAATCATCGTTTCCTTAGAGACAGCCACTAATGCCTTTTTCAATAGACTGATATAGTCATATGTGTGTCCGTGATAATTTTGTAGATGTCATAGGAGTACAAGAAAAATAATAGTTGCACGCGATATATAACAAACGCATACTATGTAAGCACTATTTCTGTTTCCATGCGAAACAGTTATGGACTGCTCTCAAAAAAAATAGCATCTCGGGCAAATTTTCCGTATTTTGGAAAGTAAGTAATATATGAGAGGCATATGTCCACCACAAAGGACATGTGAATGATAGTATGTGGGACGATTATACAGTTTTAAAATACTTCTAGACAGTTTTGCTTTCACATCCTATTTTCGTGAAAATATTGCGCCGTATACGAGGTTTTGTGTCATTCTATCATGTTTTTTATTCATCTTGTTACACAGGAAACAATATCGTGCCCACAAAAAAAGATGCCGACGCCACCGCAGGCGTAAAACTTCTCAAGCTCTTCCGTAAGCTTATGATTGATGGGCGCAAGCACTTTCAAGCTGACTTAGCGAAAGAATTGCACTGCTCCGGTCAAACTATTATCCGCTTGACGAGTGAAATTGAATCCGTCATCGGCATTGGCCTTGAGTCCGGCATAAGCGACAGGAAGAAATGGTATCGCATACGGAGCGTTTCGCGTGCTCATTTGGGGCTAGAGCGTGAGGAGTTGCGTTATCTTGCTATATGCCGAGACCTTGCCGGCGCGGTGCTTCCTGTGCAACACCTTGAACACATTGACAACACCCTCATGAATCTTTCCGTGCTTATGGCAGATTGTGATTTTGCCCACAGGGATTCGATACAAGGGGAGCAATGTGCCTTTTTCAGCAAAGGAAAAATTGATTACACGCCTCATCGCGAACACTTGGATATATTGACACAAGCTGTGGAGCATCAAAAAATTGTGCTTGTGAGATATAAGGCATCCGGTGGCGCAACAATAAAAGAGCATCGTTTCGTGCCCGCAAAGCTTGTGGCCATGAACAATGCACTCTATGTCCTTGGTGCCACACTTCTGGAAGACTTCTCAAAAGTCAAATATTTTAGCAATTTCGCTGTACATCGAATTCAAGACGCCATTTTGCTTGAGCGGTCATTCCGTATAGATTTTCCTGTCATCAATCCACAAACATTTGGCCTGCCGTGGCACGAACCAAAGTCGTTCAGCATCCGCTTTCAAGAGGGAAAGGCGGCGGACTATGTGCGTGAGCGCATTTGGGCAGACGAGCAAAGGCTTGAGGAAATAGACGAGAAGGAAGGCGGCGGCCTTGTGTTGCATGTGACAACGCGCAGCGAACCGGAGCTTATGGCGTGGGTGCGGAGTTTTGGAGATGGGGTGGAGGTTGTTTCATGAAGAAAAAATCATCTATGTATGCGGCAAAGCCTACTTTTTCCTGCGGCAAATGTGGTTCTCGTAATACGAAAATATACAAAGCCGGCGGCATTCTTGAGGCTTTTATGAAAAAAATTCTTCCTCAGCCGCTACGCGGTCAAGTGCGCGTACGTTGTCGTGACTGCGGGCATAAGATGCTTTTAATGCTGAATTAAACGACATTACGCGTCACAAAAGAACACGTCAAAAGGATATAGTATGGCCACCATGTTTCCCCATATTGCTCAGGATACGAAGGCAGAATTCACCACACCCGGTGAAGAGCGTTTGTACCGCTTTTTACAAAAAACTTTGCGCCCGGACAGTGAGTTCATCGTCTGGTATTCACCGGACGTGCAGGGGCTTGAGCCGGATTTTATCATTTATTCACCTGACAGCGGCCTCATCGCCGTGGAAGTGAAGGATTGGCGACTGGAGCACATTCTTGAAGTAAATCCCAAGGACGTGCGCTATATGGCAGGAACGCAAGAGCGGCACGTGAAAAATCCTCAAGCACAAGCCCGCGACTATGTGAACGCCATCATGCGCAAACTTGGCAAGTGTCCACATCTCAGCTCTGCCACCATGGCGGGAAAGCCCGCTGTGCCCGTCCTTGCCTGTGTTGTCATGATGAATATGACACGAGAAGCCTTTTGCGCCGCAGGTTTAGACCTTGTGCTTGATACAGGCAGAATGCTGTTTTCTGATGACGTCCACCCGCAATCGCCGTGCAGTGTGGACGTATCGGGGCAGACACTACGCACGCACCTGCAAAACAATTTCCCGCCCCTTTTTCCTTTTCAACTCACCGCAAAACAGATGCAGCATTTACGCTCGGCGCTTTTCCCCATCGTGCGCATTGAAGTGCCTCGTCGCAGTATGGAGCTTGCCGCCGCACAAGAACACATTGCCATTCTCGACAGTACGCAGGAAAATCTGGCGCGGCAATTTACGCGTGGCAAACGCCTTTTCAGGGGCGCATCCGGCAGCGGAAAAACGCTCATCTTGACCCATCAAGCGGCAAATCTGCACCACACACAACCTGCCATGCGCCGCATCCTCGTCACCTGTTACAATCTGACGTTGGCAAACTATATACGCCGCCTGCTCGCTTCAAAGCAGATTGTTTATGGCGACGATGCGGTGGAAGTGGTTCCTTTCTTTGAATTATGTCGTCGCATCTTGCGTACTGTGGGGGGCGAACACATCCCCCACAGCGGTGAAGATAAAGACTTTTATGCCATGGTCATTGAA
>CAYJPE010000322.1:0-2783 GCA_964371965.1 uncultured Desulfovibrionaceae bacterium
AAACAGCTGGAACATATTAAAATTGCAGTGTAATTATGTCAGAAAGTCGAGTTAAGAATAAGGGAGCATAATGGCGAAGCACATAAAAACAGAGGACGATTTGTCTGGTGAGGTAATCAAACAGTCGTCGACGGCTTCGCAATCGGCGCTTTCCCCTCTACACCCTCGTCCCTCTGAGGACGATTGGCATATAGATATTCTTATTATCGGTGTAGGCGTAGAGGGGTGCGCCGCCATACATGCAAACCCCGCCAAAGAGCTTTTGAGCGATAGAAAACATGCCCGGATTCATTATATTGGCGTGGACACCGATACCCGCATTTTAGAAGACTGCATGGTGGAGCAAAACATATTGATACCAGACTGTGCTCTTACCGCGCCACACGAGCTCTCTGCATTTTTGAAAAGCATCCCCGCTGCCGATATGGCATTTATTATTGTGGGTGGCAATAATGCAAACGATGAAATACTGAGTACCGCCCTTGCCTTGTATCTGCGCCCGACAACGTATATTGTCATGGGCATGGTCATAGTGCCAACAGATTGCGAGAGGGACCTCAGCGATTCTTTCACGTCATTTGTAGCGGCGACACATACTACCCATATTATTTCCCAAGAAAAAGCATATGAGTCTATGGGAAAAGTCTTTAAATGTATTATAGACACGATTTGTGTAAAGGGTCTCATATGTATAGATATTGCTGATATTTATACTCTCTTTACTCCGGCGAGCGTTAATCTAGGGAAACGCTGATTTAATCGAATTTTTGTTCTTTGACAAGGAAGACGAATTTTGGGAAGCCCGCGGTATATTAGACATATATAAGGGTTTCACGAAATGAGTCTAACGCAGTAAAAGGGCAAAAAGGCATTAAATCAGCGTTTCCCTAGCACAAGGCTGTGCATTTGGGCATCAAGCTTTTTTCGGTTATGCTACAGTTTTTGACGATGAACACTCTCACAGAGGAGAACACGCTGCAAAACAAGCCTTGCAAAACATTCGTTTGCCGCAGGGCAAAAGCCTGATGGAAGCAGATGCTGTTTTGTGTCTCATAACAATAAATGACGATGTGTGGCTCGATGAACTCTCTGATATTATGAATATTATTTCAGGCGCCATGTTTACAGAGGCACAGATACTCTTTAGCGCTCCTTTGATAGACGAAAAGCATGCAGTTGAAGTGCAGTTGATTGTCGTGTTTCATGAAAAGTGCATGACGAAACAAGAATATGAATAAAATGAGAGCAAGAAAATTATGGATTGGTGTTTATAAAACGAGATTGTCCCGTAATTTGTGTCAATTTTCTCATTGGTGTAGAGAACATCCTGTCAGGAGATTTACATAAGCTGTGGGATAGTCTCGTTAAATGGTCTATCCGCGTTGCTTGTATATATTCCATCTTCGTCATCGGATACTCCTTATCCCAGCGCATCATCAAACGCCGTTGCGCCGCTCCCATGTTGAACCGTGGATAGGTGCGCTCCATATATAGGTAGGCACGGGCAATCCGTCCCCGTGCCTGCGGCGGCGGTTCTGCCTTGCCCTCGTCAATCTTCATGGGGCATGTGCCAAAATCTGTTTCTGCTTCGGGCAGCAAGGTAAAGTCGTAGTTTGAGCGAGCGGCATTCACGGCGCCGATGGCGGGGTACATGTTGTGCATGTCCGACAACATTCGTCGAAACTCTCTGCTGACCTTTTCCGCGCATCGTCTGCCTTTGTATGGCTTGCCCTCCCCATCCACACAGTCAGGATGCCCTTGCCGCCATTCCTCAAAGGTACGTCCAAAATTCTCCACTGGCACAACGTGCTCCCACTCAAGAGTATATGCACGATTGACGAACTTTGCCGTCGTAAAGCCTTGTGGCAATGTCAAAACTCCGTGTTCGTCAAAGATGGCGCCGCAATAGAGGGTCACGCGCATGTGCGGAGCTGTATAAATCTCTTCCTCTAAAATTCTTTTTTCCTCGGAAAGTGACATGGCCTGTGATGGACATATGCAGAATGTATATGACACCGAACAAAAGATGCACAGCAATGCAAAAAAAGATTTTTTCATAGCGAACCCTTCTGAGGGTTTGCGCGAGTTCACTTTGATATATCACCGTTAATAAGTCAAGAATGCTTTGATACATTGAGGTAAAAGGAGTTCTCAATGATTCAAAGCAATGTCAAAAAAGTTATGAAAGACAGAGGGTTTACTTATGTCATGCTCGAAGAGCAAACAAAACTCTCAAGTCAAACCATAACACGCGCACGCGGAGAGATGATAAGGGAATGTCGGCTGTCAACGCTTGAGAGCATCGCCAAATGTTTGGGGTGTAAGGTAAAGGATTTATTTGACGAATGCGACGAAGAAATTCTGGAATAACGACATGATGCCATCATGTGCGACGCAATGGCGGCGCGTGGCTGTGAGGGTAGCGTCATACCTCCACAGCCACATAGGCTGTCCGCTCTGAACGTGTATGCCTTCCGCGTTCGCCTATGCGCTGCTGTGAAATGCAGGCGACCGTAGGGACAGAGGAAACGCAGGGGGAGGCGCGGGGGTGTGTCTTCTTCCGTCTTTCCTGTCCTACTATTTCTCATCACAAGAGTCGCCATCAAAAGAGCTTCTATCCCGTTTTTCATTTCTCTCAGCAGTGCCCACTGCGCCATATGCAACATGACACACCCGCCCGCTCCTTAGCACAAGGCCGCTATGTTTTTCCGATGCCATCAATGGTGCGATATAGCAATTTGATTTTTCATTGAGCATATCCACAGTGCGATACCCAGCCTTTC
>CAYJPE010000323.1:0-2772 GCA_964371965.1 uncultured Desulfovibrionaceae bacterium
GGGGAATCTTTTGGGTTTTGGCAAAAGATCCCCTTCCCCCCTCAAGAAAAAAAATAAATAAGTGTTTCCTTAAAAACAGCCCCTAGCAAAAGTTTTCCCCTTCCTCCCCCACAAAAAATGAAGTTAGAACGTCGTGATGACATCGGCGTTTCTCAAATTTTTTTCTTTCAAACTCTCAAGCTTTCATGTAGAACTGGACTTGACAGGCTGTTGGATGGGCTCAAATGCATACGCACTGTTTTTCTTCGTACGCCACACACAGGTTCATGCACACATTCATATCGAATTCTCGTTCTTTGACAAGACGCTATTTTTTGCGAATTTTTCCGCATATATTAAAAATTTCTGAGTTTCTTGGATATGCACCGCACTCTGTCAAAATGTTTTTCTCGTGTCAAACATGCCCTTCCTTCTTTCCATCTTTGTTAAAGTGACCATATGACCGATGAATAAAAAAACATATGCAGATATTGTCATCATAGGTGGTGGTGCCATTGGTGCGGCTGTGGCCTATTATTTGGCAAAAAACAGCATGGATACTCTATTACTGGAGCGCGGAGAATGCCCATGGGGAAGCAGTAAGCGTTGCGACGGACATGTTGTTACCTATGACAGCCCTCCGGGATTATTCAGCCGTTTTTGCAAAAAAGGCCTGCAACTTTTTCCTCATCTGGCTCAAGATTTGCCTGTGGATATACAGTTTGAAGTGGACGGCATAGGGCTCTTAATTGATGACGAAAAGGACATGGACACCCTTGAAGCAACCCTTGCAGGCAAGCGCGCCGAGGGCTTGCAGGTCAGCTTATGGGAGAGGCAAGACTTGCATCACCACGAACCCTACGTGGCAGATCATGTGCTCGCGTGCTTAAATTTCTTGAGCGATGCCAAGCTTAATCCCATGCGCCTTGTGTTTGGACTTTGCCTAAGAGCACAAGAATATGGCGCACGTATATGCACGTACACCGAGGCGCAAAGCATTGTACACAACAATGCTAAGGTGTGTGCCGTGCACACGGACAAGGGCTGTATTCATTGCAATAAGGTCATCATATGCGCCGGCGCGTGGTCGCCTTCTTTCACGCATACCATGGGCTTCTCCTTACCTGTGCGCCCTCGTCAGGGGCATATTTTGGTGACAGAAAAAGTGCATGGACTTGTAGGCAAAAACTATGCGGAATTTGGCTACTTGGCTGCCAAGGGCGGCGTCAAACGACCGGGCGTGTCGCAAGAAATGGAGCATTTTGGTGTGGCTATGGTGTTGGAGCCCACGGCAGAGGGTACCGTGCTCATGGGCAGCAGTCGGCGCTTTGTGGGCATGGACACACAAGTCAATCCCGCTGTACTCAAGGCACAAGCACAACGAGTCTTGCACTTTTTCCCTGCCTTTCAAGACGTACACATCATACGCACCTATGCCGGCTTTCGTCCCTGTTCGCCCGATGGCAAACCCATCATTTCAAAGACACCCGTGGAGGGTTTATATGTTGCCACCGCCCATGAGGGCAATGGCATAGGCTTGAGCCTTGTGACCGGTGAACTTATGCGAGATATTATTCTCGAACATGCACTTGAGCGCGAAGAAGTGCGCGCATTTTCGTTGGAGCGCTTTAGCATATGACAGTCAAGGACGTACTCATTATACAAAAATACATATAAAATTCCGTATAAAACAACTCTTCAAAAAAAATTGCTCTTTTCAATGCATTCAGAACGAACATAGTTAAAGTATTTTGAGAGGATGAAGAGAGTTTAAGAGGGGGAAGCAATGCTTGGGACACATATTTTAGAAGCCATAGACACCCATACCGCCGGCAATCCCACACGAAACCTCGTGGCCGGTGTACCTACCATTAAAGGGGCAAGTATGGTTGAGAAAATGCGCTATGCGGTGGAACATCTCGACTGGATTCGCACATGCACCATGCTTGAACCGCGCGGGCACAGCAATATGTCCGGCGCCATTTGGACAGAACCTTGTCATCCTGCTGCACACATGGGCATTCTGTTCATCGATGCCGGCGGCTTTATGCCCATGTGCGGACATTCCACCATCGGTGCCGTCACGGCCATGCTCGAGTCTGGGCGTATACCCATATGTGCTGCAGAACACAATGTGATCCTCGACACGCCGGCGGGTCTGGTACACACAAGAGTACACCTCGAAAGCACACGAGTACGCAGGGTTGCCTTCCGAAATGTGCCTTCGTTTCTCTTCGCACAAGGGAGCGTTGATGTAGAACATTATGGCGCTATCCCTTATGACGTAGCCTATGGCGGCAATACCTATGCCATGACAGATGCGCGTTATTTTGATTTGGATTTGCGGTCAGGGCATTTGGCAAGAATTACCCAGTGTGCACAAGTATTTGGTGAAGCGGTGCGCAAAGCAGTCCCCTTTCAACATCCCGAGCAAGCCTTTATCAATGTCATAACGCATGTCATGTTCAGCACAACGCCGGACGATCCCAAGGCAAGCTCCCGTAATACCGTTATTTTCTTGCCAAACTCCGTCGACAGGTCTCCGTGCGGCACGGGCACCTCTGCGCGCGTGGCAGCGCTTTTTGCCAAGGGTGTCTTGGGGCTCAACGAAGTCTTTGTACACGAAAGCATTATCGGTACGCAGTTTGAAGCGCGCATTGTCGAAGCGACTGCAGTGGGGGGATATAAGGGAGGCGTGCCGGAAGTGTCCGGATCGGCACATATCACAGGTTTGAATAAGTATATTATCGACCCCTGCGATGCGCTTGCCATGGGTTTTAGGGTGGACTAGTA
>CAYJPE010000324.1:0-2723 GCA_964371965.1 uncultured Desulfovibrionaceae bacterium
TCATCCCGACCAGAATTTACAAGGATTTCGTAGAGATACGAAATCCTTTTTTTGTTCTAAAATACCCAAAATCACGCCATGACCCAAATATGACCCAAGCTTTACGGTTTTTGCCGTGCATGACGTGCATATTATGCTTCGTGTTCCCTCGTTTTTTCACCTCTTGCTTTCGCCCCATCATAATAATTTGCAAGTTTGTCCTGCATGTGATTATGAGCAAGCTGGGTGAGGTGGGTATAGCGGTTCGTCATCTTGATGTCCGAGTGCCCGATCATATCGCAGGCAGTCTTGATGTCGCCGCCCGCCATAATAATGCTTGAACAGAACGTGTGCCGAAGGTCGTGGAAATGGAACTCCTCCAGACCTGCCGCCTTGCGTGTGCTTGTCCACGCGCTCTTGATGCCCTTGAGCGGCGTCCCGTCATAGCGGCAGCACACATTCTCTGTTAGCTCCTCGAATATGCCCAGCTTCGCCCTTTCCTCCACAAGCTTCTCGCGCCATTCCAACAAAGCCTCGCGAGTGCGCGGCATAAGCCGCATGGTGCGCCTACGTCCGTTTTTGGTACGAAAGAACGTGATGCAGCCCACGGCGCCCCCCTTTTCTGGAAAGGCGTCAAAGTCGATGTCCGACCATTTTAATGATGTCACCTCCTGCAAACTCGCCCCATGTTCCGCCCCAAGCAAAATGGCTGGCACAAGATAGCCCGCACGGTTTGCCCGTGCGTGTTCAAGGAGCCTGTCCAATTCTTTCGGCATAAGAAAAGCCGTGCGGCAATGCTGTTTTTCTGAAAGGTAATTGATGCCCACAGCGGGATTTTTGGCAATCTCCCTTTCTTTCAAAGCCCGCTTGCACAATTCTTTCAAAATGAACAATCGGCGGTTTGATGTCACAGCGGATATTTGCGCCGCCATATTGCTGCGGATGCTGACAATCAAATCCGGTGTGAGCAAGGCGATTTTGAAGTTGGCAAGCGGCGGATGGGTAAGCTTTGCACCATCCGGCAGTATTTCCACACGCTCAAACTTGAGCAACCCTTTAAGGTGGTCAAGATAGCCCGTCATCGTCCTTTGACTCAACTCGCCGCTGGATACACGCTCTGCCCATGTGGCCTTGCACAATTCGGCAATCTCGCCAAGCGTCAAACCTCGTGCTTTGCGTCGTACCTCTGGGGCCGAACCCTTATCAATCACATCACGGAGCGTATGCGTCGCTGCCTGTGCATCTTTAAGCGTGCGATAGGTGGCGTGATATTTTTTCTTGCCTGTATGCGCGTCTACGAAGTATACGGGATACGACATGGTGCCGTCTTTCTTTTTTCTGCGTTGTATTGTTACTGTAGCCATGATTATTCTCCTTGACTACAGCCATTTTCTGCGCTTTTCACTTTTCGATTGGCAATGAACTGAAGCAAATCGGCCTCGTCAACGAGTTTTCGACTGCCCACTGGAATGTATGGTAGATCGCCGCCTTTCAAAAGTCTACTAATAGATGAACGATTCACGCGCAAAATTGAAGCAACTTCTTGTAGTGTCAATAATTTATTTAAGTCTTGATTTTTTTCCATAAGAACCTCAGACTGGATAAAGGTGAATTGTTTATGCCTGTATAAGAGCATATTTTTTTTAAGACATCTTCTAGCCTAAGCAATAAAGAGTGCTTAAAGTGAGGTTTTATGTCAAAATTTCCCCTTATAATCACTTTGCCGTCCGCTCTCCAAGTAATTGAGGGTCACTTTTCCGTGGAGATGATGGCAGGTTCTTTTATCTATTCCACAATATAGCACTTCCAGTTGACATTACAACATTAAGACTTGTTAATATTTTGAAATAATTTCAAAATAAATCAATTTTACTCTTAATAAAAAATGGAGCTGCTATAATGTGGCCTGACACAGCCGATGACAAAAATCGTACATTGTACATGACGCTCTGCCTCAAAACAGTTCATGACAAACTCATAGAGGAGCGGCATCAAGATGGACACCAAATCTGTGCCCATTTAGCAGAAAAATGGTTTGGAAGCTGGAGCAGATATACGGACAATTTGTATCTTGCAAAGTTTCCTGAGAAAGGTAAGGGGTCATTACAGGAAAGAGCACAGCAAGGATATCTTGTAGGCATACTTTTTGGACATGTTCTTTTTGCAGAAAAGCCCATGAGCCTTAGCGAAGGTATCAAAGAATTTCTGCCAGCAATGGATCCGCAGGTGTTTCCAGAACTTCCCTCCATGAGTGAAGAGAGCTTCCTCAAAAATTATTGGTCACGGTACAAGCATGTGGCGCACTTTTGGTATGCCCTTACATGTTTCACACTGCCCGAACCATCTTGCGCTATGATAAGATTAGATCAAGCCGAGCCACATCCTGTATATGAGGGATATGGTCATGGGTGGCGTGGTATTGCGGCAGTCGCTGATGCTGCTCGAGAAAAAGCCTTGACGGCAGAACGCTACAAAACCCACAAGAATTTACTTGACTCAGAAAAATCTTTGCGCGTTGTTTTTTCAGACGACAGACCGTAACCATTTACTTTTCCAAGTATCCCTCAGTGAGCCCCTTTCATGGGGCTTTTTTTTATCCTCTCTATATCACTCCAACACCTAGTCTGCAGCGCAGCTCATAAATTACATGTCGTGTATTGCAAATACAAACGCAGCAAAACCCCGAAGGGCGCAGCTCATAAATTACATGTCGTGTATTGCAAATACAAACGCAGCAAAACCCC
>CAYJPE010000325.1:0-2720 GCA_964371965.1 uncultured Desulfovibrionaceae bacterium
TCGGCGGCAGGGCGTAAAGGCGCCACTGTACGCTCACGATCAAGGGTATCGCGTTCTTGGATTTGTGCCGTGAGCTGCGCCATGTCCACATATTGTCCTTGCTCTGCCAATTGTGCCTGACGTCGCGCTGCACGAATAGGCGCAGCAGCGTCCAAAAAAAACTTGCAGCATGCCGTGGGAAAAACCACTGTACCCATGTCACGACCCTCAGCCACAAGAGGCGTGCCCTGGCCAATGTGCCTTTGCGCATTTTTGAGCGCTTGGCGCACCGCAGGCACAGTGGCAAGGCGCGAAGCCATGATGCCCACTTCTTCTGTGCGTATTTCTTCACCGACGTGCTCATTGTTGCAAAAAAGTTGCCACACGGCGTTTTCGTCGACTCTCAGCTCAAATGTATACGCAGCGCACAGAGCCTGCGCCTTCGCGTGAATAAGCGGGCTTGCTCCTCCCACAATGTCCGCCCCCACACGTAAGGCCAGGGCACGAAACATGGCACCGGTGTCCAAATACGCCAAACCAAAGCTTTTTGCCACAGCTCGGGCAAGGGTGCTCTTACCCACACCGGCCGGACCGTCTAAGGTGATGACAGGTATTTGCAAAGATGCTACGCTCATGAAAGTATAACCTGCATGGCCTGCCCAAAGGCGGCATTTTCTTCTGCGGTTCCCACGCTTATACGCAAAAGATGCGGGAGTCCGTAGCTTTTGAGAGGGCGGATAATGAACCCTTTGTGTAAGAGCGCTTCAAACACACTTTGAGCTGTAATGATATTCGCAGTATGTGGTGTTTGTGGCAATGCAAACATGAGAAAATTCGCCACACTGGGCCAGACGGTGCAACCCATATGTTGCAGGAGAGATGTGAGCTGCTCGCGCCCTTCGCGTACCACCTGTAAGGTTTTTTCGTAAAAAACCATATCTTCAAGGGCAGCAAGCCCGGCTTCCTCCGCCAGAATATTGACCGAAAAGGGCATTCTTGTTCGCCACAAGGCATCTGCCAAAGGCTCCGGCATGATGCCATACCCTAAACGGATACCGGCAAGACCATAACTCTTAGAGAACGTACGTAAAAAAGCTACATTTGGCAGAGTGTTCACAACATTCTGTTCGCGAGAAAGCAAGGAGAACACCTTTTCATCAGCAAAATCCATGTAGGCCTCGTCTATCACAAGAAGACAGCCCTTAGGTAAGCTTTGTGCAAAAGACATAACCTCGTCCGGTAGTGGACAATAGCCGGAAGGATTGTCTGGTGTAGTCAAAAATACAAGTGCTGTTTTTTCATTCACACGAGCACGCAAAGCTTCAAAAGAAAAGGAGAAGTCTTCATTCAAAGGCACGTGACGCAATGCGATGTCATTAATGTGACCCTGTACCACATACATGCTGAAACATGGCTGAAAGCACACAATATTATGCTCTCCCGGCACACAGCGCACACGCATGAGAAGGTCAATGATTTCATCGGAACCATTGCCCAGCACAAGGCACTTTTCGGATACGTCGTGTCGCGTGGCAAGCGCCTTGACGAGGCGTGGATTACCACCTTGCGGATAGCGAAAGACGGATGCTGCGTGACGACACAGCTGTTCTTGCACCAAGGGCGAAACGCCAAGGGGGTTTTCGTTGCTGGCCATTTTAACGATGCGTTCGCAAGCATATTTTTCACGAATTTCATCAATGCTCAAGCCGGGCACGTAGGCTTTTAAAGCTTGGATATTGTCACGTATATGTACAGGGGACGAGAGGGTATGGGGCATGGAAAATCTTTATCCTTCAAAAATGTGCAAGATGTTTTTATCAGCCTGTTGAAACGACATTTTTGAACGGACTGTCAAAAATGGAGTTTTGCAACAGGCTGACAGGTGACAACGCTGTGTGAGCTTTTATCCCCGCGCCGAAGGGGATGCAGCATATTGTACTTTTTCAACGAGCTATTATGAACCTGTTAAGAAGTGGAGTGACAGCAGATATTCTTAACGATAAAAATACAAAAAAATGCAAAAAAGCAATCAATACAGAGCTTTGGGCGTATATATATTGTGTGCTTTTTTGCAACCGTGGTTAGAATTCTTTTTCGCCGAACGCTATGAGGGACGAATTGTCAAGACGGGTGGCTTTGCGTTCTTTACCACATTTTCTGCCACCGAGCCAAAAAGAATGCGGTCAAGGCCTGTACGCCCGTGAGTTCCCATGACGATAATGTCAACATTCTCATCCTCGGCCTTATTCACGATTTCTTCCGCAGCATAGCCAGTGAGTACTTCACCCTTGGCGGGCACGTCGGCAAAGTTTTCTGAGACAAAGGTGTCCATGGATTTTTCTGCTCCACTGACAATTTCTCCCACAAAACTTTCGATGGTGTTGGGGGGCACATGAAAACCGACATACTGACTGAGTGACGGAGCTGTATATACCACAAGAACCTCCGCCCCCATGACCTTTGCAAGGGTTAAGGCATATTCTGCTATCGTCTTACTATGTTCCGACAAATCAACCGCACAAAGAATTTTTTTGATTTCTCTCATAAAAGAACCTCATAGTATATTATCATTTATAAAGACAGCACAAGTCATGTACAGTCCCCTTAGTTACTCTTTGTCGAGAATACTTTTTTTTGCCAGATTACACAAGTGTTTCAAACATCTTTTCAAAAAGTAGCAAACCACCGAAACATGTTTGCCCCCTGCGTTCGCCAGCCAAATGCAGCAAAAGGATTATCAT
>CAYJPE010000326.1:0-2714 GCA_964371965.1 uncultured Desulfovibrionaceae bacterium
AAACAGGGTGAAAAGTGCCAAAAACAGACTCTTAATCAATTGGTTCGGGGTTCGAGTCCCTGATGGCCCACCAAATATTTTAAGCACTTACGGCAAAAACATCGTAGGTGCTTTTTCTTTTGATTGGAATTTGTCCCCCATCTGTCCCCCATAATTATTTTGTAACAAGTTGTCCCCCGTTTTGTCCCCCATCTGTCCCGTCCCCAAGGGGGTCGCTGTCGCCCATTGATAAGGCTGAACACCGGTGCAAAAAATATCTACCTCATACTTTACGGTGTGAGTGGTGCAAAAGTTTTTTGTGGTGCACAGGTGAGAACGGTCAAAGAGCGTATCTGCAATCACGACTTGTGATCGCCTTCATGGTGAGGACATATGCCAAACTGCATGAAGGGCATGGGGCAAGCAAAAAAACGTCTATGAGATTGCGACGCACGGGCAAACGCAGTTTGCGTAAGTGCGCACTTCGTGATGGGCATGTGCCCGGCAAGGTGAATGCGGTCGCCTGTGTCCGTCGTGGCACGGTCGGATTTTCGATAGTGAAGCTGTCCTAAGCATTCCTTGGCTGGGGTGTGATTTCGGATCACATCTTTGTGAGAACTTCTTCCCCCATGTGAGAGAGAAAGTTTTCCACAATGGAAAACACAAATATCGTACTTTCAATGATGACGGTGCGGACGGCGTAAAATTGCGCCATGCAAGGGCAGCTGATACGAACATTACTCGCATCAGGTACGGACTGCCGTAAACATTACTTACGCAAGGTATCAGGTGTGATTTTAAATCCAGCCTGTGCCACTCGTCAAAAATGGCGGGTGAGGTGGGGGTCACACTATAGCTATTTCCTATAGTAGATGGTGAGGTGGTGTGCATTTAATCGGCGCAAAATTGCGCTTATCAAAAAAAGACGCTCCTCGTTCGCCTGTGAGGCACGGAAAATCTTTTTACGACCTTTGCCTCATGGTGAAAAAACGAAAAGCCCCAAACGGAAAAGCATGGGGCGGTTTTCGTGGCACGAAAGTGTAAAAGCGTGTTACTTGTAGGCAGGGTGTATAAAAATTATACAGGTTGGCTTATCAGCTCTCGCCCCTCAAGATTGCGCGGAGAGCTTCGTCTGCTCTTGGCGGTGGGAGAGGGCTGCGTCCAGCTGCTCCGACCTTGGGCGCAAACTCTGAAAGAATGCCTCCATGCAAGACGGCTAAGCGCAAAAGCTCATGCCCCTGTGATGGCAGAATTTCACCGTTGCCCACAGCCTCAAGGATGCGCTGCGTGAGTTTAGGTAGGTCGGCGGCTTCTGTCACAGCAGGCAATGTCACATCTTGCAAAGGAAGCTCTCGGCAAGGGGGGACAAGCTTGTCAAGAATAATCTTGGCGGCGCTCAAGTCCCCATCCAAGGCGGCATCAATGAGCGTTTGTGTGATCGCTTCAAGCTGTCCGTTCATGAGGGCAAGTGCGGCGGTGGTGGCCTTGTTCCGGCTGCCCTTTTTTCTCCCTTTGGGATTTTGGGCATGCCCCTTGGCGAATTGTCCCTTTTGGGTTCTGCCCTGCTTCTGTAGGTTTTTTATAGGCTCCTTGCTGTCGACTCGTAGTATCCGTGGGGTTGTTTCTTCGTCCGGTGGTCTGATGGAAGTCATACGGCCTCCCTGTTGGCGACGCGCTCGGACTCAATTTGACGAAGCACTTTCACGTTGCGCAGAAGCTCAGACCTTAAAATTGAGGTGTTCGCAACTACTCCGGCTGGGACGTCCTCAGTATATTCCAAAGTCTCAGCAAGAAGCTCCAAAGCATCCCCTATCTCTTTCAAGCGCAGTGCGACCTCAAACAAGGAAGGCGTGTCGGTGTAGTATAAGCACACTTCATGTTGAGTACATTTAACACCGTCGCACTCTTCGCTTGTGTGTGGGCATGTGATGATTTCATGAGTGGAATTTGACATAGACTTTTTCTCCGATGGTTGAGGTTATTACATTCTCGGGGCGCAATATGCTGTGAGAATTAAAAGTATGGCGGTTATAAACTCGGTCATAGTTACGCTTCCTCAATATGCTTTTGCAACGCCTCAAAAGTGCGCTGTTGTTCGCGTAAAAATTTCTGCAAAAGGCTGTGCGTCATGTATTCCCCGCCCTCACGACTTCCGCACCAATGGACGTGAAGCCCATAGCGCACACTGTACGCGCATAGGGTCTGTAGCAAAGATTGAGGCGTCATGCGGCTTCTGTATTTATGCAAGCGCACTTCCTCAAGACTCGCCTCCACCACAAGCCCAAAGTACGACAAGCCCTTTCCTCTCTGGCATTCCCTCTGAAAACGGTCACGGCCTTGGGTGAGGGTTCCCGTGAGGTCATCAAGGCTTTTGCGCTCAATGGCGATGTTATTTTCAAAGCCGGCAAGGCTGTAATCGCCAGTGGTGAGTGTGCCCACAATGACGGTCGCCCCTTCGTATTGTTTGGCGGTGAATGAGTAGGGTGCTTGCTCCCGGCTATCGACGGCTATACGCATACTTCCCCCTGCGGTAAAAATTTCACGATGCACTCACTATGTTGGCGGCGGCACTTGGTACGGCACCATGACTTGTACAGCCAATTCCAGCGATGCAACGGACAAGGGATAAGCTCGCCCTCCTTCACCCTGCGCCAAAAGATTTCGGGGGCAACGTAGCCGACAAGGAGGTGGACGTTTGGTGGCGGTGAGGTGGTGGCTTCCTGTGGTGGTTTTTG
>CAYJPE010000327.1:0-2691 GCA_964371965.1 uncultured Desulfovibrionaceae bacterium
TCAAGGTGCGCGGACCGCCCCAAACAGGCTGTTGAAAAACTCCATTTTTGACAGTTCGTTCAAAAAGTGTGAGATGCAAGGAAGCAAAAAAAGTCAAGGCGCACAGTGCATTAGACATACATAAGCGATTTGGCTTTTTTATGCTGACGCCGCAGATTGCACTTTTTCAACGGACTGCAAAGGGCGCCGAAGGCGTAGCCGCTACACGAGGAACGAGTGTTACGAATATCAAGAGCAAGGCGTATGAGGCATAGATAAGCGATGTGACTTTTTATTTTTTCACGAAGAGAACGCCGTAACGGACCAAGCGCATGACGCAAAGTCACGCAATAAAAATACCTCACATTTGTTGACGAAAAAAACGTCATATAATGAAAAAACTCCTTGAGTGTCCTGCCAAGATGTGCTAGAAGGCTCCATTGTATCTGTTTAGAGAAAGTTGATAAAATGCGTTTTGTGAAAATGTGAACAAGATACAAAAAGTCTGCTTGACAATTTGTTAATTTTTTCACAATATGTTTTTGCGCATGGGGATTGCCTTAAGAATGTTCTCTTAAGTACACTAAAGTTCATCTCTATCATGCGACAAAAACATGAAAAACACCTTCGGAGGTTTTTAAAAATGAGTAGATTGGTTCCACCACACGGTCCCTACGGTCTTGTTTGTTGCTTGCTTGAAGGCCCAGAACTTGAGGCCGAGAAAAAGAAAGCTGCCGGCTTAAAGCAAATTGAAATCTCTTCTCGCGCCAAGGGTGACCTTATCATGATGGGTATCGGTGGATTTTCTCCCCTGAGCGGCTTCATGAACAAGGCTGACTGGAAGAGCGTTTGCGAAAATATGACCATGGCTTGCGGATGCTTCTGGCCTGTACCGGTTACCCTAGACGTCTCTAAAGAAGATGCTGCTGCCATGAAAGTGGGCGAAGAAGTCGCTCTCGTTCGCAATGGCGAAGTTATGGCCACCATGCAGGTGGAAGAAATGTACGAAATGACCGAAGCCGACAAAAAATGGGAGTGCGAACTCATCTTTAAAGGCGAAGGTCCCGACTCCGAAAAGTTCTGGGATGTGGCCTTAGAAGACCACCCCGGCGTGAAAATGGTCATGGAACAAAAGGAATTTAACGTTGCCGGTAAGGTTAAGGTTCTTTCCCAAGGCGACTTCCCCCAAAAGTTCCCCGGCGTCTACTTGACCCCAAAAGAACTTCGCGCCAAAATGGACGAACGCAAATGGGGCAAGGTTGCCGCACTGCAATTGCGTAACCCAATGCACCGCTCACACGAATATCTTGCCAAAATCGGCGTAGAAATTTGCGACGGCGTTGTTATCCACTCCTTGGTCGGCTCCTTGAAGCCCGGCGACATTCCTGCCGAAGTGCGCGTTGAGTGCATCGATACCTTGGTAGAACACTATTTCGTCAAAGATCACGTTATCCAAGCTGGTTACCCACTTGACATGCGCTATGCAGGTCCACGCGAAGCTCTTTTGCATGCCACCTTCCGCCAAAACTATGGCATCAACAACTTGCTTGTTGGTCGTGACCATGCAGGCGTTGGCGACTTCTATGGTATGTTTGAAGCCCAAGATATCTTCCTGAAGTTGCCCCAAAACGAAGACGCACAAAAAAATCTCCAGTGCATGAACTTAAACATCGACTGGACATTCTACTGCAAAAAGTGCGACGGCATGGCCTCCATGCGCACATGCCCACACGGCAAGGACGACCGCGTCATTCTTTCCGGCACAAAGCTTCGTAAGATGCTTTCCGAAGGCGCTGAAATTCCTGATCACTTTGGTCGCGATGAGTGCCTTGTTATCTTGCGTAGATACTATGAAGGCCTTACCGAAAAAGTTGAAGTGAAGATGCAACGCGCAGCTTCCGGCTCCAACATGTAATGCCCCACGCATACTTGTGATATAAAAACGAGGGGGAGGATGCTTTGCATATCCTCCCCCTCTTTTTGTATCCTTACAACAAGCGAGTCCCCATGCAAGAACCCACATGCACCCAATGCGGTACGTGTTGCCGTAAAGGCGGTCCATTGCTTCATGATGAAGACGTAACCCTCCTCACAAAAAGACATGTGCACTTACACCATCTCGTGACCCTCCGCATGGGCGAATGGGCTCATGATCCTACACAAGATACCGTACGGCAACTTGAGGCGGAAGTCATAAAAATAGCCGGAACACAAGAGCAAGGCTTTCCATGGCATTGTATCCTTCATACTTTAGCAGGTTGCTCGCTCCATCCACATCGTCCTGCCCAGTGCCATGCACTTTTTTGCCAAGACTGCACTGACCTTAAGGCTCTGTATGCTCACAATCACCTGACGCGCTACGACATATTGACCCATTTGCCACATAAGGGCTGGATCGAGCTTATTTCTGTTCACGAAGAAGCTTGTTCGGTGCGGCAGTTTGCTGAGCTACTTGCACAGGAGCAGCATGAAGATGTGGGGCACATGATTCGATATGACGAACACTTTCGAGCTCTTTGCCTAGAAAAAGCCCAAATTCCAAAAAATGTGCTTCCTTTTCTGTTCGGACGCCCTCTTATGCGTATTGTAGGAAATATCCGGCATGCGATTGAACGGAAACGTCATAAGCATCCATAAGTAAGTGACAGGTATATATTTTTTTCTTGAGGGGGGAAGGGGATCTTTTGCCAAAACCCAAAAGATTCCCCTTCC
>CAYJPE010000328.1:0-2684 GCA_964371965.1 uncultured Desulfovibrionaceae bacterium
GGGAAGGAGGGGGTGTGGGGGAGGAAGGGGAAAACTTTTTGGCGCTAGCAAAAGTTTATCCCCTTCCTTCCCCACAAAAAAATGCAATGAGAATGCCGTGCCGCTGAGTGACGGGGCTTGCTTTCTTTGTGTTTGACGTGTATCTTTGCGGTTATGGAAAAGTACCTTGTATGTTCACATTGTGGTGGTGGCGTACGTGTGTTTGCCAATCCGGCACCCACGGCTGACGTTATTATTTATGAACCTTCTCGGGGCATTGTGCTTATTGAACGCGTCAATGAACCGCGTGGCTTTGCCTTGCCCGGTGGTTTTATTGACGAAGGTGAGAGTGCGGAAGATGCTGCTGTGCGCGAAATGCGTGAAGAAACGGGTCTGCAAGTGTCGTTAACGGGGCTTTTGGGAGTGTATTCGCGCCCCGACCGGGATCCTCGTTTTCACACATTGACTGTGGTTTTTGTGGGTTGCGCTGATAATCCCGAGCATATCCGTGCCGGAGATGATGCGGCGGCGGCGGATTTTTATGCATTGGATGCCTTGCCGCAACTTGTTTTTGACCATGCACACATCATTGCCGATTTTCAACAATATTTACAAAAAAGACGCCATTTGGCTCCCATACAGGTGTAAAATATGTCTTATGCAAACCTTGCGGCATGCGTTGAGGATCTTGAAAAGCATGGACGTCTTGTGCGTATCGACGTGCCTGTGGATGCCAATCAAGAGGTGGCGGCTATTCAGCGTCGAGCTTTTTTGCATAAGGCGCCTGCGCTTCTTTTTACGCAGGTGAAGCACTGTGCTTTTCCCATGTTGGCAAATCTTTTTGGCACGCGGGAGCGCATTCAATTTTTGTTTCGGCACACATTGCCTGCCCTTGAGTATCTTTTTCATGTAAAGGCTGATCCATCGCGTCTTTTACGTACGCCTTTCAAGGCTTTGTCGTTGGCACGCACTTTATATCACGCTTTGCCCAGAAGGAAGAAAGTTGCACGTGTGCACAATACGGTCTTTGAGTGTCAAACGCGTATAGATGCCTTGCCGCAGCTTGTGTCGTGGCCTCACGATGGAGGTGCTTTTATCACACTGCCGCTTGTCTATAGTGAGCACCCTCACAAAGCCGGTGTTCTTGGCTCCAACCTTGGCATGTATCGAGTGCAGCTTGGGGGGAATGACTATGTGAAGAACGAGGAAGTGGGTGTGCATTATCAAATGCATCGCGGCATTGCAGCGCATCATATGGCGGCTTTGGAAGAGGGACAAGCCTTGCCTGTCAATATTTTTGTGGGTGGCGCGCCTGCCATGACATTGGCGGCAGTTATGCCTTTGCCGGATGGCATGTCCGAACTGTTTTTTGCTGGTGCTTTGGGAGGGCGTCGTATTGTTATGTCTGTGCCTGCGCATGAAGACAATGCCGGTTCTTTGCCCGTATGGGAGGGTGCTGATTTTTGTATTTGCGGTACCTTGTTGCCCCATTGCAAACCGGAAGGGCCTTTTGGTGATCATTTGGGTTATTATAGTTTGACGCATGATTTCCCTGTGCTGCACGTGCAAAAGGTGTATCACCGCAAGAATGCCATTTGGCCATTTACGTCTGTTGGGCGTCCGCCGCAGGAAGATACCATGTTCGGTGAATTTATCCACACGCTTACAAGTGAGCTTGTGCCCCAAGTGTTTCGAGGAGTGCATGAAGTACACGCGGTGGATGCTGCCGGTGTGCATCCTTTGCTCTTGGCCATTGGGAGCGAGCGCTACACCCCATTTGCCAAGGAGCGTCGCCCGCAAGAGCTGTTGACATGCGCATGTCAGGTGCTTGGTACCACACAAACAGCCCTTGCCAAATATTGTTTTATGGCCGCGCGTGAAGACGATACGACTCTTTCAACGCATAATATTCCGCAGTATTTCATACATATGCTTGAAAGAACACACTTTTCTCGCGATGTACATTTTTTGACAAAGGCCACCATTGACACGCTTGATTATTCCGGTTCTGCTTTGAATGAAGGTTCAAAACTTATTTGGACAGCTGCCGGCAAGCCATGCCGTACCTTAGGTATAGAGCTTCCTTCACATATTCCTTTGCCGCAAGATTTTTCTTCGCCTTGCCTTTTTGCGCCCGGCATAATCTTATTGAAGGGCGCACAAGACACACGCACAGAGGCGCAGCGTGGCATGGGCGATGTGCGTATGGAAAAATTAGGTTTGGCTTTACAAAGTTTTCCGCAAAGAGCGCATTTTCCCTTGGTAGTTGTGGTGGATGATGTGCCGTTTACGCAGGCCTCGTGGGAAAATTTTTTGTGGATTACGTTCACGCGTTCAGATCCTGCTACGGATATATACGGTGCCTATGCCGCTGTGCACAGTAAGCATTGGTCGTGTGAGGCGCCGCTTATTATCGATGCGCGGCTCAAGGCATTTCAAGCACCCCCTCTTGAAGAAGATCCTGCTGTTGTGCGGCGCATTGAAGCTTTGGGATGCCGAGGCGGGCCATTGCATGGATTTATTTGAGGAAGCGCGAGTGTCTTATCTACTCTAAAAGCTCTGATTGCATGCTATACATGCTGCCATGCGTCACACAATATTTCCTTCTTTCCCAAATAAAAAAACTTCGGCATACATACGGACTTATTGTTTTTTTTGAAGGGGTCGACAGAATGGCGCCGCAGGCGTGACCGTAGCCGAGGGAC
>CAYJPE010000329.1:0-2665 GCA_964371965.1 uncultured Desulfovibrionaceae bacterium
CCGTTTGACCCCTTCGGAGCAGGGGCAAAACGCAAAAGAATTTATTTAGAGACAGTCCCTAAGAAAAATTCGTGCTTTTTCATACATATGACGCCATACCATTTATGGCTTGTTTATGCCTTTAAAGAATTGCATAAAATATATTTGTATGCGACATTTTGTTTGTGTATTCAATGTGAGAGTACCCTATCGAGGGGTTGAGAAAAGGTGTGCCTCAAAAAAATCAATAAATACAAATACCCAGAAAAATGCCCCAAATATTTTTGGAGAGATGTTTATGGAGAGATGATTATGGATAGCACATACCACCCAAGATTGCTTGACGAGACAGTTGTGTTAGAACGTGATGGCATGTTTACATTTTTCGTACCGTCTAAGCCAGACTGGGTCACTGTGAATACAAATGGTGCGACATTGCTTGGGCTTTGCAATGGCACACATTCCCTTAAAGACATACATGAACTCATAAAGCACCATCAGAATGCTGATGAGGCTCTCGCCCTGTTGCGCGAATTGACAGAAAAAAACTTCTTTGCCCCCATTTTTCCACCTCCTTATGAAAATAAACGACACTTGCTGCATTCCCTGCATCTGAACATGACAGAACAGTGCAATTTGCGCTGTATTTATTGTTATGCCGAAGAGCGCACCAAAACCGTCAAAAAACCGCTTGATGTGCACACATACCACGCGCTCATAGACGACGTGTATCAGCTCAACCCACACACCACAGTCACATGTACAGGGGGCGAACCACTCTTGAATCCGCTGACATTTGATGTAGCACGTTATGCTCAGTTGAAAAATTTACCGACATTTTTGCTGACCAATGGCACGCTCATAACGCCGGAAAATGTTCAGCTTATTGCAGACCTCTTTGATACCATTCGTATTTCCATTGACGGCAGTTGTGCTGATGTGCATGACGCCTTGCGGGGCGTCGGAAGTTTTGATAAAGCGCTTTATGGCATTGCATTACTAAAAGAATGTGGTGTGACGCCGATGGTTGCCATGACAGTCACGCGGCGCAATATGCACGACATTCCTGCTCTTGCCAAACGTTTTGGTGAATATTTGACTTTTCAACCCCTTTACCAAGTGGGCAATGCCCGTCGTGAGAACTTAGAAATTACGGGCAAGGAGTACTTTGATGCCCTGAAAAATGCTGAAAATGTGGAACCATACGGAGATATCGCGCGCACCATGTCTACTTTGCGCAACAGTGCATGCGGGCGCTGTGCCATTGGCGACGGTGAAATCAGCATTTCTGCGACCGGTGATGTGTATCCGTGTCATATGCTACACGAAGAGCAATTTTATGCCGGTAATATACAACACGATTCATTTCGTAAAATATACAATGATTCAAATATATTAAACGAAATTCGCCGACTTTCTGTTGCACAGCGCGAAGGGTGCCGAGAGTGCCCTGTGCGTTTTTTGTGCTGTGGTGCTTGTTGGGCACGAGCGTATTTTGAGCATGGAAGTATTCTCAAGGCGGACACATTTTGTGAATATGAATTTCTTGCTTTTCAGGAGGCTTTATTGCAGCCTTAGCAGTCTGTTGAAAAAGTCCGATTTGCAGGCCGTTCAAAAAGTGTGAGATACAAGGAAGAGAAAAAAAGTAAGCAACGCCGTGTATATAGACATACATAAGTTGTTTACTTTTTTTCTCTGACGCCGTAGATTGCACTTTTTCAACGGGCTGTTAGGTCACGGCTTTTTCTTTCATCAACTTCTTACCATAAAGGAGCTATTATGAGCGAGAACAGCAGAAGAAACTTTTTAAAGTGCGGTTTTGTGGGCATTGCAAGTTTGTTTGCTGTGGCAGCGCCGGTGAAATTTGATCCCAATGCCGGTTTTACTGCCAATGACGGTGCTTTATCGGGTGCGGGTTTAGTGCCTGCGCATGCCCATGGTCAGTGTGGCACCAGCGCAAATTGTGCCGGTGGTGGCGGCAAGTGTGGCGTTGCTGCGGGTTGTGCCGGTGGTGGCGGTGTGTGCGGTATTGGTTCCGGTTGTGCCGGGGGTGGTGGCAAGTGCGGTATTGGCTCTGGTTGTGCCGGGGGCGGCGGTGTCTGCGGCATAGGTTCCGGTTGTGCCGGTGGTGGCGGCAAGTGCGGTATTGGTTCCGGTTGTGCTGGTTCGTAGTGCTTTGTTAAGGCTGCACATTGTGTTTTGTCAGTGAGTGCTGTGTTTGTGTTTTTGTTTGTGTGCTGTGTGTGTTTATACGATTTTGGACGATTTCACGATATTCATCTTTTTCCCTCTCACGTCGTTAAAAGCTTTTTTTCTTATGCGCACGTACTAAAGTACGCTTACGCAGAAAAAAAACTTTTGCCTCGTGAGAGGAAAAAATCTGAGAATATACGCGAAATCGTCCAAAAAAGTCACATTCATACTTTTTGTACGCACTTCGTGCTTAACAAAAAGCGAACCCTACGGGTAAGAGCGGTACGGATACAATAAACAAGCAGTGCCGCTTATCCGAGATATTCAAAAATAAAGATTGAGTTATGCACGGTACTCGTGGCGTGTGAAGGCTGCACATTGTGTTTTGTCAGTGAGTGCTGTGTGTGTGTTTTTTTGTTTGTGTGCTGTGTGTGTTTATACGATTTTGGACGATTTCACGATATTCATCTTTTTCCCTCTCACGTCGTTAAAA
>CAYJPE010000330.1:0-2634 GCA_964371965.1 uncultured Desulfovibrionaceae bacterium
AGCCGCCGCTTCCAAAAAATCAGTATCCTGCTCCTCATGAGGTAAAAGAGCGCGCGAAAGACACAAAACAAGGATGTCCGTCGTGAGTGCAGCATCAAGCATATACGTATTCGCCTGCCTTTCAAAAGAAAAGTGCGCCGTCGTCTCTGTTGGTGGGGTATAATTTTGTATGCCGAGAAGCGTTCCCAGCATGTGAAGTGGTGTTGTCTGCATGACTGTTCCAACCTTTTATTGGGCTTCAGCGTTTGCGAGTTCTGCTACTTCTTCGCGGTCAATGGCCTTGTCTAAGTTTTGCTGCAATGCAGACAAAACCTTTTGTCTCTGTGCTTCGGACGCATAGAGTTTTGTGGGTATGGTCCGTGCGATTTCGCGCACACCGCGCACAAAAACAGCATCTCGCGAGGGATTCGTGCTCTGCAAAAAGGGCATACTGCGACGCAAGGTCGGTTCCGTGAGGTTGCTGTTATCCTTGCATTGCAAAAGACTCAGCATAATGTTGCGTGGCTGTGGCTCTATGGTTGCAAAACGTTTTGCCACGTCTTTGCACAATTTTCCAGCATTGCCATAGAGCGCACCAAGATTTTGTATGATGTACAGCCCTTCGGCTACTTCGTGCAATTCGGCAGGTGCACACGAAGGCTCCAAGGCTTGCATGTCTGCTCCAAGGGCTTTGCGCAAAAACGTCACCGTTTGCGGCAATTTGTCTGCATCATATTCTTGCAAAAGATTTTTGAAGGTTTGCTCATAACTACTATAATTAAGCACGTGGAATCTATAGCAATCTCTTGCCTTCTGCGGTGAGAGATCCTGTGCTGATTCCAATGCATTCACCACGGGGGCTATATTGTAACCTGCGCGGATACCTATGCCGGATTCTTTGTGTAATATGGCAATAGCTTTGCGTAATTCTTCATGATCCGGCGAGTTCTGGGGCATGCGCGCGCCTGCAAAACGCAAAGCGGCATCCTGCAAGGAGGGATCTCGGAAAAATTTTTTCACCAAATCCAGCATAGAGTGTGCGTCCTTTGCCCGTTGTTGGGCAAGGGCACGAGCCCATGTTTCTGCTTCATACAGTGGCATGGCCAGCGCAGATACGGGTGAAGTGTCGGCATATTTTTGCGTTACTTTCCCTTTTTTATCCTCATCTTGCTTGCGTTTCAAGTTTTTGTCGCCAGCAAAACGTGTGAGACTTAAAGCAGCTTCTTCTGCCATATCTGCCATATTGACAGCGCCGGCCGTGCGTGTTTGGACATTACAGCCCTTCCATGTACCTGATTGTGTTTGACCGTGCAAGGAGCCATGTGAGTGCAGTGCCACATGCGCCGATTGCGTCAAAGTATTTTGTATTGGCATCGTCATACATCCCTCGCATGAGAAAGCTGTTTAAGCCATCGTATCACTTCTGCCACAGGCTCCATAAGCGCCCGTGGGATATAGTCATCGATTTTTCCATCCTCATGCAAGGCTCGCGCGAGGGGTACGTTACGCATGATGGGGACATTATTTTTTTCTGCCACTTCCATCATTTTGAGGGCAATGGCTCCTTGCCCCATGCCCGTTATCATGGGTAAGGGCGTTTCGCCCTCCACATAATGCAAAGCCACGGCTATATGCGTGGGATTGGTTACCAACACCGAAGCAGATGCGGCGGCATTTATCGTATTGCTATTCACAATTTCCTTATGTAATTGCTTGCGCTGAGACTTGATGTGTGGATCTCCCTCCATTTCTTTGTATTCGCGTTTCACTTCGTCCTTCGTCATCATCAACTCCTTTATATGAAAACGCTTTTGAAAAAAATAATCGACAGCGGCCACAATGGCAAAAATACTCATGGTCCATATGGCTACATCAAAGAGCGTTTCTTGAAAAACTTCTAAAAAATAGTATATGTTATGCAGGCCGGCCTTCAGCAAGGCGTCCACATGGTCACGTACAGCAAGAAAAAGTACCACACCCAATAACGTGACTTTTATCACAGTTTTCAACAATTCCAGCAAGCCTTTTTTTGAAAAGACTTTTTTGACCCATTGCATGGGGCTCAGTTTGTTGAGGGATGGCTTGGCAGCTTCAAAAGATATCAATACGCCAAATTGCGCAAATTGTGAAGCAAGACTCATGACAATAATTCCGGCAAGAATGGGAATACAAATGGCGAGCAGTGCCGTAAAGCACAGTTCCCCCACAAGCCACGTTGCCAGAGTAAAATCCTCATTTATGGCCGCAATGCTTTTTGTCAGCAAAGTTCTTGTATGTTCTGCAATACTTGAGGAGAGCAGGGCAAGGAGTAAAAGGGACGTAACAATGCCCATGGCAGAAGATATTTCTTGGCTTTTAGCCACTTGCCCTTTTTTTCGCGCATCTCGCAGACGTTTCGAAGTCGGTTGTTCTGTTTTGTCGCCGCTGCTATTAGACATACCCATTTCCTTTTTTCTGGACGCACCGATCGAATGCCTTTTTGCCCTTTACTACGTCAGACTCATTTCGCGAAACCCTCATATCAGCCTAGTACCTTGTCTACTCTAAAAGCTCTGATTGCATTCTATGCATGTTGCCATGCTCCACAAAATCTTTCCTTCTTTCCCACGTAAAAAAACTCCGGCATACATGCGGACTTATTGGTTTTTTTGAAGG
>CAYJPE010000331.1:0-2583 GCA_964371965.1 uncultured Desulfovibrionaceae bacterium
TTTTGTCCCAAGGGGGCACTGAGTCTTGTCAAAGAAAAAGCCGTGCATGACGCCGAAAAGTGTATTGTCTGTGGCATGTGTGAGCTCTACTGTCCTGACCTCGCCATTGATGTGGACAAAAGCAAAAAAGTGAAAAAAGCAGCAAAAGAAGAGGTGCCCCATGAGTGACGACAATGTACGCTTTGTGCAGGGTAATGCCGCTTGTGTGGAAGGGGCATTGTATGCGGGCTTGAGTTTTTTTGCAGGTTACCCCATCACACCTTCCACTGAAATTGCTGAAATATTGGCTGGGGAACTCCCCAAGATTAAAGGCACATTTATGCAAATGGAGGACGAAATCGCTTCCATGTGTGCCGTCTGTGGTGCAGCACTTGCTGGCGCAAAATCCATGACCGCCACCAGCGGCCCCGGATTCTCTCTCAAGCAAGAAGCCATTGGCTATGCCTGTATGGCAGAAATTCCTTGTGTTGTCGTCAACGTGCAGCGAGCAGGCCCATCCACTGGCTTACCCACAAAAGTGGCACAAGGAGATGTGAATCAAGCCCGCTGGGGAACACATGGCGATCATAGTATTGTTGTATTCACGGCATCGTCCATACAAGATGTGTTCACCATGACCGTGGAAGCTTTTAATATTGCTGAAATATTCCGTACGCCCGTCATCTTGCTTCTTGACGAAGTGGTGGGGCATATGCGCGAAAAGCTTGTCATCCCGCCTGTCGGCGAAATCGAGGTCGTGGAACGCTTGCGTACCGACGTCAAGAAGGGCTGGAACTATCACCCCTATCTGCCGCGCGAAGACGGTCGCCTGCCCATTTCTGACCTTGGCGGCATCCACCGTTACCACGTCACAGGTCTTTTTCACGATATTTTCGGCTTCCCCACAGAGCATCCCGACCACGTTACGCAACAGCTCTATCACTTAGTGGATAAAATTGAAAATCGTGCACATATTTTAGCACGCTGGAAAGAGTATCATTTGGATGATGCGGAGCATATTATTGTTTCCTATGGCGCTTCGGCACGCAGCTCTCGTGAGCTTGTGGAATCACGCCGCATGAAGGGCGATCGCATAGGCCTTTTGGAATTGCAAACACTGTGGCCATTTCCGGCATCCATGGTACGTGAAAAAACAAAGAATGCCAAAAATGTCTTTGTGGCAGAGATGAATATGGGACAAATGAAAGAACAAGTGAAGCGTGTTGCCCACAATCCTGACCGCGTCTTCCTTGTGAACCGCATGGATGGTACTATGTTGACACCGCGCGATATTGGCGCTGTTATGCGCACCATTGAAGGCAGGGGGTTCTAGCATGTCATTCAAAAAATATATTCGCGAGCGCTTTTTCCCGCATATTTGGTGTCCGGGCTGTGGACACGGTACTATTCTCAATGCCATTCTTCATGCGGTGGCAGAACTTGATTGTGATCCCGACCACATGTCCATGGTGTCTGGCATAGGGTGTTCGGCGCGTATTTCAGGCTATGTGGATTTTCACACCATGCACACCATGCACGGTCGTGCTCTTGCGTGTGCTACCGGCCTAAAAATGGCGCGGCCTGAATTGAATATCATTGTGCCCATGGGCGATGGCGATGCCACGGCCATAGGTGGCAACCACTTCATCCACGCCTGCCGTCGTAACATTGATATGACAGCAATTGTGCTGAACAATCGTATTTATGGCATGACGGGTGGGCAGTATTCACCCTTGTCCGGCGAAGGCGTGCTTGCCACCACATCGCCCTACAGGAGCATTGACCGCGCCTTTGATACGGTGGACTTGGCTCTTGGTGCGGGCGCAACATTTGTGGCACGCAGTACGGCCTTCCATGTGAAAGAATGCATTTCTCTCCTTAAAAAAGCCATACAGCATAAGGGCTTTTCTGTGGTGGAAATCATGTCTCAATGTCCTACGTACTTTGGGCGCAAGAATAAAATTGGCGGTGCAGTGGAGCTTATGCAGTCGTATAGAGACACGACAGTGCCCATTGGTTCCAAAAAATTAGAAGAAAATCCTGACCTTATGACTCGTGGTATATTCCGTGACGAACAACGACCGGAATATTGCGAAGAATATGCAAAAATCATTGCTCAAGCACAGGCCAAAGGCTAGAGGAGGCCATTATGGAAAAATATCGCTTTCTTATGTCAGGCTCCGGCGGGCAGGGCGTCATCTCCATGGCTATTCTTTTAGCTGAGGCGGCTTCCACCTATGAAGGTCACAATGCCGTGCAATCTCAATCCTATGGACCGGAAGCACGAGGTGGCGCCACGCGCTCGGATGTTATTATTTCCGACGGCCCCATCTATTATCCCAAGATCATGCAGCCCAACTATGTGGTGGCGTTGACCAATGAATCCATGGGAAAGTATCTGCCCCTTATTCGTCCCGGTGGTTTGTGCTTATATGATACAGACCTTGTGTCGTATGATTCCCGCGTGGATGCCGTGCGCAAACCGCTACGTATGTACAAGGCCGTCATGGACACATTGGGCAAACCGCAAGCTTTCAATGTCGTTGTGCTTGGGGCGCTGGCAGTACTCACAAAGGTGGTATCGCTTGATTCTTTGGAAAAAGT
>CAYJPE010000332.1:0-2571 GCA_964371965.1 uncultured Desulfovibrionaceae bacterium
GGAAGGGGAAGCTTTTGGGTTTTGGCAAAAGCTCCCCTTCCCCCCTCAAGAAAAATATTTCATTGCTTTTTTTTTCAGTTATGACAAACTAGGACACATTTTTACAACATGAGGACGTACGCATGAAGCTCTTTTACAAACTCATCGCGCCCAGCTTTCTGCTCCTATGTATAGGATTGGCTATTGTTATTTGGCAAAATTACAACTTAACCAATGAGGCGATTCTTTCCTTGAATGAAGACAAGGTCTTGGTTTCCAATGCCAATGCCACGGAAAACCTTTCCACCCTTTATCAATTTGACAGGCTCAATGCCATTTCTTTTTCTCTTTCCACATTTTTTAAGCCTTATCTTGTGGGAAATGCCGAAGAAAAAGCGGCAAATTTGACTGCCTCAAAGAAAAGAGTGGTGGATACAAGGAGAACGTACAGCTATGCGGAGGTGACCTTGGTGGACACACAGGGGCAAGCCTTGCTGAGCAGCAATGACAGCATGGAGGGAAAATCCGTCGCAGAGAGAGACTTCTTCAAAAAAGCTTTGCAGGGAAATATTGCCGTGGGCAATCCTTTTCCGTATGAAAATAAGTTGGCCTTTGCCGTTGCGGCGCCTATTTATGATCAAGACGGGAAAAAAGTCATTGGCGTCATTTACATATTCAACTTTTTAGACCAAGAGCTTGCAACACGCCTTGCTTCGGGCAAGTATGGTTCCTTTATGGTTGTGGATACAAATGGCCTTGCCTTCTTGCACAGTGAGCCCGGTCAAGCATTTCGCTACAATATCAGCCACACACCTCTCTTAAAAAATCTCAAAGAGAAAAATGGTGTTTTTTCGGGAAGCTATGTGGCTAATGACAAGAGGCGTAAGCTCATTTACATGACAGAAATTGAAGACCTTGGCTGGAAAGTCATTAATATATCTGATGTTATAGAGCTTGAGCAGGCAAGCATAGACATTAGGAATAAAAATATATATTTGGCGTGCTTTATGGCTCTTGGTATTGCAGCTGTCATGTTCTTTGTTGTGCGCTATGTGGTCAAGCATATTGAAGCGGTGGCCAAGGTGGCCAGAGATATTTCCTTGGGCAAGCTCGACAATTCTTTGACAATTACGTCAAACGACGAAATTGGTGTTCTTGCCAAGGCGATTATGGAAATTCCCTTGGTCCTTAAGCATATCTTGAACGATTATCAGCATGTGGAACAGCGCATAAGCTCCGGCAAGTTGGTGGAAAGGGTGAGCACCGACACATATCAGTACGATTTTGGCACCATTGTGAGCGGCACAAACAGCATTTTGGACAGATTTACTGTGCTTATTGACCAAATGCTTGTTCCTGTTCTTGTGCTTAATAAGGAATGCGGTATCGAGTATATGAATAAAGTTGCCTTGAGTGATGTGGGCGTCCAAAACTTAGGCAAAGATATTCGCCACGTCTTAGATTTCAAAGCGCATGACCTTGAAAACTTTGCAAGAGTGCTGGGTACAAAGCAGCAAATACAAGCGGAAACACATGTTATCAACTGCGATATTGTCTATTCACTCATTCCCATGCTGAATAAGCAAAGGGAGATTGAAAGCATTGTCATGCTGGTGAATGATGTGACACAGTTTAAGGCTGTGGAAAATACCATTGCAGAAGTGGTGGATTCGGCACAAGATATTACGTCCTTGGTCTCCGACTCCATTGTAGAGCTCACAAATCAAGTTAAAAGCTCTGAAACGAGCGCCACTTCGCAAGAAAATAAAGTCAACATGGCTAATAATACCATGGAGCATGTGAGCGTTATTACGGCAGATATGGCACACAAGGCCATGGATGCTTCGCACATATCTAAAATGACAAAAGAAGAAGCAACAAATGGCAGTGCTGTCGTACAAAAAGCCATTGACAGTATCAGTGTTGTGCAAAAGCAGTCCAACCATGTGAAAGAAGGCATGTCGCAATTGAGCACAGACACTGCCGCCATTGACAATGTTATTACCACCATTTCTGATATTGCTGACCAAACAAATCTCTTGGCGCTCAATGCCGCCATTGAGGCAGCACGTGCCGGAGACTCAGGCCGTGGTTTTGCCGTGGTGGCCGATGAAGTGCGTAAGCTGGCGGAAAAAACCATGGAATCGACGGATGAAGTGAAAAGAGCCATTGTGGCCATTCAAACAGGCGTTTCAGACAATGTGAAGCTTGTGGAAACCTCTGTGGGCGCCATTGAAACTGCCAGCAGCCTTGTGAATGATACCGGTCTTGTTTTCAAGAATATTATGGACTTGGTGGAAAAAACAGCGGAAAGCTCCGCTGCCATTGCCAAGGCGAGCAATGATCAGGTGAACAGCAATCAAAAAGTGAAAGAACTCTTGTTGGATGTGAATGACCTTGCACACAAAACCGCAGGGGACATGAAGGAATCGGCGCATTCCGTTGCGGCACTTTCTCAACAAGGCAAAAACTTGTCGGAACTCATGCAGAACTTATCAAAGGTTCTGGAGAAGTAAGGCTTTGGAGCACTATGATTGCTTAACCCGGATATTTCACGAGCTGGGGGAGGGGGAAACCTTTTCTGAAGAAAAG
>CAYJPE010000333.1:0-2565 GCA_964371965.1 uncultured Desulfovibrionaceae bacterium
TGCCAACAGTGTTTTCCTAATAGCGTGATTCGTTTGTAAATTTACAAGCCATTTAAAATTATACGTCTTTCTTGGCATGCTTGTCAAGCGGAAGTGCATTGAAAAAAACCTACTGCATCCCCTTCGGAACGGCGACAAAAGAATACATCGCTCATGTATGCCTAATGCACTGGGCGCTCTGATTTTTTTTGAAAGCACTGATAAAATAAAGATATATAAAAAATCCACTCGCAACGTGTTTTGTCTCAATGTGTATTTTTTGAAAAGCATGTGGGGAACGTGTGCCCTTTAGAGTGAAACTTTTTTGAGGAAAAAAAGCTTTCCACCCACACCATCGCTGCTCTCGAAGCCCGTACGCCTCGTCCCTCGGCTACGGTCACGCCTGCGGCGCCATTCGGTCGGCCCCTTCAAAAAAACCAACAGATCCGCATGTATGCCAAAGGCTTTTTACGTAGGAAAAAAGGAAGTATTGTGTGACGAACGGCAACATGCATAAAATGCCATCAGAGTTTTTAGAGTAAACAAGGTACGAGGCACTGTCCCAAACTACGATTTTTTATATCATATCAAGCTATTGAAACGAAATCGAACGCGCTTCAAAGGAATATACTCTTATGGTATTTGACTGAAAATGCACGCGAAATCTGACGCAGAGCCCGCTCCGATGAAGGCGAAAGACGCATTTGACGGCAGTGCCTATAAAACAATCCCAAAATAATAATTTCTTGGCACTTCAGAGTATCCATAGCACAATAAGAATTTTTCAACGAACTACGACATTTGTTACTCAGAGACGCATATCTCACTATTCAGTATTTTTTGCAAAAAATGCTGGCAAAAAGACAGTATGTGATGTATACATATCTTGCGTGTTTGGATAGCCGCCGAGTGCACAGATGTAATTCGCAATCGTCCGGCAAATGAAGCGCTTTTTTAGAAATGCGTGTATACAGGTGTAAAAGGTCTTTAACTTACGCAAAAGGCAAAAAAATTTATTGAAAGGCAGTCCTTGGTAGCCCGCTTGAAGAAAGCGGTGTACTGCCTCAGCAACCAAAAGTCACATCGCTTATGTTATGCCTTACATACTGGAGCCTTAGTTTTTTTCGCGTCCTTTGTAGCTCACATTTTAAAGGAACTTTCGGAAAGTATTTTTTCAACAGCCTGTTAGGGGGAAAACATGTCGTCTGGTGCAAAAAAAATTCTTTTTGGCATAGTGGCTATAATCTTGACTGTTATGTATTTTCTTACTCAGGTGCGCTTGGTCGATTAACATAATGATGTAAGGGATCTGCGTCAGACTCTAATGTACTCTGTGGTGTCCCCTTCGGATAGCCCTTCGGATAAGATAACAAAAAGTCAAACCGCTTATGGTGTATCTCATACGCGGTGCTCTTGATATGCGTAGCACTCGTTCCTCGTGTAACGGCTACGCCTTCGGCGTCCCTTGGGTCGGTCTGCGCGCCTTGACTTTTTTCGCTTCCTTGCGACCTTTGCAGAGGGGCAATTT
The DNA here is from genome assembly GCA_964371965.1 of uncultured Desulfovibrionaceae bacterium. GTDB lineage: Bacteria > Desulfobacterota > Desulfovibrionia > Desulfovibrionales > Desulfovibrionaceae > CAYJAD01. The sequence goes on from CAYJPE010000333.1 coordinate 1,508, forward strand.
TTGAACGGACTGTCAAAAATGGGGCTTTTCAACGCGCTGACAAGCGTATACTCCCTCAAAGAACGAACGTCTTTGTTTCAATGGGCTTGATATAGCACGAAAAATCATTATTTGAAGACAGCGCCTAAGGAGAAGTTTCCCTTCCCCCTCAAGAAAAGTACGTAATCAGTATTTCCAAAACATACATACGTTGTTTGCTTTTTCCCCGCTTCTCAAGGGCGCCGTACATTGCACTATTTCAACAGCCTGTTAGGGATACAGATAGCAACCTGTGTAACTTTTTGGTTCCTGCTCCAAAGGAGACAGGGCAGATGGTGCTTTTTCAAAGGGCTGATACTGTCAAGAAAAGGCGTAGTAGAATGACACATATACATCCCATGAAGCTGCAAGGCCCTGTACCGCCAGCCCCAAATGGTCATACATGGCAGTCTCTCATGGACATGGCCTTAGAGCAAGCTCGCAAAGGAGCCTCCTTGGGAGAAGTGCCTGTGGGGGCTCTCGTTGTCCTGGCGTCGGGGCGCATTGTTGCCGAGGCACATAATATGTGCATAATGACGCACGACCCAACGGCTCATGCAGAAATTCTTGCTCTACGCGCCGCGGGCATGGTCTTAGGTAATTATCGCTTAAAGGGCGCCACACTTGTGGTCACTTTGGAGCCATGCCTTATGTGTGCGGGTGCCCTAGTACATGCTCGTGTGGACGGCCTTGTATATGGTGCGGCAGACATGCGAGCCGGTGCTGTTGTTTCATGTTGTGAAGGGCTGGACTACACATTTCTTAATCATAAGGTGTGGCATATGGGGGGGCTTCGAGCCGAAGCTTGTGCCACATTGCTCAGAGACTTTTTTCTGTGATGTGCCTTCTTTAGAAGTAGAGTATGATCATGCTGGCGTGTCAGGAAGGGTGACATGAAAACGCCTACCGACACGCATCCTTCGAACCGCTCCGCTCAAAGCAAATACTCCCGGAGTCGTTGACGATATGAACATAACCAACTAAAATTTTGAGAAAAAGCGTCACCAAGCGAAAAAAATAAACATTTTTTTGAAACTTAA
>CAYJPE010000334.1:0-2522 GCA_964371965.1 uncultured Desulfovibrionaceae bacterium
TTAATGGTCTCTTCAAGGCGATTCTGAATGGCACCAAGGTGCGCACGAATCTTATCCTTGGAGATAATGGCTTCGTTAATGGCTTCTAATGCGTCACCGGCTGCTTCCTGGGTGGAGAGCGTACCGCCAGGTGTCAGCTCGAGGTCACCTGTGGAGAATGAGGCGGCTGTGTCGATGAGGCCTTGTTCACTGCCATTGAAACCACGGGTGCCTGTGTCGGTACTCATGTAGCCGGTGTCTGGAGGACCTGCAGTAAACATATTTGTGTTAATGGCACCATAAACGATTGCTCCTTGGCCAGCAAGAGGTGCCCCGCCAGCTGCATCTTCATTAACCGTTGCTGTAAACTGCTTGGGCGGATTACCGGAATCTGGAATAGTCATCGTTAAGTTGATATACAAATCGGCGTCTGTGAGGGGCTTCGCAGCACCAGTGACAGTATTTTCACCATAGGTCGTACCTGCGACAGCTGTTTCCATTACGCCCCAAGCAGTGGCTGCAACCGTATTCTCAGCCATTATCTGTGCAATATCAGCAGGGTGGCCGGCGGCAATATTGGCATCATATTCAATTTGATATCCAGCAGCGGCGTCATTAAAGCTCGCATCATACACTGCTTGTATACCAGTTTGCAAGTCGGTGGACCATTCTGTCGCTTTGGCATGGGCAACTTCATGAATCATGCTTTGTATGCTTACAGTTTGCTCTTCTGTGAGTGCACCACCAAGAGCAGCCTCTGCTTCGGTGATGGCATCTTCGTACAAGTCAGGGTAGATCTCATCATAGACAGCTGAATATGCTTCTTTGCCGAGTTGTTCGATATATGCTTGTGCGCTTGAATGTGTTTTCACAGGGAATGCATCCACACCAGGTACATCAATACCCGCGGTTGCTCCAGCAGCGATGGCTGTCATCGGCAACATGGCATCCAAGCTTGTGAGATTACCGTCTTCTGCAATTTTTTGCGTCAAGGTGAACATTTGATCCGTTGCTATTTTAAGCGCATCTTGCCCAGCCGCAGCTCTCGTACTATCATCTACCGTAATACCCCCTGCACCTGTTACCCTAGGGTCGACGCTGTAGGTACTGGCATAGGCATAATCAAAAACTTGGTCGAGCGTAGCCTTTGCCATTTCGGCGTCAGCAGCTGCTTCTTTATCAGCCAATAAGGCTGCTTGCTCTGCAGCTTGCACCGCAGCTTCTTCTAGAGGAATGGCGGGCTGAGCCGGATTGGCAGTACTAATGAGGTTCGCATAGATTTCATTGTAATGCGTGTCATATCTTTCCGCGTAAGTGGCGTCATAGATAGATTGAGCACTTTCATCACGCAATTCTTCATAACCGGCATTTGTAGGTGCCTTGGCCAACTGACTTTCCACATGCGAGTCATTACCAAGACCAAGGGCGGACGCCGTTGTGTTACCGATATTAATGTTATAAAAGTCTTCTGCCGAGTCGTTGGCGGTGCCGAAGTGAATCTTCAGCTCACCTGTAGACTTGAGCTCGGTACCGTTGTATTCGCCGGACAAGGAGCCGTCGAGCATCTTAATGCCGTTGAAGTCTGTGGCATTGGCGATACGGGTGATTTCAGAAGCCAGTTGTTGGTATTCCGACTCAATCATAAGACGCTGGGTGGAGTCGTACGTACCTGTTGCGGCTTGTTCGGCTAGCTCTTTCATACGAATAAGCTGTTCGTCGATGGTTTGCAAAGCGCCGTCTGCTGTTTGGATGAGCGAGATGGCGTCATTGGCGTTACGCGCACCTTGGTGTAAGGTGGTGATGTCAGCGCGCTGTAATTCGCGGATTGCGAGACCCGCGGCGTCGTCTGCTGCCGAGTTGATACGAAGGCCTGAGGACAATCTTTGTGTGGATGTGCTCAGTTCACCATAGTGAATGTTCAAGTTTCTTGCTACATTTGCTGCCATTAAGTTATTATTAACGACCAAAGACATAATGCACCTCCTGGGTGGTTTAAGCTGTACTTGCCTTAAAGCAAGGCGTGTGCCAAAAGATGCGCATCTTGTAAATTCAATATGTTATAAAATATGGCAGTGAAAAGGGGAAATTTTTGTAGGATGATTGAGGAGGATTTTGCCGTGTACGATGGCAAATCTTGCCTTGACCCCTTGTCGACTATGGGTGTGTGGAGAGTTTTGCAGGGTGGGTATACACCGCATGGCCTACTAGTAGCGTGTATTGTCTAAATGTGTATTTTTTGAAAAGCATGTGGGGGGAAACTTTTTTTAGGAAAAAAAAGCTTTCCCCCCACACCATCGCTGCTCTCGATGCCCGTACGCCTCGTCCCTCGGCTACGGTCACGCCTGCGGCGCCATTCGGTCGGCTCCTTCAAAAAAACCAATAAGTCCGGATGTATGCCGAAGCTTTTTTACTTGAGAAAGAAGGAGATACTTTGTGGAGCATAGCAACATACAGAGAATGCAATCAGAGCTTTTAGAGTAGACAAGACACTAGTGCCTTGTAAAGACTAAAAGCACGGATATAGGTGGCGTAGTTTAATTCTT
>CAYJPE010000335.1:0-2493 GCA_964371965.1 uncultured Desulfovibrionaceae bacterium
CTCCTTCCCCTTTCAAAACGCGCTTGCTGCGTAGCTAAAAAATACACCTGCAGACACAACAAGCCGTTAGACCTTTTTCAACATTTTCTTGTTTATAATATGTAAAATACAAGGGATAACAAAGCCCACAACAATACACAGGCAAAGAAGAGCCTGCTCGACTGTGAATGCTGTGGGTATCGTTTTAAAAGGAAATAAGGAAACCAATGAACCTGCCAAGATGCCCGACAATGCGGCAATGGTGGGTCTGTGGTATTTTTGCAAGCACATATTTATGAGGTGCGAAAAGGACAAGAGCCCGCCAATGGCGCCAAGGAGAAATGTTATGAGCACGGATACATGCAGCTCGGCTACGGCTTGGATGATGTATTGATACTGCCCAAGGAGCACAAGAATAAAAGCCCCCGATATTCCGGGTAAAATCATGGCACATATGGCAATAAATCCGGCAAAAAATGTCATTGGATAGCTATGTGGCAAGGAGATGGGGTCAAAAAACATGATCCATATGGAAAGTATGGCACCGAGGATAAAGAGTATGGCAGACATAAGCACATGGCCTTGGGTGCCCAAGAGGTTTTTTGTCATAAAATAGAGGGATGACAAAATAAGCCCAAAAAAGAAAGCCCATATGAAATGCGTGTGTGTTTGCATAATCTGGACGACAATGCTGGCAAGTGTAAAAATGGCGGTGATAAGGCCAATGAGCAGGGGCACAAGAAAGCCCCAGGGGATTTTATGAAAGAGCGCCTTCCATGCTCTTTTGCGGAGAAGTTGGAAAAATTCTTTGTCGACGACTTGAATGCTTTGCAAAAGCTTTTCGTAAATACCCATGATAAAAGCAATGGTTCCGCCGGAAATGCCGGGTACGGTATCGGCGGCGCCCATACACAAACCGCATAAAAAATAATAGATTTTTTGGCGAAATGATGATGGGCATGTGCTGTCTTTTTGCATAATCAAACCTCATTGCAGTATAATATTGTGCTGGCTGTTATGCCAGACTCTTTGAGGAGAAGCAAGTTTGACAGGCTGTTGAAAATCGGCAATCTGCGTCGTCAGAGAGAGAAAGTAAACAACTTAATTATTTTTCTTGAGGGGGAAGGGGAGCGCTTGAGCCTTGGCACTTGTCCCGTCTTATGCTCAAGAGCATACGTCACAACATATATAGAAAGTCATTTTATTATTATAATGTAGTGGCTTATTGAAATTTGATTTATGAAGATATGCTTATCAGGCCGTAGATGGCAGTTATTCAACGGCCTGATAAGGGATTCACGAAGTGCGTCTGACACAACGTGAGGGCAAATTAACTTGCTACCAAACTGTTCATGGTCATATCAAGCGCACTTAGGCTAAAGTTACGCATCATGTGTACATTTTTTCCATACTTCTTGCATAAACGCTTGACTTGCAAACATGCCGTATGACTGTTGCAATTCACAGGACACAAAACCACATCAGCTCTCATGAGGCAGTTATCCAATTTATTCCCGCCCTTACGTTGATGCCCTGCATGGTATTCAAAAATATGTCCGCGTCCTTCAACAAGCTCGCGATAGCGCGTTTCCATACGCTCAATACCACCGACAATGAGTATGCGCAAAGGACAATCCGCGCACGCACACGTCTTTGAGCACTGCGCACATGCGGCAGGCGTTTGATGTTCGTAGGTCATATGTGGAAAAGCGTTTTTATTTTGCGTCATTTTTTTCTGTGATTTATTATTTTTAGCCATTATATACCTCACAATTTTTTGTGTTTTCCGAGTTGTAATGAAGGCAGTGTATTTAATTTGAAAATGATTGTCAATATTAAAATACACTTTTTTGCTGCATTTTTTTTGAGAGGGCTAGACCTTGTCGTCAAAGTGCGAATTTTTGTGTTATATCAAGCCCATTGAAGCAAAGTCGTGCTTTGGGTCGGCTCGCGCGCCTTGATTTTTTTGCATTCTTGTATCTCACATTTTTTGAGCGGTCGGAAAATGGGATTTTTTCACAAGGCTGTAAGGAGGAACTGTCAAGTTGGATATTCTTTGACCGATAAGCAGTGAAAGATGTCTTGTGTGGTTAAAAATAAAATATTTTGTGTCATTTTGCTTGCATTTTGCTTTGTGTTTGCCTATACACTCGCCTATCAGCCCATTGGAACGTGAATTTTGGATAGGCTGTTCACAAGTGGTTGTGTTTAAGCGCGCGAAAAAATCAGGGTGCGCAGGCCGCAAGGTTTTGTTGTGGAGCATGTTTTGACGCTCCGTTTGGCACGATATATGCTTTAAAGTTCTTTGATGCCTTGATATGTCCATAGGTGATGGAGGCAGTACGGGCTTGTTATGCGTGCATCGAATTTTACGTAACAATTTTAATCTAATGTATTGCTCGGGAAGCATTGACGCAATAAGAATATATATACGAATTAAAATAAAGTAATGTTTCTTGCTTATTGATTGAGGGGTTTATTTATCGAAAAGAGGAAGAGTTAAAGCGTTTTGAG
>CAYJPE010000336.1:0-2465 GCA_964371965.1 uncultured Desulfovibrionaceae bacterium
AGTTGTATATCACCCACTTTATGTTGCATGAGGGCTTTTGCTCCAACTGTGAAACTCAAAACAAAGCTCCTGCTCCTTATGCATATCGTTTTGGCTTTGGGTCTTATGTGCATGCGCTGCTTACAGAGTTATGTGGTGTGCACGGTATGAGTCGTGAATCGGCGCAAATGCTCCTAAAAGCAATGTACAACCTGCCAATCAGTCAAGGAGGCATACAAAAATGCCTTGACAGGACATCGCAAGCGATGCTTCCCCATTATGAGGCTATACGAGACGCTGCACACAAGGTAGAAGTCAATTATATTGATGAAACAGCATGGCATAGGTTTGGGCACACAGGATCAGGTTTGTATTGGTTATGGATTATGATTTCACGCAAAGTCGCGTATTTTTCCATTACGAAGAAACGAAACAAAATATCTTCCGAAAGTTTCATTGGCTTATGGAAAGGTGTTTTGGTTTCGGATGGCTATGGTGTGTATCGTAAATGGGACGGTAAGGCTCGTCAAACTTGCCTTGTTCACCTCATCCGTTCAGCTCAAAAACTCAAGAAGAGCAGCAAAGCCGAAATAGTCAAAGGCGGCACATGGATTAAGGACGAACTTGTCCGCCTGTGTCGCATGAATCGGCATTTGCCCACTTGTGGGGCTGTGAGCACACTATTCATGCGTTTTGGGAAATTTATTGCAAAATACCAAACGAACAAGGATTCAATGGGTGTATTTGCTCGTCGTATTGAACGAGAAAAACCGCATTTGAAGACATTTCGTGAATATGCTGATGTTGACCCTACAAATAATTTTGCGGAACGTGGTTTACGTTTCGCCGTTACATGGCGAAAACGTAGCCTTGGGACAACCAGTGAAAAAGGTGACCGCTTTGTAGAGCGCATCTTGAGCTTACGCCACACATGTCGATTACAAGAGCGTAGTACCTTCGCAATCCTCCTTGATATTAGCGTTTCTCACGCAAAAGGCCTTGTACAAAATACAGCGTGGCTTACGGACGAACCCGTTACCCCGTGAGGGGATACGTTTATCCTTATTGAGCGTGCGGCGTCCTTTTTGTTGTGTGACCTTGAAACGGCGTGTGCCTGTGTTGACCCAATCGCCTTGTAGAGAGGTGAGGGCGTAGGCATCCTTGATGGATTGCTCTATACTGCTGATTTCTGCATCTAAGATGCTGCGTTGTTCTTTCAATATATCAATCCTTTGCAAGGGTGCTGCCCATTCACCGTCCTCCATGTCATCTTTAAATTTGGGGCAATCGCTGTTCCAGTCACAGGAGGCACAAAGGGCATGAAATCCAAGGACATGCTTGGCGTCATTGTAATGGAATTGTCCGTTTTCATGAGCGGTTTTCTGTTCCCAGAGTGTCTGCGCTGTGTTGATGCAAAGGTATCAAAAGTGTTGATGCCGTTACACCCGCAAAGGCATATCGTTTTCTTTCGGCAATCAATGATGAGAGAAGTGGCATGGTAGCAAATACTTATCGCCAAAATCTTCTGACGGCATGGAAATGGGGAACGGACTTTGTGGATGAATTGCCCCAATATTATCCACCGTTCCAAAAAGTTCAGCTCTTCCCGTCTCAACCACAGGATAGGTATGTGCCGCCGGATGAGGAGTTCATCAAAGTATTGCGTGAGGCAAAAAGTCAAGACCTTGCGATGTTGTTGGCATTTTACTTTACGGGAGCACGGCGCAATGAAATATTGCGTTTGACGTTGAGAGACGTGAATTTGGAAGACGGCAAAATCCGTCTGACCGACAACAAGGCAGGACAGGGGAAGTCTCGCATACGTTGGCTGAGAATGCACCCGGAACTGATACAGGTGTTGAGCTGGTGGAAAGAAAACCGCCCGTGCGAGGGGTGGGCAATGTCTTTATGAACACGCTCACAGGTCATGTGGTGGGGAGTCAGTTCAGCCGCCGCGAAACATTTATGAAGCGCATATGTAAACAAGCGGATGTGAAGCCTTTTGGCTTTCATGCCATCCGCCATAAGAGTGCCGCAATTACGTTTACACATTCTGGTTTGAATGCGGCACAAATTCTTATGGGGCACTACCAAGCGACCACAACAGACAGGTATACAAAGAGTGCTGGCTTGTACTCAAATCAAGACGACATCGTCGTGGCACTTGGTGGCAGTAGCATAGGGCAAATGGTGGGACATTTGCTGAATTCGAACATCTCCTGTGATGGAAACCTTGCAAGAGACGACGAAAAAAAATTGTAACCCAAAATTTGTAACCCAGAAATTTTGACAACAAAAAAATGACTGTAACTTGTTGAAACAACAAGCACAGACGATACAAGTAAAAAAGTATCAGGTAGTTGAAAAAGTGCCACCTGCGGCGTCCCCTTCGGATAGGGGGATAAAAAGTCAAACCGCTTATGTATGTCTCATACGCGTTGCTCTCGATAGCCGTAACACTCGTTCCTCGTGTAACGGCTACGCCT
>CAYJPE010000337.1:0-2363 GCA_964371965.1 uncultured Desulfovibrionaceae bacterium
GGCTCCTTGGTCAGTAAATCCATATTCTTCTTTGATTGTACGGAAAGTCGTATACTTTTTGTCATTCCAGTAATGCGTCATATCTTTCCTTTTGTTTACCGCGGTATAAAATGCGTCTCAACGGTGTTTAATATTTCAGCAAGCAGAGCGACTTTGTCGGCGGGTATGGGTCTTTTGTTGGCTTCGTACTCACTGATGTGCCTTTGAGGTACGCCAATGGCTTTGGCAAGGACGTCTTGTGTCATATTTTCACGCAGACGCGCCCCTTTGAGCATGCGCCCTATGCGCTCGTGCTCCGGTATGGGGGGCTTGGTGATAAGTTCTGCATCATCGTCCAGTGCTTCATCATCTTCTAAAATTGCATTGGCAAACTCGTCCGGTGTCAATTCCTTTATGACATCCCCCCCCAAGCGCCTTATTAGTGCCGACACAAGGTGAAATGTATCGCCGGGCATGGCAATGTGTGCATAGCTGATTTCACTGTCTGGATTGAGTGACATATCTGCTCCTCTCTATTTAGTAGGGTGCTTTTTCTCGTGTGCCGATATACTCAAAGCGGCAAAAAATAACTTCTACGCTGTCGTCATGCTCTATCACTTGCCATATGGCGACTTTTCTATATGTGATATGACAGTGCATACGGTTTGTCCCCTTGAGCATTCCAAGGCTACTCCATCGTCGCCCAAAGGGTTTGCCGGCTGTGTCGCGAAGGTCTTGTTCTAAAAAATCCATGATTGCAAGCTCGTCTTGACTGAGTTGCTTGTAGCCTTTCATGGCTTTCTTTGTGTATTTTATTTCAACGTGCTTCAAAGGTCTGTCCTTGTACAGCTATCTATGTAAAAACTGTCTGAGCTTGCTAGATGCTATCTTTTCCCATGATGCTCTGTCAAGCTCTGTGGCGGTGCGTGACGATGTATTTTCTGTTTTTTTGAACGGAAGCACGTTTCCTTTTGTCGGTGCATCGTCAATAAGCATGGCGTGTGCTCTTTGTACATCCGGTGCAAGGTGTGCATAACGTTGTGTCATGGTGGTGTTCTTGTGCCCCATGAGTCCGGCAAGGCTGTGAAGTGGGACGCCCTTTTGAGCAAGCCAAGAGGCGAAGGTATGGCGCAGTGAGTGGAAAACTATTTTGTCGCGGTGGTCTGTGATGCCGTCATTCAAGCCAAGCTCGGCAACGACGTTTGAAAAGAGCTTGCTAGTGAATGCCTTCTGCGATCCTTGCTTGTTTGGGAATACATGGACGGCGCTTGCTTGCCCAAAGTCTGATTGGCAGGCAAAGCGTCGTTCAAGCATTGCTCTGACTCGTGGGGTCATCCACGCTGTGCCGCTCTCTTTGTTCTTGCGGTCGCGCACATGCACAAAGCCCTCTTGAAAGTTCACGTCCGCCCATGTCAGCTTGAATAATTCACCCGCTCGCAGTCCACAGAAAAGAGAGAGGAGTGCCATGTCGTGTATGTCCTGCGAACGTGGTTCCAGTGCCTCAAGGACGCGCTCGGCCTCCTCACGGGTCAAGAAGCGTGTTCGCCTGTTGTCGGCGGTCGGCACCTTTACACGCTTTGCCGGGTACGGCATGTCAATGAGGCCACGACTGAGGGCATAGTTCCATACTTGGCGCATCACGGCAAAGATATACTGCACAGTTCGCGGGGCAAGCGGTGTGCCATTGCTTTTCTTTTTTACTTTGAGGTGCGCAAGGAATTTGTCCATGTGCGTCGGCGTCACGCTTTTGATGGGGGTACTGCCAAAGAATGGGGCAATGTGGTTTTTCATAAGCTGATGCTCTGCCTTCAATGCAGCGGCTGTCTTGCTCTGCTGTGCTGCCATATATCCACCTTCAAAGATGCCTTGCAAGGTGAGGGTTTCTTCTTGCGCGGCAACCTCACGCTCTTGTTGCGCCTTTACTCTTTTCTCGGCAAGGGTAACTTCACCTTGGCCTGTGCGCTGTGCCTCCTTCAGTCGTGCAAGCTCTGCCCGCGCCTTGGTGAGTGTCCAGCCTTGCGACGCCCAGCCTAATGCCTCCTCAGTTCTTTTACCGTTCACATAAAAGCGGAGGGTGAAGTAGGTGTCAAATTTTACGCCATGCTTACGCGTGGCATGTTCTCTTGTGCGGATGCCTGCCTCAATGGTCTTCCATTTATACGCCATAAAATTGCTCCTTCATTCTGTCCCCCATGGCAGAAAAGTTGTCCCCCATCTGTCCCCCATTTTCGGCTGAAAGAGGGTGATATTCAGTGAAAGTCAATGAAGTATAAATTACATACAACATGCTGTTTTGTCAAGAACAAATGAAGCTCTATGAAGATAAGTGAAACAGGGTGAAAAGTGCCAAAAACAGACTCTTAATCAATTGGTTCGGGGTTCGA
>CAYJPE010000338.1:0-2349 GCA_964371965.1 uncultured Desulfovibrionaceae bacterium
CAAAACGCTTTAATTATTCCTCTTTTCAATAAATTGAAAAGAGGAATCCTCAATCGCTGAGATAGGAGAAGCTCTTTTTCAAAATTATTTTATAGTAAATTTTATATATATTTTTATTTAATCAGCGTTTCCTTAAGTACATTGTCTTTCATGAAGGCCTGTCCACCAAAAAGAGTACCCGCCTCATTTGAGTAAAAAGCGACACTTGGCGAACCCTCTTTGAGCTGTCGAAATGCGCCCTCGACATTCACATTTTCAATGACTTGGGTCGTGTTTTGTGGCTCTGGTATATTGAAAGGTGTGCCCTCGCGCTCTTTTTTGGACAGTGCCTCATACGCTCGTTTTTCATCATCATAGGCCGTGCGTTCCCCTTGATATTTGATGTATCTTTCCTTTTCGATGCGCTGAACGGCATCTAAGACGGCGCTATCAAGCGAAGTTTTGCGGTCGCCACTTTCTGCAATGGTCAATGCGAATAATGAAAGGGGGATATGTCGTCCGTCTTTCATGCTAACATCTGCAATACCCTGTGTTCCCAATGACAAGGCTGACAGCACAGCATTTGCCGACATGGACATTGGGGTCTTTGTTGCGTGAGCAAACATCTCTACAGCATCAGCGAATTGCCCCAAGGCATGTGTAGGAAATTCTTCTTGCTGCTGCGGCATTCTGCGCAGAGGCAAGGGTGCTTCCGGCGGCGGTGGTGGCATTTTAACGGCCTGTCGAATTATCGGCGGCGGCACTGTGGCGGCCTCAATAACGGCTTTCACAGCATCAAGCCCACTGGCAAGGTGCAGATCATTAAAGTCTGCCTTGCGTCCGTCCACCAAGGGGCACACGGCAAGGAGTGCATCAGTGACGTGTGCGGCTCTTGTGGCAGTTTCAACGCCGGGGTTTGCGTCAGTATCGGGCTTCATGTCATTGTCTGCGCATATGATGATTTTGCGGTTAGTGTATTTCCCCCGCGCAAGACGCGCCACGGCTTCTAGGTTGCTTGCCCCGAACGCCACAAGACAGGCATATCCGTGGCAAGATGTACACTTCCCATGGTGGCGTACCCTTCGCCGATGCAAAGAGTGTCATCAGTGCGTCCGTGCTTTGCAGGAATGGAAAAAAAACCTCCTTTTGTGCGTCCACCAGTGAGAAAACGCTTGCTTCCGTCCTCTTCAATGAATTGCAGGCTTTGAGTTGCACCTTTTTCGCCAAGAACAGGCACTACAAGGCAATTATTTCGCCCAAGTCGTGTTCCAAGCGGAGGAATGCCTTTTTTCTGCAAATAAAGGTGTGTTTCTTCGGCTGGGACGGCGTTATCCCATATGTATTGCGCCTTTCGCCCCGCTTCTGCATGACGTTTCTCTGTATCGACTTCACGTTGCGCTTTCTGCTCTGTCATACGCTGCGTATAGGTTTTGCGCTCTGCTGGTGTGAAGGTTTTCGTACTTTTGACGGTAAGAATCGCTTCTTCTCCGGTACTCCAATTTTTGAACCATCCAGAACGCGGTTCGTCGCCATAGATCACCGCTACACCGTTTTTTGAACGGGGCTTGTCTATCGTGCCGCATCGACGCAAAACTCCATCGTCGCTGGGACTGTCTAAAACTACGCCAATTTCAAGGGCTTTTGCTTTACAAGTTTCAAGGAAATCAGTCATCTGCGCCCTCCGAAAATTCACAAGGGTCACGCATGAACGAGACCGCGATGCTGTGAATTTGACATTCGGAATGCGCTTCGACACTTTGAAAATACCGACAAAAACCACAGCAAAACGCTTAATTGTTTGGTGATTTTAGGGCATATTGAGCGCTGGACGTTTCCTTTTTGGCCTCTGTCGAGATCTGCGCGGCGGGGGTCTTTTTCATTTGACACCAGCCTTGCCGGCGCCACTTTCCACTCGCGACAATATCCAGTCGATGACAGCCTGTTTCGGGAAAAGTCGCTTTTTTGCGATAATGATTCCCCCTTCGATTCCGCGACCTGCGCTACAAAGATTGGCGACGCCTCCTTTGCTCATGTGCAAAGTTTTCGCGATGGTCGCATAATCTACCAAAGCAGGTAATTCGTTGACCACGTCATCAATCCAGCTTTTTGAACTTTCCACAAGATACCTCACTGTGTTCAAAAGTGTTTAACAATGTGGGTATGTTACGGAATATGAGGGATACGTTGCATGTACGTTTGACAAAAAAATACTTCCCACACAGCTCGTTATTTCAGCGACTTGTGTGGGAAGCAAAAAGTATTTTCTACGTTTTGTTACTTTTTGGTCGGGAATGGGGGCAAGTGAGGAAAAATCTCTCTGAGTGTCTTAATTTTTTCGGGAGCTCCAGCATAATCACGATACAGATTTCT
>CAYJPE010000339.1:0-2348 GCA_964371965.1 uncultured Desulfovibrionaceae bacterium
GTCTCCTTCGATACAAAACAACTATTTTTTCAAAGCTTGTGCCACCACACTTCCAAAATTTCCAAGTTCTTTAATTACCGTAATGCCCGCAGCTTCCATGGCAGAAATTTTGTCCTCGCCGCGTCCTTTAGAACCGGATATGATGGCGCCTGCATGCCCCATGCGCTTTCCCGGAGGCGCCGTAAGGCCGGCAATAAAGCCAAACACAGGCTTCGGATACTGTGTTTCCTTTATATAGGTTGCGGCTTTTTCTTCATTGTCGCCGCCAATCTCACCCAAAATGCATACAGCCTCCGTTTGTGGGTCATCACGAAAAAGTTCCAGCAATTCCACAAATTTTAAGCCGGGCACAGGATCACCACCCATACCAATAACCGTACTTTGCCCGATACCATGGCTTGTCAATTGATACACCGCCTCATACGTCAATGTGCCTGAACGACTGATAAGCCCCACAGAACCTTGCTTATGAATATAACCTGGTTGAATGCCTATTTTGCATTTGCCCGGACTGATAAGCCCCGGGCAATTGGGGCCTATGAGTTTTGTACCCTTGGCATTTAAATAGGCTTTGCAACGTACCATGTCAAGGACAGGCACATGCTCCGTAATAATGACCACAAGTTGTATGCCCGCATCCGCCGCCTCACACGCACCGTCAGCGCAGCCTGCCGCGGGCACAAAGAGAACGCTCGTATTGGCGCCGGTTTTTTCCACAGCTTCTTTCACCGTATTAAAAACGGGTACGCCAAGCACCTCTTGACCGCCTTTCCCCGGTGTGACACCCGCTACAATTTTTGTGCCATAGTCCAGCATCTGCTGCCCATGGAACATACCTTCCCGACCGGTCAAACCTTGCACAACCACGCGGGTGTTTTCATCAATCAAAATACTCATGTCCATGACTCCTTCAATGTGCTCGACATATTTCCAACAAGCTTCCAAAAAGCATTTAAGCCGTCTTTGTCAGGTCAGCAATTTTTGTGGCAGCCTCGATCATCGTTGCTGCAGAAACAATGCTTATGCCGCTCTTATCCAAAATTTGTCGAGCCTTCTCCACATTGGTACCTTCCATACGTACAACCACAGGCACAGACAAGTTCATTTCCTTAACCGCTTGCACAACGCCCTCAGCTACTATATCGCAGCGCAAAATACCGCCAAAAATATTAATAAGAATACCGCGCACATTGGGATCGGACAACATGACTTCAAAACCCTTCTTCACCATTTCCACATTGGCACCGCCACCGGCATCAAGAAAATTGGCAGGTTCTGCTCCGGCCTGTTTAATGGCATCCATAGTGGCCATGGCAAGTCCTGCACCGTTGACCATGGTGCCCACATAACCGTTAAGACGCACATAGTTCACACCAAGCTCTGCGGCCTTACGCTCCAGCGGATCCGTTTCATCAGGGTCTTCCAATGCTTTTATATCAGGATGACGTTTTAAGGCGCTTTCGTCAAAGTTCATCTTGGCGTCCAAGGCCAAAATATTGCCTTCCTTGTCGACTGCCAAAGGATTGATTTCTACTTGTGTTGCATCTTTATCCACGCACAACTTCACCAAACGGCTCACAAGACCAACACCCTGTGTCACTTGAGCAGGCGTCAAACCGCAGCCAAAAAGCAATTCCCTTGCTTGAAAAGGCCAGATGTTATGCGCGCCGTCAAGACGTACCGTAAAAATCCGTTCAGGATGCTTTTCTGCCACTTCCTCAATATCCATGCCTCCGTCCGGAGAAGCCATGATGGTGAGGCATTCGGCGCCACGGTCAAGCACCACAGCAAGATACAATTCTCTGTCAATGGCCGTACCCTGCTCTACCCATACCTTCTTTACCTTTTGTCCCTCGGGGCCGGTTTGATGAGTAATGAGTTGCATTCCCAAAATAGCCGTAGCAGCTGCCTCAACGTCTTCCAGGCTCCGACACACTTTGACGCCGCCTCCCTTGCCACGTCCACCAGCATGTATTTGTGCTTTTACCACCCAAATGGGGCCGGGCAGCGTACGCGCCACTTCCATTGCTTCTGCCACCGTTGCCGCAACGCCTCCTTGAGGCACAGCCACACCATAGGACGCCATAAGCTCCTTGGCTTGATATTCATGAATGTTCATACAAAATACACCTTACGCTCTTCTGGTCTACGGGGAAAAAGGCCCGAAAAGACATAAGTCCTTTCGGGCACCAAAGACACGATTTAGTCTACCAAGGGGTGAGCCATTGTAGCTCCCATATGTAGCGCTTTTTCATTGTTGGCAAAGAAAGCAGGCGGAAATTTATCACGCAATACTTTTTCCAAAGAATCAAGCGATACCACCTTTGTGAGTACTGCCAGCGCCCCAA
>CAYJPE010000340.1:0-2340 GCA_964371965.1 uncultured Desulfovibrionaceae bacterium
ATTGATAAAAGCAAAGATGCCACGGGCCACTTGCAAACCTTCCTTGGGGCATGATGTCTTTGTGGGTCTCTGGGTATGTGTGGACGCATTGTGGACAGAGTAAGTGCCTGTGCGGTTCAATGTGGGTAGCACTTCCGAACGTACCCACTTGCTGAAGCGCTTGGCCTCTGGCTTGCGAGAGCGGAACACAAGTGCGTACAGGCCGGATTCGGAGATGGTGGTCACGGTTTGCTGTCTGCCCATGGGGTCGGTAATACCGACCCCATCTTTTTCGTCTTCATCAAGTCCAGCTACGGCATTTTTGTGATTGCGAATATCAAGCACCCGACACACGTCCTTAGCCACAAACCAGATGTCGCCGTTTTCGTCTGTGTGGGTGCGGACGAGGTGATCTTCAAAAGCAAAGGGGGTGATGGTTGTGTTTTGCATAGTATTCTCCTTGAATCATGCTGTTAAAGGGGAAACTAGTAGTTACACCCTTGTAAAAAGTTAATAAAATCAACAAAGCGTCCAAAATGGACGTTTACTTTGAGCTGGCGTATCTTTTAGTGACACCAGCTTACAACTACACAAAAGGTACGGTGTCCCCCTGACGTTTTTCCAGATTCACACAAGCACCGCCCTCTTTGTTCATGGAAATGGTATCGCCCACGCGCAAGTCACGGCGTTGGATGTCGCCAATGTCGGTGACAAAGGCAAAGCCGTCTTCTGTGGTGACACGCACAAAGTAGGTGTCTCTTTCAAAGCACATGCTTTTTATTTTATGGCTTTGAGGGTGCAAGCGTCGCTTTTGTTCCCACGCGCAGTGCCGTGCAATAATTTTTTCGCATTTCTTTGACGCGCTTTTTTGGTGCTTTTTCAGCAGAAACAGAACGGCGGCAATTTCGTTCAAGTGGTCAATACTGCACTTGTTGGGGTGGATGTTCTCGTCAAACAACTGTTTGATAACACTGGTTATGTTTACGCTTTCGCTGATAAGCAAGTTCAAGTAATTAAGGTCGCTCTGGATACGGTCGGCAGGGGATTGATAGGGCTTAGTCATAAGAAACCTCGTTAAGTTTAGGGTGTTGGACACAAAAAAAGCCGCTAGTCCTCACGGATACTAGACGTTGTACTGCTGATATGTATCCACCACCGCTAAAAAGCGAGGTAGAGAAATGGCAGAAACAAAAAAAACCGTTATTCTTGCACTGTTGGGCAGCGCAAAGGCGACGGCTTCGCCTCGTTAAGTTAGGGACGTTCAGCGTGTCAAAAAGCGCGGGTGTTGTCAAGTGTTTTCTTGACAATATCACTCTTTTGTATATATTCAGCTCATGAGCAATAAGAAAACACTGTGGGAAGTGGCGTTTACATCCAAGGCGCACAAGCAGGCTATGGCTTTGCCACCAGCCATGAATGACGCCTTGTTTCTCTTGCAAAAATCCTTGGAAGCGGATGGCCCAGTACAAAGCATGTGGTATCACTACGGCAAATTGAAGGGCAAAAAAGGCGAATATTATCACTGTCATTTGAACAAGGGCAAGCCCCGTTACGTTGTTGTGTGGCGTGTGGAGAAAGAGAGAGTGCACATTGTAGAAATTTGCTTCGTGGGCACCCATGAAAGTGTCAACTATGCGAGATTTAAGTAAGTACTTTTGACGTGTGGACATATTACGGAGAAAAACAATGCAAATAGATATAACACATGAATTGAATGCCGATGGAAAGGGCGTTATTTCGCTTGTGCTGCCCGCAAACAAGGCATGGGATACTGCAGAGGCCATTAAGGGCTTTTTGACCATTGCAGGGCATAATGTGCGCCAAATTAATGGGGACGGTGAAGAGCTTGTGTCTGCGGCGGAAGTATTTCCCGACGCAAGCCCTGCAAAGGCTTTGCGTGGATTGCGCACCAGAGAAGAGTTGACCCAAGAAGAGTTTGCCGCACAGCTTGGCATTGCCCAGACCATGGTGTCTGAAATGGAAACGGGCAAGCGTGCCATTTCCCGTGCCATGGCCAAGCGTATTGGTGAGGCATTTTGCATTTCGCACAAGGTTTTTCTGTAAAATTCATACGACAACATCATCTTTTTTATCCTTGCGTTTCGGATATTTGCGGCGCACGCATTTGGGGTGACAGCTGAAAATCCACAATACACTTAGGGTGTCCGCTACAATTTTTGCAGCCAAACTTGCCGCGCTTTGTGTCCACGTAGTACGTCCACCACCATTGATGTTTTGGGCAAGCAACAAGTGTCTTGTCGTTGACTTCCTTACCTGCAAGGGCGCGGCGCAGATCTGCCAAAGAGGGCGCGTCCGGTGGCAGCACGGCGTCCGCAACGGGCGTGCTTGCCGTGGCCTGTG
>CAYJPE010000341.1:0-1409 GCA_964371965.1 uncultured Desulfovibrionaceae bacterium
AATGACACCATCAGCATCAGAGGCGATGTCATCGAAAACAGCTGGCATTCTTCAGAGAGAAGCACCATATATGGCGATGTGGCCATCCTGACAGACAATGCCTGCAGCACAGGCGACGACACCATCACTGTGCACGGCGATATAATCGGGTCGATATATTCGTCGGGCAATATTTACGGCGACGCGGCAGACCTCCATGACAATGCAAGCACCATAGGCGATGACACCATCACAGTGCACGGCGACGTTTACAACGGCAACATTTACGGCGACGCGGCGCTTGTGCATGACAATGCAAGCACCACTGGCGACGACAGCATCACTGTGCATGGGCATATATGGAACAGTCATATTTACGGCGATGTGGGCGAAGTGCAAGAAAATGCCGAGGGGAGCACTGCGACGATTACAGGGCACGACACCATCACACTCCATGGACGCTTGGAGAATGCCACTGTGTACGGTGATGTGGGGTATGTGAGTGTGCTCGATGCATATGGAAACCCTACAGAAGGCGCACACAACGCCCAAATCACAGGCAATGACACCATCACCGTCCACAGCGATATTTACGTCGACCCACAGACTTCCGGCGACGCGATACCCATAGTTATTTATGGCGACACAGAGAGAATGGACGCTCAACTCGTCAGCACGGGCGATGACACCATTACCATTCACGGTCAGCTCATACGGGATCACTATGAAGGGTATAGTAGAGATGACGACACATTCGGCGCCGTGTTTGGTGATGCTCGCTTTATAGTGGACAATGCCCAATCGGAGGGGCACGATGTTATTACTGTTTATGGGGATGTTGAAGGTGATTATTATCACAGCTGGTACCACGCCCCAACCTTTTGGGAGTATCGACCACTTGGCGTCATCTACGGAGATGCTCAAAACATCATGGACAACGCCCAGAGCGTGGGGCACGACACAATCACACTCCACGGCAATCTGAACAATGGGACTATATACGGCGACGCCGCGAGCGTGGAAGCTGTGATTTATATGGAAGAGGGCGTGGGGACGGCGTCGTCAGAAGGCAATGACCGCATCACCGTCCACGGCGACATCGTTTTTGGCTCTGTCTACGGCGACGCCGCCTTTGTCAGCCAGCATGCCACAAGTAAGGGGGATGACACCATTGTCATCCATGGCACGCTGAACCCGCATCTGCAATTTTTTTGGAATGAGCCTGACGATTGGGGCAATGTGTACATATATGAAGACGCCCTTGTGTTTGGCGATACTTTCGATGCCCACAGCAATGCACATATCGAGGGGCATGACAGCATCACCATACACGGCGATATTTACGGCCTTGTTTCTGAATTGTACTATCCATATTATGACCCACATGCCCACTTCATTACCTCTCGCACTGCGTCCGCTGTCGTCTACGG
>CAYJPE010000341.1:1419-1822 GCA_964371965.1 uncultured Desulfovibrionaceae bacterium
AACGCGCATATTGTGGGCAATGACAGCATCGTCATCAATGGAAGCGTCAACACAAGCGATATTTACGGCGACGCCTTCTTTCTTGGTCACAATGCCACCAGCAGAGGCGACGATGTCATAACAGTCCTAGGCAGTGTGCAGGGCACCACCTTCACCGATACCAACTATAACACAATGCCCCTGCGCTACGGGCACATTTACGGCGACGCCGCCATCCTCTCCCCCACAGCACGCACCTACGGCAACGACACCATCACTGTCAAGACCCTGCACGGCGGCAGTCGTATTTACGGCGACGCCGTGACACTGTACGGCGACAGCGCCACACAAGGCAATGACAGCATTACTGTCGAAAGCGGCCTTGCCCCCACATCCACCGGCTCTGCAATCTACGGCGATGTGG
>CAYJPE010000341.1:1832-2317 GCA_964371965.1 uncultured Desulfovibrionaceae bacterium
CGGGCGACGATACCATCCTCATTAACGGGGATATTCATGGCAATGGATTGAGCCATTATTCCTATTATTATGACGCTTATTATCCCCATCTCCCGCCCTATCCCTCTCCAGACTGGTCGCCTTCCGATAATCAAGCATTTTATGACGGAATGATATTTGCCGATGTGCGCACGGTGCTGGATAATGGCGCATCGCAGGGGCATGATACTGTGACTGTGAACGGCGGTCTGTGGGATGCTGCCGTCTTTGGAGATGCCGCCTTTGTGGGAGGGACACGCGATGTCGCAAGCGAAAGCGAAGCACGCACATCCGAAGCACGCACCGACGGCAACGACACAATCACCATCAACGGAACCATGTACGACAGCAGCGTCCTCGGTGACGCCTTGGTCGCGGGCGGGGAATATGGGACATGGGTCACGCCCACCATACACAATAACTCAAGCATGCCCTCTCAGGTTTGGGCGCCAGAGTGGGAGTATGTG
>CAYJPE010000342.1:0-2287 GCA_964371965.1 uncultured Desulfovibrionaceae bacterium
CCCCCCATCCCCTCAAAACGCTTTAATTATTCCACCTTTCAATACACTGAAAAGAGGAATCCGCAAGCACTGAAAGAGCAGAATTTCCTTTCCGGAATTATTTTATAATAAATTTTATAAAATATCTTATATATGCTTTTGACTCGTGCGTATTTCCTTAGGCGCTCATAAAGAAAAAAAACGTCGCCCATTTTCCGCACAGCGTTGCCACAAAGTCGCCACATCCATCCCCAGTTCTCTTGCTATGCAATGGGCTGTAAAAACAGTCAATGCCGGTTCGTTCCGCTTGCCTCGCCACTCGCTTGGCGAAAGATAAGGGCAGTCCGTTTCGAGCATGAGGCGCTCCAAGGGGATGACGCGCAAGGCCTCGCGCAAGGCCGTATTTTTGGGATAGGTCACGGGGCCGGGTATGGAAATATGCCACCCATTATAGACTATTCGCTTGGCCTCGGCAGCGGTGCCGCCAAAGCAATGCCACAAAAGCGGATAGCCCTGAAAGCCTTCTTTTTCCAAAAGAGCCAGCGTCACGTCAGTAGCCTCGCGACTGTGCACAACCACAGGCTTGAGCAACTGTTTTGCCATATGGAGCTGTTTGACAAATGTTTGCATTTGCAGGTCTTTTGGGCAGCTATCCCAATAAAAATCCAAGCCTATTTCTCCCACAGCCTTAAGGCGCGGGTCATGCACAAAAGCTTTGTTCATCATATCAAGGCATTCTTGCGTACACACTTGCGCATCTGTAGGATGAATACCCAATAAAAAAAAGACATTGGGATGAAGAGCAAAGAAATGCTTGCGCGTTTCATATTCTTGAGGGCACAAAAACACATTGCCAATATATGACACGCCGCATTCGTGAGCGCGCGCAATAACATCGTCGCGGTCAGCGTTAAAATGTTCACCATCAAGATGTGCGTGACTGTCCATGCCACCAAGAGGCAGTGCGCTCAGTTGTGGTGCCGGCGGGGGAGCAGATTTTTTTTTAGCCATGAAAAAATACCCTATACTTGAAAGGAGTATGCACAACAAGGGCACTGCACATGTGTTATGCCGTCAAAAAAGCGAGTATGTCTCGTACATTGGCAGCTTGTGCTTGCGACGAATAGGCCATAGCCGTCTGCGCCATATTGCCCCGCAAGGTAGCCAGCTCTTCGCCGCCTCGGTGCATCAAAAGGCACATATGTTCAAGCGCAAAGACCGCCCCCATAACGTCACCGTCGGCCACATACAGGCCATTGCCACCAAAAGGCACATGGCGCAGCCCATACCAAGGCCGTAACAAAAAAGGCAAGGGCGCAGCGCATATAAAGTCTGCTTGCCGCATATAATCAAAACCGCCAAAACCGCCAAAACCCACCACAGCACAGCCGGACGCCATGGCTTCAAGCGGTGGCAAAGGGCACCCTTCCGGAAAGCCCGACGCAAAAAACACATGGCACGAGCGGAGCACCTCGGCCACCTCTGCATGATCAAGCCTATGTATTTCCACCCATTGCAGTTTGATGTGCGGATAATTGCGTGCAAAGCTCTGCGCCATGGCATTACGAACAAGGTCGGTAAAAACTTTATTTTTGCGCGGCATCCATGCAATGCGAATGGGCCCGCCCACAGGCGATGACAAAGCATCAAGCGCAGGCGGGAAAAATCGACGCCCATCAATGGCAGGGCGCAAAATAGGACCATCACGCCCCGTCATATGCTGCAAACACAGACGTACAGGGTCGGAAACATACAGAAAATCCACCGGAAGCTGATCCCAACGCGCACCGCCGGGCAAAAGCGACAAAGCATACGACCACGCCTGAATATACACAATACAGCGCGCACCACACTGCAAACCATACAATAGTGACTGCGGCCACCCCTCAGGCACAATCCACACACAACCACCGTCCGGTCGCAACTCTTCCATAGAAACCATCGGCACATGACCATGCGCTGCAATATAAGGCGCAACAGCATAAGGCATGTCCTGTGCCCGACCCACAAAGCACACAGGCTGACCCGCTGCCTGCAACTCATTGCCAAGCTGAACAAGCACCGCAAAACCACCACTCACACTCTTGAGCGGGGGGAGAAATATGGCGATTTTTCTTCTCATCGCAGAACGATAGCAAGAAGTCTTCACGCTGGCAAGTACACATGCACCCCTCAACGCAAAATTTTACCCTCACTCAAAAACTCTGTTCCTTTGTATTTTTATTTTATTTATTTTATTTTTATTTTTATTTTTATTTTTTTCTTGAGGGGGGAAGGGGATCTTTTGCCAAAACCCAAAAGATTCACC
>CAYJPE010000343.1:0-2272 GCA_964371965.1 uncultured Desulfovibrionaceae bacterium
AGAAAATGTGGAATTGCTCCTCAAAAACGGAGCCAATCCTCATATGAAGGACGATCAAGGCCGTACTGCTATGTATTATGCCAAGAGAAGCCCACAGAAAGGGATAGTGGCTGTTCTTCGCAAATACGGCGCTCAATAGTTCCCTCCACGATAAAGATCACCAAAAAGGAAAAGCTATGAAAAAAATATGCTTCGCTCTTTCTTGTTCTGCCTGACGGTGCTGCCCGATGGTGCTGTTTGCGTCTTCTGTTTTTGCAAAAAATATAGCAATCACTGTGTCCAAGACTGCTGTAGCCATGTGCAAAGGCACTGAATACGGCGATGGCTATTGCCTGTTGTTTGTGTAAAAGATAGGGGAGATGGGAGGTGGCGAAACGCCAGCCTTGTATTCGCCCCACATGGACATCGAAGGATTGAAGGGGCAAGAAGGCAAGAGCGTACAAGTGCAGTACGCCCACAGCATGGTCTTTCACCCCGGTAGGGGGAGTATGTGGTCATGAAGACCTTGAAGAATTTTAAGCTACTAGGCGCTGTCGTCAAATGCGCCTTTTTGCTTATCTCTGCGTCAGACTTCGCTTGCTTTTTCAGTCAAATACCATAAGAGTATATTCCTTCAAAGCAAGCTCGTCTTCCTTGATGTAACACAAAAATTCACAATTTGACGACAGCGCCTAACAAATCTGACACCGCAACAGTTGCAATGCTTGGAGAAAAAGCTGTTGGCTGACAAAGATCCCACACAAGCGCTTTTCAATGTGGGGCTTATTATTTATATTGGCAAGGTTTGCGCAAAGCACTGTAGTCTTTATGTTGTAGAATCTTGCACAACCATAAGGAAATTTCTATGAAGAAAGGCATCGTATTTTTTTGTGTCATGCTGCTTGTTTGGACAAGTGTGGGCCTTGCCCATGGTCAGCCCCAAGCTTTCGACTATAGCAACACGCGCTATGGCTTTAGCCTTCATTTGCCCCCGTGGTTTTATGTGGCACAAGAAGCAGATAATGGCGACGGTATTCTCATCACCGACCCTACCACGCTGGAAATTCGCGCCTATGGAAGCATGGTCATAAATCCTGAGGAGAGCTTGGAAGACCTTGCTACGCAGTGGGGCGACAGGATGGGGCTTATACATAAACGCATAGTTAACAAAGAAGAACAGTACTTCATTTTGGAAGGCGTGCGAACACTGCCCGCAGACAGCGAACATGCCGAGCAGTTTACTGCCGTAAAAGTGTTTTATGGGCAGGATGCATACAGTATCTTGTTCATTACCTATTATGGCACCCCCAATAAGAACTATCCGCATATCATTGAGACGGCACTGGGTTCTTTCAAAAGGCAAAAGCCATGAGAAGGAAAGTGACTACCTGTCTTGTCCGTATAGCTTCTTTTCTTGGGGCGGCCTCTTTTTTGGCCTCGTTCCTGTCGTGTGGCACAGCCCATGCCTATACGCCCCCGACGCCGGAAAAGTACACATGGCGTGACAGCTGGACTTTATACCCTCAAGACGCCGATTTGCGCTTGGCACGGCGCATGAGCATACACAAAAAGACAGAGCCACACTATTTGCAGGAATGGGAAAATGGCAGTGCGGTGCTCTTTCCCGTGCATATCAGTGAGGCCGGAAGCTACAGCATTAACATTACCTATAGCCGTCATAGCGTCATGAAAAAAACGCTCTCCGTGGGCGTTTTTGTCCTTGACGAACCGACACTGCACAGTATGCTGGACGCCCATGCCCATGTGTATGCTGAAATTCCCGCCACTCAAAACAGGCAAGATTTTGTATACATGACTCTTGGCGTTCTTACCCTGCCTCAAGGTACCGTCTATCTCTTGTTTACTAATGCGGACGATTCTCCCCATGAATATGTCATGAATTTGCAGCAAGTGTCTTTGGAGAAGCAGTAGAGCAATTCCAGTATGGATTTGCTCTGGCGACTGTGTTAAAAAGCGCCCACTGCGAAGACATTAGCGCAATTTACTTGCGCTGTTAAGTGCAGTAATGAGCGTTTTCTGCGTTTGAATTTTTCTGAATTCAAAACGGAATTGCTACAAAGAGCAAAAAAGCCCCGTGCATATATCTGCTATGCAAGGGGCTTTACGTCTTGTGCTATCGACGCAGCACAGGGCAAGAGTGTCTTAGGAAACACTGATTAATTATTTTTCTTGAGGGGGGAAGGGGAACTTTTGCCAAAACCCAAAAGTTTCCCCTTCCCCCCTTGTATAGACCCGCCCTGAATGTCAAGTATTTTTTTACACAATACGAAAC
>CAYJPE010000344.1:0-2248 GCA_964371965.1 uncultured Desulfovibrionaceae bacterium
GCCGACGCAATTATGCAACGCCGTCTACCCATCTTTTTATGTCCTATTTAGTCTTTATTTTATGGCATTTCAATATATTACTTTAAAAGTACGTCCAAGGAAGTCCAAAAGAGTGCCCTTGCATCTTCCATAATTTAGGGTATAATTCAGGGTATCAAGAGAGATATTGCTTTTTTCAAATTTCTATTTAATACTATAAAAATACAGCAGAATTTTTTGAATGTGGGTATCCTATTGGACGTGTTTGGAGCCTATAAAGTCCAAAATCGGAGGCGCGATGTTGACAGAACAATACATACAGAAATTGAAGGCGCAGGACAAGCCGAAAAAATACGCTGACGGCGGCGGGCTGTTTTTGTTCATTCCCGTAAGCGGCAAGAAGCTGTGGCGCATGGCCTATCGCTACGAGAAAAAGGCCAAGCTCTTGACCTTTGGAGCATATCCACACGTCTCTTTGCGCCTTGCGCGAAAGCAACGAGATGAGGCAAAAGTACTGCTCAAAAGCGGCATTGACCCTGCTGTACAAAAAAAGACAGCGCAGAAAAAGACCGTACAGCAAATGGCGGCGCAACAAGCGACCAGTGTGCAAGTCGAGAACGCTTCTACATTCCGTGAGGTGGCTTTGGAGTGGCATGAACACCACACCCTGCATTGTGAAAAAAATCATCGGACTTTCCTGTTGAACCGCATCAATCAATACTTTTTTCCGATTTTTGGTGACAAAGCCATGCACGACATAAGCGCCGCAGATGTCATGACCGCCGTTGAGACATTACAGCAAGCAGGGGCGACACAAGGCGGACGCAGGCTGGCAGAAATTTATGGGCAAATATATCGTTATGCCGTCACGACGGGCAAAGTACAGCCTACGGGGGACTATTTGCCCCTTGCTCTCAGCCCCAAGCAGACAGCGCACAGAGCCGCCATGCTTGATTCATCCAAGCTTGGACAAATCCTGTGCAATCTCGAGCAGCACAACGGCTATGTGCCCGTAAGCTGTGCTTTGCGACTGATTCCGCTGTTTTTTGTGCATTCTGGCATTTTGCGCTGTGCAAAATGGGAGGAATTTGATTTTTCACGCAAGCTTTGGACAATTCCATCAGAGCGCATGACAACGAGGCATGAACATATCGTACCGCTTGCGCGTCAATCCTTTAAAATACTTAAAGAATTGCATACTTACTCAAGGCGCGGAGAATTACTTTTCCCAAGTGTACGCTGTCCGGAAACGCCCGTTGACAAATCCACAATTCTTGCCGCATTGCGCAAGCGTGGTTATGACGGCGTCAAGCTGACCTTTGCGGGCATACGTTCGCTTGCCGCGCGACTGTTGGCGGAGCTTGGCTTTGAGCGTGAGGTTATTTCCTTACAGTTGGCGCATCAGGGAAAAAGTGAGTTTAGGGCACGGTTTGACCAACGACGATGCCTCACAGAGAGAGCCGTCATGATGCAAGAATGGGCTGACTATTTAACGAGACTACGACAAAACACGTCGCAAAAACCGCTATAAAGGGGGAATCTATGCTGACTGACACACAAATAAGAAATATCAAAGCCGCTGAAAAGCCGAAAAAGTATGCAGACAGCGGCGGTTTGTATCTGTATGTTGCCAAGACAGGTTCCAAGTTGTGGCGCATGGCCTATCGTTTCAATAATAAAGAAAAATTGCTCAGCTTTGGGGAATATCCCATTATTTCTTTGAAAGATGCCCGTGGGAAGCGTGACGAGGCGAAGAGGCTTCTTGCCAGTGGCATTGACCCAAGTCAGCACAAAAAGGCTATGAAAAACGCCGCCATTGTGGAGGAAGCCAATACATTTGAACATGTTGTGCTGGAATGGTACGAGACACAGACCGTACACAATACACAAAAAGACAGGGAACGTAAGCTCTACACACTGCGGCACTATCTTTTTCCGACCTTGCAAAAACGGCCTGTGGCGCAGATAACGGCGCAGGAGCTTTTGGGAGTGATTAAGCCCCTTGAGAGTGAGGGTAAGGTGCTGATTGCGCATAGGATATTGCTTTATAGCGGTATGCTTTTTCGTTATGCCATTGCCACGGGCAGGGTGACACGAAATATCGCCGCCGACCTTAAGGGAGCCATTCGTCCGCATCGCACACGGCATAGAGCCACCATAACCCATGATGAGGACATCGGCATTCTGTTGAATCGGCTGGACAAGTGCCAAAGTTATTTTCAAGTAAAATGCGCTTTGCGCCTCTTTCCCCTTGTGTTTGTACGCTCTA
>CAYJPE010000345.1:0-2243 GCA_964371965.1 uncultured Desulfovibrionaceae bacterium
GAAGTCGGCACAGCGTATAGCTCAAGAACGCGGACACAGCATCATTGCCAAAGCCACATCATGGGCAGAGCTTGACAAAAAAAGTGGGCACGCCCACTGGGGCCTTGCCGATGTGGGTTTGCGTTTTGAAAAAAAGGGGTCTGGGGGCATTGTCTTTGTCCCGACAGCAGGGGAAGACATTGCGGTCAAGGCGTCGTCCATTGACCGGGCTTTCAGTATGGGAAAGTTGCGAAAACGCCTTGGGGACTTTGAAGCGGGCGAGTACGATGCGGACATGATGGCGCAAAAAAAGACAATGCCAGAACCAGTCAGCACCGTGAATGCTGAAGAGTGGGAGGAATATCAAAAAGATGCGGTAGAGAGTAGAGGCACTGGCAAGCGCCGTCAACGCTTTGCCGCATGGCTCAAAGAGCAGGGCTTGCACAAAAAAGCGGACACATGGCGCTATAGACAGGCGTATGAAGAAGTGCAGAAGGCAAGGCCGCGCCGCACAGAGGTAAAAGTAGAGGAAAGTTCAGCAGAAATACAGGCATTTGAGCGCTATGCCGCCGCTGTGGACGCTGATCGCTTCCGCGTGACCTGTATAAAGATGCAGGCCGACGGGAGGCAACAGGCATTTATTTTGGACAAAAGCAATGGCGTCACCAGAGGATTCACCGCAAAGGAAGTGGTGCAGAACATGCCGGAAATGTTGCGTTTGCAGTCGCGCCGTGAGAATGTGTACTACACGCCCCTGTCTGATGGGAAGCATCATATCGTCATTGATGACATGACCGCTGAGAGCGTGGCGCGTTTGCGCAAGGACGGCTTTGCGCCCGCTGTTATTTTGGAAAGTTCGCCGAATAATTATCAATGTATATTGACCATTCGCAAAGCGGACAGCCCGACCTTAGCAAAATGGGGACGAGAGGCCAGTAATCGCTTGACCGCAGAATTGAACAAGCGTTATGGCGACCCGAAATTGTCAGGCTGCATTCACCCCCACCGTGCGCCGGGCTTTGGCAATATGAAGCCCAAACACCAACGCGCAGACGGCTCATTTCCGCGTGTCAAGCTTCTGTTTGCTGAAAAGCAACACGATGACCACCGAAATAAAGCGTACTTGATGGCGCGTGAGTTTGCCATGGAATTTGAAGCCCTTGAAAACGCGAGGCCAGAACAGGAGAATACCGCCGCCTTATCGTATCGTGGATATGGTGCTCCTACAGGTACGCCAGCCATCAGCGCGTATTATGCCCATTATGAAAACATCCGTAAACATGCGTCATTTGGTGACTTGTCACGCATAGATTCTATGATTGCCCTACGGATGCGCACAACTGGGCACAGCCAAGAAGCTGTGAGGGAGGCGTTGAGGCAATGCGCCCCTACCATTCGCCAGAAGGACGAAAAAGGCCGCGACTGGACGCGATACGCCGAAAGGACTGTGAAATACGCCTTTGGCGTGGCGGGAGATGTGACCTTGATGAAATATCCGAAGTCGTTGGAATATTGGCAGAGTGTTGAACAAAGGGCAGTGCGTGAACAAAGTGTCGTCGTACACAGGGAAAGGGCACGATAGAAGCCGTGCCCCGTCACTTGTTCAATCTGTGGCAGGGCACGGAGGTGAAAGATGGATGCTTTTATGGTCGAGAGCCTATGCGCTTTCGTAGTCTACGATTCTACGGCATTTTTTCTCTAACTTCTTGGCATTTCGGACAATGGCCTCAATAAGCGCGCTGACTTTGTTCACGTCATCGCTGGAATTGCCGTCAAGGCGAATGCTCCCGTTATAGACATCGTCCAAGATGTCTACTAAGCCCTTATTGTAGACGGCTAAGAGAAAAACATCATCGAAATCATAGGGTTTGTCTGGGGAATTTTCAGGGGATTTTTTTGGGTTTTTGTTGTGATTTGTGGAGACAACATCATTTTGTGTGGTCATGAAAACACCTCTTGGATTTTGGGTAAAAACAAAAAAAGGCAAAGCAACGCTCCCCGGTTCCAAGAAACCGCCAGTCCTCACGGATACTGGACGTTGCCTCGCCAATATGTACCCACCTTCAAAAAAGAGGTGTTCAAGTGACAAAACAGTGATGACCGCTTTTTTGTGCTGTGGGGCAACACAAAGGCGACGGCAACGCCTCTTGGATTAGGGAAGGTCAGTTTTTACGAGGGCGGGAGAATTGTCAAGGGAAAAATGCGCTTTACGCAGGGCAAGAGCGTCTTAATTTTCTTGAAAGTTGCGCATAAGGTGTGCATGA
>CAYJPE010000346.1:0-2238 GCA_964371965.1 uncultured Desulfovibrionaceae bacterium
AGCAGAGGACTGAAAATCCTCGTGTCGGCAGTTCAATTCTGTCCCGCGGCACCAAAGTACAGTATTTCATAGCCCCATTTAGCCCCTAAAGGCTTGTGGGGCTTTACTTTTTTCCTTTCTTTATAGTCCACAGTAGTCCCACGAAAGCCCTAGACATACCTCTTTTTTAACGGTATATACCACGGTAAAGGACGCTTTTAAGAAATTGATACCGCAACAAGGCTTTTCTTTCTTGCATGGCAAGCACTTAGTGTCCGTCACTTCATACCGCAGAAAACGGAACATGAATACCGTATAGGCGCAAGATGGGTACCGTATGGGCAAACTCACTGACACAAAGCTTAGAGCCGTCAAAGGCACAGGTAAAGCGCAAAAGCTCACCGATGGGAGAGGCCTCTACTTATATGTATCTCCTGCAGGAGGGAAGTCGTGGCGCATTGACTACACAAACAGTGAGGGCAAACGCAAAACGCTGACATTAGGAAAATCCCCCGACATATCTCTTTCCGAGGTAAGACAACAGCTTTCAGAAGTAAAAGCCAAGCTTGCACAAGGCATTGACCCTTCAACAGAAAAACAAGCCATCAAGGCCGCCATAATAGCAAAAACCGTCAACTCCTTTGAAGTCGTAGCGCGGGAGTGGATAAGCCAACAAGAGGAAACATGGACACCCAAGCATAAACAGAAAGTCTTGAGCCGTCTTGAAACCTACATTTTCCCCTTGGTGGGCAAGAAGGAAGTTAAGGACATTACAGCCCCTGAACTATTAGAAGCCATACGCCACATTGAAAACATGGGATACCTTGAGACCGCACACAATGTCTTAAATTCATGTGGGCAGATATTCCGCTATGCCATTGCCACAGGACGAGGCGAACGCGATACAGCTGCTGACCTACGTGGCGCATTAAAACCGAAGATACAGAAAAACTTCCCAACCATCACAGACCCGAAGAAAATAGGGATACTCCTGCAAAATATTGACGAGTACCAAGGAAATGTCATTGTGCGAACGGCCCTACAGCTTGCGCCTTATGTCTTTGTGAGGCCGTCAGAATTGCGTTGCGCCGTGGGGCCAGAGTTTGACCTTGAGGCCGCAGAATGGCGTATCCCTGCAGAACATATGAAAATGCGTGTCGTGCATATTGTACCCCTTGCACGGCAGGTGGTAGGGCGTTTGCGTGAGCTTCACAAGTTCACCGGACATGGAGACTATCTGTTCCCAAGCATGAGGGCCACCACAGCACCCATTTCAGACGCAACGTTACTGGCCGGCTTGCGTCGCATGGGATATTCTAAAGAGGAAATGGTCGTACACGGCTTTCGGGGTATGGCAAGCACCCTCTTAAACGAGCAAGGCTATAATCGCGACCACATCGAGGCGCAACTTGCCCACAGCACAGCCGGCACCGTGAGAGGCGCATACAACCACGCGGAGTATCTGCAAGAACGCCGCCGCATGATGCAGGAATGGGCGGACTATTTGGACAGCTTGAAAAAAACATTGCACTGCTAACTTTTGCCTTTTGGTATTCTTTTTGGAATAATATTGACAAAAATGAAGAAAAATATTGCACTAAGTGCCAAGAAGTGTATAATAGCTTCATGAAAGTCATGCTGTACTGTTCGTTGACATTAGTGGCATGAAGGTTATATAGTTCATTCTATAATTTTTTGGATAAAAAAAGGCCCCCCAAGGACGGCAATCCGAGAGGGGCGAGGACGTAAGCTTTTTAACAGCAGTTGCTCACGTCCTCAAAGTGCCACAAGTGAGAAAATAGAGCAAGCTCTTTTATTCTCACCTGTCGCACTCATCTTTTTTTATTCCAAGAAAAAAACAATTTTAACAGGTGTTTTTGCCTGATACGGAGTATTTTATGACAATGGAGAATACTATTCTTTACTTGCGTCCAAAGCAGATTTGTCAAATGTTTGGTATCGGTCGTTCTACTTTCTGGCGCCTTTCAAGGCGAAAAGACTTTCCAAGGCGTACCGTGTTGAGTCCACGCCTTACACTTTGGCCAAAAGAGGAACTCATAAAATTTTTTGCACAATTATCCGACGAGAGTGAACGCGCATAAAATTGAGAGGGGGGAAAAATGAGTGACTTTCTTAATGAGTGCAAGGTAAAGGCAGCAGAAATTGGCGTCATATTGGATAATCCAATCCCAGACGGTACCCGCCGTAGATACGGCACAAGTGACAAGCCAAGAGGAAAGGACGGGGTAGTAACTGTGT
>CAYJPE010000347.1:0-2231 GCA_964371965.1 uncultured Desulfovibrionaceae bacterium
AAATTGAATTTTGATTTTTTGAAAAAACGCATTTATTCAAGGTCAACTATTTATATTTTCAGCCTTATTCAAGAGGCGTTAGCAGAATTTCCTATAAGCACTGTCCTCCATTTCTGTTTTTGCCAAGAGCTTGCCGACGCGCGTTTTATTGTTGAGACCGCACCAGACAAACAATATATGGGGAGACATGGGTGGCAACAGGCATGAGGAATATGCAAAAGTGCCGTCAATGAAGGGCTTAGATTGCCATGGCGATACATAGCAATGTCCTTCTCTTTGTAAATGATTAAGTGGTCATTAGTTCCGCTTCTCAGAGGTAAATGTATCAAATCTTTCTTGAAGTTCATTGACAAGCCGAGCTACATGAAATCCATCACATACAGCATGATGCACTTGAATTGCTAAAGGGAGTAAAGTTTTGCCCTCAGATGTGAAATACTTACCTATTGTAAAAATAGGAGCAAAATAGTTATATCCCTTTTGTAAATTCAAGTTAAACCCTGTAAAGCTTACCCACGGAATACACGAAACATTGAAAACATTGTTGCCTATTTGTGGCTTAGAGTTAAAGTGGTCACTCTGGTAGTTTTCAACGTCTAAAGAGTATCTATTGATAAACTCTTTGTAGTTTTCATTATGTTCTGTCCAAACACTTGTAAATATTTCAGTCTTATCGTGGAATAAAGTAAAATTAGGGTGTAAGACATCATAATAGCCCAAATTACCTTTTTCATCATGTCCCATGCGAAACTCCTTATGTGCATTGATAACGCAGGAAAGAGTATGCAAAATTGTAGGAAATACTTTGTAATTTGTTGATTTTACAATGAGCAAAAACTTTGTAATATCCATATTTACAGTCATACTAAAAGTACAAGGAATAACATCTACATAACGTAAATAAACGTCCCTTCTATGCCAGTTTTTTAGGTCAATTCTTTCAAAACTCACGGAACTTGCCCTTTGCAATTTTTTTCGTGTTGCATACAACATCTTCTTTCATGGCTATTTCCTTACATGAGACCTCTGCAGAATGCATTGTGCGAGGCCTCAAAACACCTACAATTACGACGATAACCTCGTTGCTCAAGAATGTACAGTAAAGTTTTTTGCAATAAAATTTTTTTGCGGGTATTTTTGCAGGTATCTTTTATGAATGCAAGATTATTTTCTATAAAATCAATATAATGGACGCATTTTGCAAGTCCGTATGTGGCAGACCATAGAGTACAAAGCAGCGGCTATTGAGCAATTTCGCAAGGGTGATTTACTGCAAAGAAACATCGAGGACGTACAATCGGAGGCCGCCAATGCCGCCGAAATGAAGGCCGCCGCTTCGGGCAATCCGCTTATCCTCATGCAAGTTCAGCTTGCAAGTGATTTGCGCAAGCTTGAGGCACTGTATTCACAATATCAGCGGGCACAACACCGAATGCGGGACAATCTGAAGGTGCTTGCCAGTGCCGATGCGCGTCTGGCAAAGCGTGAGGCCAGTCACAAGGCGGACGTGGCGCATCGTGACAGCAACACCGACAAGTACACGGAGGCAGGCAAAGAAAAAATCCGTTTGCACTTCTTCCATGAGGGGAAGCTTCATACGGATAAGGACAGTGATAAGCTGAAGAATTTTGTAGTGGGCGGCGTCAAAGAGAGTATGAAAACGGGCAAAAGTGCCGTAGTCGGTCAGTACAGGGGCTTTACCATTTGCGCCAGAGCGAGACCGCAGTCGGAGCAGTCGTTTTTTGTACGAAAGGGCACGCTCAAAGGCATGGGCGATATTGAGTATGCGCCTGAAAATTTGACCTATACCTTTGAAGATAAATTGAGTTTATCGGGCTTCTTTCAGCGCGTGGACAATTTTTTGGACAAGGGCCCATGGTCTTATATGTCAAAAATGATGGAGAATTACCGCACAAACAACAAAAAGGAGCAAGCGGAAATGGAGACCGTCATGGGATGTGTGGGGTCACGCTAGACAAGCCCTTTGCCCAATAAGAGGAACTGGCCTTGGTTCGTGAAAATCACGGGGCCGTCATTCGAGAACTGCAAAGAATGCAGGATGATGCGGGCTATGTGAGCGAATGGAAGCCACGGGAAACTGTGCGGCGGGACGTGGAGATTGCCAGCAATGGTACGCAAGCGAGGATGGGGTCATGATAAATACGTCCCGTTTACTTTTAGGGAAGCGCTGATTTAATCGCTTCTGACTGCCCACAAGAGGCTCAAAGATT
>CAYJPE010000348.1:0-2208 GCA_964371965.1 uncultured Desulfovibrionaceae bacterium
ATATGTCTGACAAAATCTGTTCACGCTCCTTGGTATCCGTTACGTCCGGAAAGCTACGCTCCCAATCAAGGCGCACACCGATAAACTCACGCCACTGCCGCAAAGGCACGGAAAGAAGTTTTTTGCCATCATGACTTTGTGGTGCATAATTATCCAATCTGCCAATGTTGCCGCCGGCTCGATTGACCCTTTGGCGCATATCCTCAATGGCCTCGCTAAACACTTGTGCCACCTGCCGTGCTGTGGCGTCCTGTGTACTCTCCGGATCAATCATTTCCCTGTGCACATTCTTGGCAAAGGTGGGGTCTTTTTCCAAAAGCACACGGGCATTTTCAATACTGCCGAGACGCTTTTCCAAATTGCCTTGTAAGTTTTTCATCATGCCGGCAAAGTTTTTTGCCACGGAATCACGACTCCCGGCAAAATCCAAATGTGACCCCACAAGTTTAGCCGTTATCCAGTCCACAAAGGCAACGCCGTTGTGCTGGGCTTTCACAAGGTCAGACTCGAGCGCGTCACGCCTGACAGCCGTTAAGAGCAGTTGCCTACGTTCAAGCATGGCATTGCGTTTATCACTTTCAAAGCGATTGCGTGTTTTTCTTGCCGTTTCTTCCACGCTTGCCGACTCACGCGCGTAGGCTTCAATGTTACTGACAATACTCTCTGCCTCCAGCTCATTGGCACCTGAGCGCATAATAGCCTCAATACATTCTTCCCGTGTCGCCATATTATTTTCCTTTCCACACGCAGTTGACAATGCCCATTGCAGAACGCTCAAGACTTTCAAGACGAGCTGCTTCAGCGTCTATACTACTCAGTTCCTGAAGTATTTCGGGGGAAACCTTTCCCTCATCCACAAGTCTTTGTGCCTCGCTCTCAAGGCCATAATCAAGAAGTTCGTCCGTATCTTTTATCTTGACATCCTGTTCAAGGAGGCCTATGTTCCTCGTGTCGGCAACGGTGTTGCCACTCACATGTGAGGCTTTTGCGGACTCTGGGGTGTCACGAGGAAAAGTGCCCTCAGCAGTATCCATTCTGGTGGGTTGATTTCCCCCGGAATGGGATTTCGTAAGAGCCTTTCTCAATGATAACGCTTTTTCAAAGCCTTTTTTCGATATGTACGCAGTAACAATCCTGCTTCCACCATCCGCCATACCCCCTGCACCAATAACAAGTTGCGTACCGTCAGTGCGCTCCACCACCCATGTTCTATTGCCTTTCTCGTTAAGATGTGGTTCGTATTCTCGTAGAATTTGCGGTATGCGCATCATGTCGGCACGGGTGACTTGCAGTTTCGGATTCTCATCTGAAAACTCACCATGCTTTACGAGAATTTTTACCATTCCATAGCCATTACGGCTGCCTGTTGCACTCCCCACCCTTTTTCCTCGCACAAGAGGTAAAGCCCCATCTCTCCCGTCTATAGACGGCCCCCGCTCCAGTACAAGCGGTTCTTCCCCATCGGGGCGCAAGACTAACAGCACCTCATCAGCTTCAAGGCGCGTCACTTCCCTGTTGATGATTTCCCTGTATATTTTGTCGTACACTTCACCCATATTGTATTTTTCTGCAAGGGCCACATAATCAATGGAGTCGGCATTGTTTTTGGAAAGCTGTGTTAACAAGTCTTCCAGAAAAAGCCCCATGCGTGTTCGTGTGTCACCGCCGATACGTGCGCGCATGGCGGCTGACAGTTCGTGTACATTGTCATCGGAAAGGCGTTGTTGCTTCATTCCTTCAAATATCTTGGGCACAAGGGCATTGGCTTCGTCTACATCCATACCGTGTGCCACAAAAAGACCATGTAAGACTTCTTGGTTAAGACTGTCATCCATAAAAGGCACTGCGTCCTGAATACGCGCACTGTCCGGGGTATCAAAGCTATCGGCAAGAAAATTATCCGGACTGGAATCAAAGGGCGTTGTGTCTGGGGCCCCTTGCCCGTTATCAAAACTCCCTGCAAGAAAGCTGTCGGGAGTGTCATCAAAAGGCCTTGTGTCCTGAATGCGCGCACTGTCAGGGATATCAAAAATGTCGCCGTCGCCTTGTTCCGGATTGATTCCCCCTTGCCGTCGCGCCCGAATAAAATCCCCCGCCGCCGCGCTCATACCGCCAAACCCGGCACCAAGTACCCCGCCGAACATGACATCAAGGGCAAAGTCCTCAAAGCCCAAGTCCTCACCGCGCCTGTTCAATTCCGGCATGATA
>CAYJPE010000349.1:0-2185 GCA_964371965.1 uncultured Desulfovibrionaceae bacterium
TTCGCATTGGGAGTATTTCCATGAAGAAGCGAGGCCAAGCATGTCAAGTTCTTCATAAAATACGGGACGAAGATTGGTAAAACCATCATCTTCAGCAACACTCTGCAGGAGTATACCTCCAGTTTCCAAGTCCCAATTCGCTTTGTACATACACGCCCTTATAATAATAGTGACACTACATGTGCATTTTTCTATTGTTCGTACTGATTCGAATTATACCATATACTACAAGCCTTAGTCAAGGTATCGGTTCGGGACGGCTAATTGCCTTTTCGTGGAGGACAGGTAAAGCTCATGGTACAGAATATCAGTGCACTTTCCTGCTATGCTGTAAGTGCGTGTCGAAGTTCAGCAAATATTTCTGCGCCAGTTCAGCTCCGTCAATGATGACAATATTTTCGGCATTGCGCTTTTCTGCGGCGTGACTGAAATTATAACTTCCTGTGATGACATGTTTTTGATCTATAATGATGACTTTATTATGGGCGATAGCGTGGGCTTTGTCGATGTAGACGCTGATTCTTGCGTTCAAGAGTACGCGCATTTTTCCGCCTTGGGCGCGTGGTTGGGATTTATCCAATATAACTTCCACATGCACGCCGCGCTCGTGCGCTCTCACAAGGGCATCGGCAATGGGGGCGGCGGTGAAGCTGTAGGCCATGACGCGGATGCCATCTGTGGCGCTTTCAATCATGGAAACAATGGCCTCTTGCGCACTGCCTGCGGGTGTTTTTGCCGGAGAAAAGTAGACGCTTATACGATGGGAAGGGACAGCGATGGTTTCAGCGCGGGGTGTCGCGACAAAAAAGAACAGGCACAAGAAGAGGGTGCAAGGGGCGAGAAATACAAGGGATGTCCTTGGTGCCTTATGCTTCGCGGATTGCAGCGGAGGGGGCGCATGCGTCATGACTTTGCTCCTTTCTTTATATGACCATAAAGAACGGCATCGCCAAAAAACAGGACACACGGGGCGCAGGGCACCAAAAAAGACGTGGCGAATGCCGGGAGCTATCAACCGACCAAGCGAGCGGCGGAGTTATTCCCTGTGAGCAGGTATTATATTCATCGCACTCCCGGCCATAGACGCAACGCAAGA
The DNA here is from genome assembly GCA_964371965.1 of uncultured Desulfovibrionaceae bacterium. Classification (GTDB taxonomy): domain Bacteria; phylum Desulfobacterota; class Desulfovibrionia; order Desulfovibrionales; family Desulfovibrionaceae; genus CAYJAD01. Next base: position 1,097 of record CAYJPE010000349.1, read on the forward strand.
GTCGCATGTCCGGCAGGAATGCAGGGAAGGCGACCCCGTGGCTGAGACCACGACCCGCTTGGTATAAAGGTGTTGATAGCACCTGTGCCGCCATAGTGCCGCAAGTACGCACAAAAGGCAAGGGGCGGATATGGCGAAAAGAGCCTGTTGCGCGTTGGCGCTGTGCCCCGAGGGTGCTAGCATGGGGATGAGCAACAGGCTTTGTTCTGTTCTGTTCTGTTGTGATGTTTCTGTGTTTGTTCTGTACTGGGCAAGCTTTGCAAGAAAGTCCTGTAAGCCTCGCGGTCTTTATCTGGCAAAAATGTTGACCAGCTCAAAAGCTGTTCCAGCCATGTGTCAGGCAATGCCTTGTTTTTCAAGGCTTGCTCTATCACGATACCCACGAGCATAAGTCCGCGATTGCGTGTTTTTCTATCATTTTCGTTCAGTTCAGCCTTCAGAGCGTCAATTTTTACTTGCAGTGCCTGTTTTCGTGCAAGGGCGATCTCCAGTTGTTCTGCCTTACTCTTACGTTTTTTGGCTTTTTGGAACGTATTTTGTGTGCATTCAATACTTTCTGCCTTTGATGTATCAGCTACAAGCTCCGGCACTGGCTTCTGCATGGGCTGTGTGACAGGATTTGCGTCTTTAACGGGGGCAGGAGGGGCCGTGCTCTTCTTCTGACTCGTCGCTTGTGTGGTCGTCATAATTTTGCTCTTTTGTAATGTTTGGGGTGTTCAACGTATCCTTTTTTAAGTCAACATGTTTTGTGAGTTGTGCCTCTGGTGGCAATTCCGCATATATGGCGTCTTTCACCTTTGTGAGGGTGGTCGCATCGAAGGACATTATGAAATGCTGCGACAATGCGGCTAGAATTGAATGCCTTGACGATTGATGCGCTTGGGCGAGTGCATTTTTTTGCCTTTCGCTCTCCCATGCCAAGAATTGTTTGTTCAATGCTTCAAGGCGATACGCGTCGGATACTTTGCGCATCAGCTCATGTATTTCTCGCAAGTCATTCTCGTAACCATCTATATTCATAAAGCTATCTGCAATGAGGAGCCGCCGCCAACTGTGCATATGCAATGCCGCATCAAGTGCCGCACATGT
>CAYJPE010000350.1:0-2164 GCA_964371965.1 uncultured Desulfovibrionaceae bacterium
CCTTCCCCCCTCAAGAAAAATAATTAATCAGTGTTTCCTTAGAGACAGCCCCTAGTTTGTTTACTCGAAAAGCTATGATTGCATTCTCTACATGTTGCCGTGCGCCACATAAGACTTCCTTCTTCCACAAGTAAAAAATCGACATGTATTTGGATATATTGATTTTTTTGAAAGGTTCGGCCGAATGGCGCCGCAGGCGTAGCCGTAAGGCGAGGAACGAGCCTTACGGCTATTGAGAGCAGCGATGTATGGGGGAAAGCTTTTTTTTCTAAAAAAAGTTCCCCCTCCGCGTGCTTTTAAAAAAATGTCTTTATTGAGAAACAGCGCCTAAGTATTTTTTGCATACTTATAAGGGGCACTTATTGTTGACTGTTTTTGTTCGTGTCCACTTGCGTGCTCAAGGCTTCAAGACGTGCGAGCTGTTCACGCATGAGGGCAATTTCTGCAAGTAACAGTTCTTGCGTTGTGCCTTCCTGATGCGCCAGAGTAGCGCTTACCGCCTGCGCTTTATCTTCCGCGCGAATATCACCCATGGCTCCCACAATAATAGCGATAAAAACATTTAATACCACGAATGATGTGAGCAAGATGAAAGGTATAAAGAAAATCCACGCATAAGGGAATTGTTCCATGACGGGACGCACGATACCCATAGACCAACTTTCAAGGGTAAGTATCTGGAAAAGCGTATAGTATGAATCACCAAGTGAACCAAACCACTCAGGAAAAGTAGCGCCAAAGAGGCGCGTAGACATGACAGCAAAGATATAAAACATCACCATAAGAAGCAAAGAAATCCACCCTATGCTTGGCAATGAGGTGATAAGTGACCGCACAATCACACGCAAACGTGGAATGACGCTGATAATGCGCATGGCACGCAAAATCCGCAAAGAGCGCAACACAGACAATGTCCCCACCGCGGGCACATAGGCTATAGCCACGATGAGAAAGTCAAAAACATTCCAACCGTCCCGAAAGAACCTCATGCGCAATGCAATGATTTTCAATGTAATTTCAATAGTATAAACACACAGAGCAAAAGTATCAAAGGCATATAAGAAGCCGCCACAAAACTTCATGACACTTTCGGATGTTTCCAACCCAAGACTTATGGTGTTGAGAAGAATGAGCACAACGATAAAGCGTTGTATTCGGCTATCAAAGATGATATTGTACCACGCATCTGACGTAAGAAGTGGCTTTTTTTCCTCTAAAGAATTTTCAGCATTTTTTTGCATAATTTTCTCGCTTTTAAAAAAATACCATGCTCTGCAATACAGAACATGGGTCAAGTAAATAAGTGTGACAGAGAATAGCACACTTCTTAACGAAAGGCAAGAGTGGATATGACCATGCACCACGACTCGCATGCGTAAACTCCGAAGAGGCGTGTATCCTTGACTTGACGAAGTACGAAGAAATGCATATATGTACGGTGCGTCTTTGATGCAATAAACGAATTTACCCCTTATTTAAGGGCAAAACAATACGTCGGTACATCACAAAGTACATACACGTATTGTCCTGAAACAAAAGAGTTTTCACCGGCTTGATAAGGAAAAAACATTATGTCACAATCTTCAGAGGCTTTTGCCAAGGGCGTCGATAATATTCTTGAGGTAGTCATGTTTGAAAACTGGCTCCGATTTTATTTCATCAGCGAAAAACCCCATGCAGAAGAAGGTCTTTTTTTGGCTGTGCCCGAACAAGGTATGGTGCGCATAAAGGAGCTCTATCCGCATTTATACCCGCTGGCTGAAGAAATGAACGACAAAGAGCTGACTTTTGACAGCTCCCGCAGTGCTGTGTGTACCTTTGTTGTCACAGAAGTGGATGGAAAAACCATTCCTAAAAATATGTCTGATATTGTGTTTGATAGTAGCACCTTTCAAATAGAGCTGCACCTTTTTAACACATGGGTACAGTCACATGAAAACCAGCTTGATGAAGCTTTTATGGAGTTTGGCGCTTGGCGTAACTTTTTTTCCCAATGGAGACAAAGCGATGCTGTGACGAACTGGGCACAGCAAATGCAAACAAATAATTTGGTCACCGAAGCTGACGCAGATTCTGAAAGTAGCGAAGCAGTACAGTAATTATGCTTTTGCGTGTCACAAAAGATATGTGAAGTTATGATGGACGGCAGGGCGTGCCTTACTCG
>CAYJPE010000351.1:0-2157 GCA_964371965.1 uncultured Desulfovibrionaceae bacterium
CGTTGCTCTCGATATCCGTAACACTCGTTCCTCGTGTAACGGCTACGCCTTCGGCGCCCTTTGGGTCGGTCCGCGCGCCTTGACTTTTTTCACTGTGCCCCGCACAGTACAAGCGCTTCCTTGCGCCCCTTGCAGAGGGGCACTTTTTGGACGGACTGTCAAAAAAGGAGTTTTTCACCGGGCTGATAAGATGTCCGGATTTTTTCCTTGGCGCGGTAAATTGCCTTTTTTTCAACGGCCTGTAAAAACACGGTGCAATGCGTCATGGGGACAGAGTATGTGCAAACACTTTTCTCATAGTACAAAAATCATACGTATATTTTTTGAAGACGAAGAAATTGAAGTCTATGCCGGCCTCACTGTGGCAACAGCACTTGTTTCACATATGGGTTACACCCGCCTTACAGAAAAAAACAAGACACAGCGCGCGCCCTTTTGCCACATGGGCATCTGCTTTGAATGCCTCATGCATATAGATGGTAAAGACAATCAGCAAGCATGCATGACACAGGTACGAGAAGGTATGCGCGTGTATAGGCAGCTGAGTCGTCGTACATTTTCGCAAAGCACTGATGAATTATTTTTTGTGGGCGGTATGGGAGAGAAGTGACGTGAGTGTTTTTCATTGCGCTCCCCTTGCGCTTCTCTTGCGCTCTTGTTGCGTTATTGTTGTTGCCATGTGCAGGTGGGAGGAATCATGCAATTACAGTGGGATGTCATCATCGTAGGTGCCGGACCTGCCGGTATGACCTGCGCCATGCAGTGTGTGCGCTGTGGCCTCAATGTCCTCGTCTTAGATCGACACAATGAGCCCGGCGGTCACATATGGAAACATGCCGCCACCGCCTCTGCAGAAAAACGACATTTTTTTGGCTCAGAATACGCACAAGGCACAGCAACAATACAGGATTTTTTGCAATGCGGCGCCACATTCGTGCCCAACTCCCTCGTATGGTATGTACACGGCACTCACATATGCGCGCGCATACAAGAACGCAGTTATTACCTCTGCGCAAAAGTGCTCGTGCTTGCCACAGGTGGTATGGAGAGGCCATGCCCTGTTGAGGGTTGGGAGCACGCCTGCGTGATGGGGGCGGGAGCCTGCGATCTGCTTTTAAAATCTGCCCATGTAGCACCCAAGGCGCCCATCGTCCTTTGCGGCAATGGCCCACTCCTCTTGCAAAGTGTCGCCCACTTGAGCCGCCTGCATATTCCCGTGGCGGGTCTTGTGCTTACGGGCAATACCACGCACAATATGTGGCACGCCATGCTGCACTCACTCAAAGTACTGGGGCGTCCCTTCTACTTTTTACATGGTCTTTCCCACACGCTGCACCTCATACTCAAAAAGATTCCCATATATTTTCACGCACAGCACGTACGCATACACTCCTGCGGTTACACCGCCTTGCACTTTAAAACAGCCGGAAAGCCTTGCACGCTCCATGCCAAAACCATCCTTATACACGAAGGCATCGTCCCCGAAACGCGCATGAGTCAATTGGCACAATGTCGCCATATATGGGACAACAAAAATCTCTCTTGGTATCCCTACACTGACGCATGTGGTGAAAGTAGCGTAGACAATGTGTATGTGACAGGAGATATGGCTGGTGTGATCGGTGCGCAAGCAGCCCTTGCCAAGGGACACATAACAGGCATTGCCATTGGCGCAAAGCTCGGTCTCTATACGCAGAAAGAGCGCGATGTCAAAGCAGCACCGCACAAAAAAACGCTCTTACGCTGTAAGCTTATGCAAGACTTTACCGACACTCTTTTCACACCCAACCCAAAGGCCTTGCTCCCGTCATCCAAGAGCATTGTGTGCCGCTGCGAAGAACTCACAGCAGAGGAACTCACAGCATATATGACAAAGGGCTGTCACTCACTCGACGCCATCAAAGGCCAAAGCCGTTGCGGCATGGGATTCTGCCAAGGACGCATGTGCGGCGCAAGCCTTGCCCAACTCATGGCCAATGTACACGGAGTTCCGCTTGAACACGTGGCGCCATACACAGCACGCCCACCGCTCTTTCCCATTACCGTGGGTGAAATGGCGCATTTAAAGGGATGTTAACAGCCTGTTAAGAAAGCGCTGGTTAATTATTTTTTTTTGAGGGGGGAAGGGGATCTTTTGCCAAAACCAAAAAGCTTCCC
>CAYJPE010000352.1:0-2133 GCA_964371965.1 uncultured Desulfovibrionaceae bacterium
GTTTCACGAAATGAGTCTAACGCAGTAAAAGGGCAAAAAGGCATTAAATCAGCGTATCCTTAAAGCGTTTTGAGGGGATGGGGGGAGAGTTTGAGGGGGGAAGGGGCATGTGCCCTTTAGCAGGCCGTTGAAAAAAGGCAATCTGCGGCGTCAACGAAAAAATCCAGACATCTTATGTATGTCTAATACACCGCGATGCCTGGATTTTTTCGTTTCCTTGCATCTCACCTTTTTTGAACGGCCTGTGAATTTGGAGTTTTTCAACAGGCTGTTAGGGTGAATCTTTTGGGTTTTGGCACATGTCCCTTCCTAAGGGGAAAGATCCCCTTCCCCCCTCAAGAAAAAAATAAATAAAACTCTTCCCTTTCCTTCGCTAATAAAGATCGGCATCGGCGGGAATCCGTTCCCAGTGTATTTTGCCTTTTTTCTTATATTTACGTAAGAGTACATAGACGCTGCCGGGGCCGCCGTCAATGGCTTGTGCCGTGCAAAAAGCCAAGACAACGCGTTTGAAAGGGTCTTGTGTGAGCCACAATTGGAGTTTGTCGCGCAAAACAGCAAAGCCATTCAAGGAGTTTTTTCCTCTCCCGGGTACAATGAGCACAGCTCGCAGGCCTTTGTACCAAGAGCGTCGAAAAAATTCTAGAAGCGCACGGTATGCTTGCATGGCATTAAGGCCATGTAAATCAATATGCGCCTCCGGACTGTAATTGCCAGCACGAAGATTTTCCAAAATACGTGGATCCAGCCCTACCACGTGCCCCTCAAGATATTCCCCTTTGAGGGCAAGGGAAAATTCAAGCTTTCCTTCCAATAAACGCCGGAAATCTTCTTCATTGTATTGATTCACGTTAACGCCAAGCACTTCAGGTACGACATCTCGACCTCTACCGGCAAGCGGTACCACGTCCTTTGTCGCTTGCAAAAATGCGTGCGTATCGTCAGTCTGTTCTTCTTTAAGAAAAAGTTGTTCGAAAGAAGGCGGCGCAGCTTCCATGCGCGTGTTGACGCTGACCTTGTGCGCGGGCTCAGACTCGTGCGACATGAAAGCTTTTTCATGGGTATACATATGCTTTTTCTTCTGTTTTTTTCGCACGCTAGGCGCTTGCCATGAGGGGATATGATCGGTGAGGCAAAAAGCGGATGCTGTGTGTGTGCGCTCCTTTGCGGGCACATGTGTGGCTATTTTTGACATACTGTGCAAAAAAAGGGCGCACTCGTCGTCATAGTCGTCGTTGTGGTCATGCGCAATATGTGAAGAGTTTTTTTTATATGAGGCGTTTTTTGACGTAGACATGGAAGGCACTTGGAGGCTTTCAGACAAAGGCGACGAATCTGTGATATGCTTTGCCTTGTCCTTTGACAAGCGCGTTTTTTTCGGCACATGAGCGAGTTTGGCAAAAGGATTTTCAAAAAAGTTTGTGCTCATGGGGAAACCTTGACAATCACCTTATCTCATGTGTGAGTCGGCAGTAGTTACAGAGGGAATATGCTCTTTGTGTGTCTGTGGGAAGGAGGTAGGCACCTCACTTGGGGCAGCCGCCAAATGCACCTTTTCGGTCATTTCTGCTTCAGATTTCGCTTGCTTGTTCAGGCACATAGCAGAGGAGTATGTGCCTGAAAAGTACGCTTGTCTTTCTTTAGGGAAACACTGGTTAAATGCCTTTTTGCCCTCTAACTGCGTCAAGCTCGCTTTGTGAAACACTTATATATGTCTATATATACCGCGTGCTTCCCAAAACTCGCTTTCCTTGTTAGAGAACAAAAATTCTATTTAATCAGCGTTTCCTTAGATATAACACAAAAATGCGCACTTTGACGACAGCGCCTAACCTTGTCAAAAAAAAGTATTTATTGTGTGTGTGTTTCTTCGCTTGGCTGTGCCGATTCAGTGACTTGTTCCGGTTCAATGCTTACCGTCGATTCAGTGACTTGTGCCGATTCAGTGACTTGTTCCGGTTCAGTGACTTGTTCCGGTTCAATGCTTACCGTCGATTCAGTGGTCTGTGCCAGTTGAATGACTTGTGCCTGTTCAGCGTTTGGTGCCAGTTCAGCGTTTGGTGCAGGCTCAGTGCTTTGTGCAGGCTCAGCGTTTGGTGCAGGCTCAGCCGGTGCCTCCGAATTCGTGTTCTC
>CAYJPE010000353.1:0-2131 GCA_964371965.1 uncultured Desulfovibrionaceae bacterium
TAAGCACATTTGCAGAAAAGCGCAAGTGTTTTGTGGTGCTTTTTTTTGGCCGCGGCTACTTTGGCAAAAGGAGTGTTTGTGAATGCAAAAAAGCTTGAGTCAAAGTAGGGGCGACCCAAGTGAGTGGGCAGTGCGTGCGTAGGGAGTAGTGAGTAGCGTTGAGCGTTGAGGCTCATTCAAAATGCAAGCAAAAAAAGCTTGCAAGGAATGACTCTTTATGGCATTATTTGGGATTATTCCGCAGAAAAAAACGCGACCTTTGCCAAAAAACGAAAGCTCTCTTCACCCCTTTTCAGGATAAGGGCTCAGGATAACGGCAAAGTCATATATCTTAACTGTAATGTATAATTCATATGTTTCGCATATCTCATATATGCTTTTATGCTTTGATACCACAAAAACACAGAAAAGGAACGTGCCATGCTCACAAAAAACGCCATAGGCAATCTCATAAATAAATACAAAGCCGTGCTCAAAAAATGCCACCTCTTAAACACGCTTGGCTCTCTTGCCATCATAAGCGCCTGTGGCTTGGGATTGGCCTGTGGCTCGAGTATAATAGAAGGGGCTTTAGGCGGCAGCATAAGCACAGCACACGCTCAGGCCACCATAGACGATCCCAGCGTCACAAAGGACAGCTATCTCATTGAAGCAAAAGGCACAACAACGAACAACTATTATAAAATATTTCAATCTGTTACACTCGATTACGCAGCGGACGGCACCGCCACGGTCACAGATAAAGACTACGGCATCCTGCTCCGCGATCCTCAAGGAAAAAGCTACAGCGATATAGAATCTCTCTTAAACGTCATTATTCCGCGTACAGAAAGCAACTATAAGATTGTTCTGAACCACTCCACCGAGGCCAATGCGCAAAACTTCAGCGTCAATAACGGCACAGGCGGCACCATACAATTTTCTGCCATACCTGTCGGCAAGTCTATCGATCGTATAGACAATACCCTCAGCGGCGACATCAACGCCGGCATATTCTTTGGGCTTGGAACAGGCGTGACCAACGGCGGCGCCATTTATAACACACAGGCAGGCGGACACACCATCACCGCAGACTTCCTTGGCAACACAGCCATCGACGCAGGCAACACTGGCGCCCATGCGTATGGCGGCGCACTGTCCAATGTTGCATTTTCTAGCACAGCCTTACTGGGCGACGTAGAAGGCGACTTTGTGGCAAATACAGTTACAGGCGCGGATGGTGCAAGTCTCCAGAAGTTCCTTGATGGCCATGCGTATGGCGGTGCACTGTCCAATTATGCTGCTGGCGGTACGGCTGAAATGGGTAACATAGAAGGCAACTTTATAGCAAATATGGCGCAAGGCGGTACTAGTACAGGCATAAGCGCTTTAGACGGCTATGCGTATGGCGGTGCACTGTCTAATTATGCGTCTGGCGGCACAGCCACACTGGGCAACATAGAAGGCAACTTTGTGGCAAACTCGGCCACAGGGGGTGTGGCTACAGGTACGAACGGCACTGGCGGTTATGTCTATGGTGGCGCACTGTCCAATGCTGTGTTTTTCGACGGCAATGCCACAATGGGCGACATAGAAGGCGACTTTGTGGCAAATACGGCCACGGGGGGTGAGGCTACAGGTACGAACGGCACTGGCGGTCATGCCTATGGCGGCGCACTGTCCAATGTTGTGATTATCGGCACAGCCACAGTGGGCACCATCACAGGCGACTTTGTGGCGAATGCGGCCACAGGGGGCAAGGGTACGACCTTCGGCGGCTATGTTTATGGCGGCGCACTGTTAAATTATGCGAATGGCGCAAACGCAAACGCCGAAATCGGTGACATCACAGGCGACTTTGTGGCAAATACGACCACGGGCGGTGAGGCTACAGATCCGACCGGCATTGGCGGCTATGCGTATGGCGGCGCATTGGCTAATCTTGCTGACGGTGGCACGGCCAAAATAAGCAATATAACAGGCGACTTTGTGGCAAATACGGCCACAGGCGGTGATACTGCGGGCGAAGGCGGCTCTGCGCATGGCGGCGCACTGACAAATAATTCGCTTAACGGCGGCACGGCCACAATGGGCACTATCACAGGCAATTTTGTGGCAAATAGTGCTACAGGGTCTCAGGGGAAGGTCTCTG
>CAYJPE010000354.1:0-2120 GCA_964371965.1 uncultured Desulfovibrionaceae bacterium
TCTTTCAGAACAATGACATATTTTTCTGTCCAAAGAAACCCTACACCAATCCAGGGTTTTTTAGTCGGTGGGCCACCTGTGCTTGCCGCGTATTTCATGGCACATGCCCTTGGTCGGAAATTATACATGGCTGACGCTGTGCGCTCTGTGGCACTTATCTTTCATGAATATGTTCCCTTGGGCGATACCTTTTATGGCGTGTTACAGCCGCATCAACGCCGCGCGGCGACCTTCACCTTTGGCCCCAAAATCAAGGCTGGTTCGGATTATTCATCCAAGAACCCACACGCTTTATCCTTGCAACCCGTCGCCTGTGCACATATGCGCCTCTCCCTCATTATCGGAACGAAGCAAAATATGCCCCTTGATGACCTCTATGGGCATGTTCTCGGTGGTCGTTTTTCCGGAGGTAGCATACTGCATGTGCGGATGCCGCGATATTTTGACGACATAGAGGACGCATTGCAGAGCATCGGCACTGGCTTTGTCGTTATGGACAGGCGCGACTTGTTGGAAGGGAAAAGTGCCAACGAACGCGCGGCGGCCTTTGTAGACGCCCTCGGGCATATGCCCGTAAGAGACGCAGGGGGAGACGACGGCCTCTCGTGGCTCAGCGCCACATGCCTTGGCTATGCAGGTATCAACCCCTATGCCAAAAGAAGCGGCGTGAGAGAAGGCTACGACCACGCTTTTGTGGAGCCATTGGCAGGCTTGGTGCAGTATATGTCTTTGCGCCAATGCCTTGAAGATGAAAGGGCGACGGAAACTCTCTGGCGCCCGGAATGGCTGGCAGACGATGTGTTCAGAATGTATCAAAAAAGTTATAATTAGAGGTGTATTATGACAAAAGTCTTAAAAAAACTTCCCGGTGTCCTTTCCTTTCAGCGTTGCCTCATGGTAAGCGACGGACTTTTTTATAACCTTTTTAACGATGGCACAACATCACCGCTTATGGTGGTACGTCATGGTATTCGTGGAACACAAAATATCAATAAATTCGGTGAAAAAAAGACTGCCGCCGCCGGCACGGTTAAACGCGAAGAAGTGTCGAATATTCAAACAACAGACACCGCAAAGCTCGACCCACAAGCGCAAAAGCTTCGTGTGGTTTTCGGCGTGCGCTTTATTGATTTAGATGCTGCGTTATTTTCGTGCGCACCGGGTAAAACGGATACGCAGGACGACTTGCAACTCTTTCGAGAACAATTGGAAACCTTTCTTGAAGAGGCAAAAAAGAGCACGGGTTTGCAAGAACTCGCGCTTCGCTATGCCCGCAACATTGCTAACGGTCGCTTTTTGTGGCGTAACCGCGTTATGGCAGAAAGCGTGCGCGTGCAAGTGTCCTTACAAGGCATTGGACAAGGCACAGGGCAAGGCACGGGGCAAAGCAGTGAAAATGTTGAGTTTGACGCACTGTCCATACCTTTGACAACATTTGAAGAGTATAGCGAGCATGAACAGCTTTTGGCGCAAAGCATTTTGCAAGGTTTGCAAGGCAAACACAAGGCAGCTCTGCAAGTCGTGGCAGACGTTGATTTGGGTATACAAGGCGGCGTAGAAGTTTTTCCCTCACAAAATTATCTGGAAAATAAGAGTAAGGGGTTTGCCCGCCCCTTATACTGTGTAGGCAATGCGCCCGTGCAACAAGACCGTGACAGCACCCAAGAGCGCGGACAAGCGGCCTTGCGCGACCAAAAAATAAGCAATGCCTTGCGTACCATTGATACTTGGTATCCAGAGTTTGCAGAGCATGGCCTTCCTTTGCCAGTGGAACCCAATGGCGCGAGCCTTGATGCACAACGCTTTTTCCGAAATAATAAAGAAACGTCGGGCTTTCAATACTTGTTGCGCGTAGGCAGCATGGAACCGGACACGGAAGAGGGGATGTTCCTCTTGGCATGTATTATCCGCGGCGGTGTCTTTTCAGGGAGTGAATAACCATGTTCCCCCGCGTGTATTTTGACATGGAGGCATTGGCGCTCAGTGAGGATATGGACATAAGCCCGCCTGTGTTACGCGGGCGAATGCTTGGCATTTTGCACGGTGTTTTTAAGGAGCGCCCGTCTGTATAGCAATTTGATTTTTCATTGAGCATATCCACAGTGCGATACCCAGCCTTT
>CAYJPE010000355.1:0-2119 GCA_964371965.1 uncultured Desulfovibrionaceae bacterium
CATCCCCTCAAAACGCTTTAATTATTCCTCTTTTCAATAAATTGAAAAGAGGAATTCTCCATCTCTGATATAATAAGTTTTATATATATTTTTATTTAATCAGTGTTTCCCTAAGAATTTTTCGCTTTTTTGCCTCTCATTTTTTTGAACGGCCTGTGAATGTAGACTTTTCAACAGGCTGACAGGGCTCTCTTATACGGCTTCACATGTATCTTGTCCACTTTTTTTTCAAAGCAGTCAAGAGTTGTCGGCACCTTGGTCGCCCGCTGAAAAATCTGCTTGCACAGGCAATTTAAGGTCAGACAAGACTTGCACCATTTTTGTGAAAAGGATATGTCATACCCATGAAATGCGGAATTCTTTTAGCCGCCTTCGGCTCCAGTAACCCTCAAGGGGAGCATGCGCTCAGACATTTTGACGCGTCTGTGCGTGCGAATTTTCCTAACATGCCTGTGCGTTGGGCATTTACTTCATTGCAGTTGCGCGAGCGCTTGGCTGCCGCCCGTGTCAAAAAGGACTCCCTTATCAAAGCCTTACAAAAAATGCGATTTGAAAAATATACCCACGTTGCCGTACAGCCTTTGCAGACCATTCCCGGCACTGAATACGAAACCGTTATACGCGACGTGGCGCATGTAACGGCACAAAATACCACCTTGCGCGTGCGTGTGGGCGCTCCTCTGTTATCGTCTCAAGAAGATGTGCACATGGCAGCGCTGGCAGTCATACGCCACACGCCCAAGGCGCGTCAAAGCCACGAGGCTGTGGTTCTTATGGGGCATGGCGCAGCGCACGCCGCCGTGAAACGCTATGAAGATTTGGCTAAGGCCGTGCTTGCTCTGGATCCCCATGTGCATGTGGGCACCATGAGCGGTGCGGTGCTTTTGTCAAGTATTTTGCCAAAGCTTCCTCCTCGAGCAAAGGTGTGGCTCATGCCTCTTTTGTCGGTGGTAGGCCAACACGCCCTACAGGATATGGCCGGCACGCAGGGCGACTCGTGGCGAACGTGTATCGAAAATGCCGGGCACGTCTGTCAACCGGTATTACGTGGCCTTGCAGAATACAGCGGCTTTGCGGATATTTGGCTTGCTCATTTGCACAAAACCATAGAAAATCTTTTATCAGCGCAGTAAAAAAGGCCGAGGCACAGGCCATACGACATCGACATTCCCGTATATATTTTAGCAACGAGGCAAAGAATAATGCAAAATGTATTTTTTATGATTATGACGGCGATACTGTGTTTTGTATGCACGCCTACAAGTGCTCATGCCGGTGAGAGCAACAAATACAATCCCTATATGCACACAAAACTTCCCGTCAAGCAGTTTCGTGGTTCAAGTGCCGACTTGGTGGAATCCATGGGTGCCCACGCTTCGAGCTTGCAAGAAGAAGCACAGCATCGTCCTTTTTGGAAACAAGAAGTGTATCCCGTCGTCTTTGGTGACCCACGCGCCCCACAAGAAATCATCTTTTTTTTGGACTATGCCAAGAGTAGCAGCGAAGCATACTGGTCGAGCATTGTCAACGCAAGCCGCTCGCTCAATCCGTCCCAATGCAAGGTTGTTATTTTTGCCAAAAATAGCGAACAATACGGCACGGAACTCATGGGTGGCGGCATTTGGGTAGCCCATAATCGCCCGTCAAATGCCCTTGAATACTTCACATATACATTACAACGCTGGAATACGACAAAGAAAAATCTTGCCGCTCAAGGCAAACAACGTTCCTTTGTTTATGAGTACGATGCCGTAAGCTCCGCCACAGAATATCCCATTTTGTATGCGTACTTGGAAAGTATTCGACCGCAATTGTCAGCCGCACAACTGCCCACCCTTGTCAAACATGCTTTTGATGCCGGCAATGTCAATATGTTTCAAGCCGTGACCGCTGCCGATGAGTATGCTGTAAGCGAATTTCCGGCTGTGGTTGTCAATGGAAAGCGCCTCAAAAAAGTGAGCGTACAGGCTATTTTGGATGCCGTACGGTGATTTTTAGGGGAGCATCATGACAAAAAGCCGTGTGGTGCGAAAGAGACGCAGAATGTGGCCTTTTTGGGCGAGATGCCCTAGTAGCGTGTTTTATCTAAATGTGTGTTTTTTGAAAAGCATGTGGGGGG
>CAYJPE010000356.1:0-2112 GCA_964371965.1 uncultured Desulfovibrionaceae bacterium
CGTAAAATAAAAATTTAGGGAAACGCTGATTAAATAGAATTTTTGTTCTCTAACAAGGAAAACGAGTTTTGAAAAGCACGCGGTATATATAGACATATATAAGGAAACACTGATTAAATCAAAATTTATATGAAACTTACTATAAAATAATTCCTTAAAGGAGCTTTTCTTATCACAGTGATTGGGGATTCCTCTTTTCAATGTATTGAAGAGAGGGATAATTAAAGCGTTTTGAGGGGGGAAGGGGCGTGTGCCCTTTAGGGTGAATCTTTTGGGTTTTGGCACATGTCCCTTCCTAAGGGGAAAGATCCCCTTCCCCCCTCAAGAAAAAAATAAATAAAAATAAATACTTTCATTATTTCATCGGCGTTTTTTTATTTTTTCCAAGCTTTTAGGATTGGAGCTATAGACAAGGGGCAGCAATGCGTGTAGCAGGTTACAAGAGAGCCGAGCAGTGCGCAAAGGTACAGCATGTGCCATGTTACGTGGGGGCAGTGCGGCAGCGCGTGTGTATGTGCGAGAAAGTGTGTGAGGGCATAGAGGGCGCCAAAGCAGAGTACGTACAGTGCGGCAGAGCAAAGGAATGTACGCATGACAGCACGCAGGACAGCCTGTGCGGGCGATAAGGGGGGGGATATGTTTTGCGTGATTTTTTTTCTTTCGCCTGTATGTTGTGCTTGTATCCATGCCTCAACGCCCTCAATGCAGCGGTCATTGCGTGCGCGTAAGCAGTGTTCAAGCCACTTTGCCGCATGTGCGAGCGCAAGGCACAGAAGGAGCGGCAGTGGCACATATGCGGGATCGTGCCAGCCAAAAAGGAGCGTGCAGGGGAAAATGAGCAGGAAAGCAAAGGAAGCGCACGGGGGGACGACGGTGCCAAGGCGTTGCACGTCTACCCAAAAAAGCTCTAGGATAATGCCAAGGGGGAGCGCCATGTGCAGACTGTGCGTGGCATAGCCGAAAAAAAAGGCCAATACAAGAGGACGTGTGAGAAGTATGCAGGCGGGTGCCGTCCTTAGGGTGGCAATACAGGCAAAAAAAAAGCACCGCCCATGCCCCAAAAGCATGCTTCTTGCAGTATGAAAGGAGTATTGAACGCGTTCATAAAGGACACTTAATGGCAGAGCTCATGGAGGGAGAGGGCTTTTTCGTTTGGCACAGCACAAAAGTTCAAGCTGTGTTTTTGTGCCACATGTTTTAAGAGGAGCAGCTCATCGTCGGTCACAGCCACATGGGGCAGAAGTCGGTGCTTTTGGGGTCCATAGTGCAAATTGCCCACATTGAAGTGGAGTGTGTCTGCTTCTGCATGCGTGTCAACATGTCTTTCGATAGCTTGCATCATGTCGGCACAATTTTCCAAAAGAACGAGAATATTATGTCCCTTGTACGTTGCGAGGAGTGCGTGAAGCAAGGAAATTGAGACAAAGTGGACATGCACATGGGGAGGCACAGTCATGGAGACAATGCTTTGTCGCAAAGGATCTTGTGCCAAGCAATCATTGGCCACAATCAAGTGTTTGGCGCGGATATGGGGAAGCCACGCTTCAATTATTTGTCCATGAATGAGCCGATTGTCCACACGAAATAAAAGCATGCTAATTCTCTTTTTTGCCGGTAAGCATTTTTCCCGCCACAACAATACCGCTTTTGCCAGCTTCGCCAGCAAGAGCCGCCAGCTCTTCAAGGTTCTTTGTGCGAGATGTGAAGACCTTGAGTACCATCGGCAGATTGACGCCGGTCACAACTTCCACCGTATGGTGACTGAGCAGCGCAAGGCTCAAGTTTGTGGGAGTGCCGCCAAACATATCTGTAAGAATAATAACGCCGTTACCCGTATCAAGTCGGGAGGCGGCATCTTCTAATCTTTTGACAGTGTCACCCACGTCAAAGGCCACATCCACGCTTATGGACGAGCAATCAGTGAGAGGTCCCAAAATAAATTCTGCTGTTCGAAGCATGGCAGAGCCGTAATCTCCGTGGGCAACAATGATGATGCCAACATGTCCCGTATCATTTTCCATGATAAAATACCCTCCACGCGCTGTATCAGGCGTACATTATCAGCCCGTTGAAAAACTCAAATTTTCAGGCTGTTCAAAAAGTGTGAGATAC
>CAYJPE010000357.1:0-2105 GCA_964371965.1 uncultured Desulfovibrionaceae bacterium
CGCTGTTTGTTCCTACTTTGGATATTGATACTTTTTAATTTGATGCACTATACTTGCAGGCACCCCAAGCTCACGGCTTACAAGAGCAAGCGACTCACCGCGCAGCAAGCGATGGACAGCCTGAATTTTATCTTTGGCATAAAAACGCTCCTTCCCCTCCCCCAGCTCTGCGGCCTCGCTCGGGCTACGCCCTCGCTCAGCCGCAGAGCTGGGGGAGGGGCTGATGGCGTCATGGACTATGGACTCGTTCATAGTATTCTCCTTCTTTCAGAACAATGACATATTTTTCTGTCCAAAGAAACCCTACACCAATCCAGTATACGATATACATAAAAATCATTCACTTGTCACCCTTGTGGATAATAAGGTCAGCCATCGTCAAATGAACTTGAGTAAAGTATTTGGTCTCTCGCGCGAAAACTTGCTTCAAACAATCAAGAAACTATCTCTAGAATTTAAACAGTTTATAAGATACACTCATGATAACGGGATTGACAAGATTCTTTTGGCAGAGGATAAAGACTCTGCGTCAGTTCTGACACTTTTTAGGGAGGCAACATGTGATAATCAATCAATTCACTCATAATACGTCGGAAATACATAAAAGCCGTGCAGTCTGCTTTAGTGGATATAGGACACATAAATTTTCAGATACTGATGACTTGCCTGTCATACGCACCCGCCTCAACAATGCGGTGGAACAGTGCATTTGCAGTGGATACAATACTTTTTTGGTTGGCATGGCAGATGGGTTTGATATGATGGCGGCTGAAAGCATTCTCATCTTCAAAGAAAGATACAAAGGCATTGATTTTATAGCTGTTACACCTTGGCATAACTGGAGAAGCTTGACGTCGTATGAACAAAAAATTCTTGAAAGTGCAGATAGCATTGTTGCCAGATCACAATATGGCGGCAAAAAAGCGTATCGGATGCGTAACCGTTACCTTGTAGACAATGCTTCATTACTTATTTGCTATTATACAGGAACCCCGGGAGGCACAAAATATACCCTCAACTATGCGCAGGCAAGAAAGATTCAAATTTTGAATCTTTACAATAGCATGTAATCTTGATGTAAGTCTTAAGGCGCTGTCCAGCAAAGTGACTACAGAACACAAGAAAAATCGCACGTTCAGCCTAAATCTAAGTGTGCTCCGATAAGTAAAAAAATTTCTTCTTCAGACCATAGGTGATTTTTGAACAAGCTGACAGATTTGTCACGCTTCTTAAATATGCGTAAGGGCTTTGTTTCCGAGTTGTCATAGATGCTGATTCTGTCGCACACATGGCACAATCTTGGAAGTAAAACCAATGCTTTATAATATCTTGCGATAATTTTATCAACAGGCACGTCATGTCCGCCATAACTACGCCGAGATTGCACCCGCAGTACATTTATTTGTGGATTTTTTGTCACAACATATATACAGCGTACAAAATAACCGTGCGCTTTCGCCTTTTCCAAAAGAACAATATTTCTATCAGTAGACAAAACTGTCTCAAAGGTAAACGGGATTTTGGCTTGAATCAGGTCTTCTCGCATTTTTGTCGCAATTTGCGCTGCTTCTAAGTCAGAAAACGGAGCACCCCTTTTAATGCTGTCTGCATTCACGTAGGGGCCGACAATGTCTTCAAGCAAGGTCATGCTTGTTTTTCCTGAGCCGTTGGGGCCTGCATAAACACGAATTTCCGGTTGCATCATAAGCTTGCCCACGCTTAAGAGTTTGCGCAAACAGTATTATCAGAATACTCTAAGAACGCTTCGCCCGTTTCCGCATTATAACGCGCAACAGATATGCCGTGTTTTTTCATTTGTTCAACTTTAGCAATCACAGTGCTGGCAATCTTTGCGTCTTCGCGTTGCTCCTCATCAGAGAGTGTATCGCCACACACAATATTCCAACCATTCTCAGCTAACAAAGCTTTGTTTGCTGCGTTCATATTTACCTCCACCATGTAAGTCGTCTTGGCGGCATGTTTTTTTCACCATAGAAAGAGTCTGTACGTCGCTGGAACTATCGCCAATATAGGTCATACTTTCAAAGGGACTAGGCCGTTTGCCCTTGGTAAGTTTTGAATTAAAATCTAGTGCGTTATGTAGA
>CAYJPE010000358.1:0-2103 GCA_964371965.1 uncultured Desulfovibrionaceae bacterium
GAGTTTTCCTTATTTGACCCTTCTTTCTTGGAGGAAATTGCCAAGATGAAGGAAAAAAACCTTGCCGTTGAAATTCTCAAAAAGCTTCTTGCAGAGCAGGTGCGGAGCTATCGCAAGACCAATGTGGTGCAAGCACAGAAATTTAGTGAAATATTACAGCAGAAAATCAACGCCTATCTCAACGGCATGTTGACCAATGAAGAAGTGATTGCCGAATTGCTCAAGGTGGCCAAGGATATGGCGAATGCCCATGAAGAAGGAGCCATACTAGGGCTTTCGACAGAAGAACTGGCCTTTTATAATGCTCTGACAAAGCCCCAAGCTATTAAAGATTTTTATGAAAACGAACAGCTTGTAGCCATGACGCGGGAGCTTGCGGACTGTTTGCGTAAAAATAGAAGCATCGACTGGCACAATAAGGAGTCCGCACGAGCCAAGATGCGCAGTATGATTAAACGGCTTTTGAAAAAATATAATTATCCCCCCGAAGGAGTGGAAGAGGCCATGTCCACTGTCATGCACCAATGTGAGCTGTGGGCTGAAAATTGCTCTGTCGATGTGTAGAGCTGTGATAAAGCATCAACAACCTAACAACAGAAAAGAAAAAGTGAGCCTGTAACAGAAAAACGGAGCCATGAAGCTACAAAATTTTACATCCTCATCTCCGGCATGTTATCCGCCGTATCGGCTTCATCAGCGTATGTGTCCTCTTGTCGCGTTTCCTGCTCTTGGGACATTTCCCGTGTGTTTGTCTCGTCATCCTGTTCTCGTCTAGCCCGCTCTAAAAGGCCGTTTACTATATTCTCACATTCGGTGCGGAAAGCATCGGTGATGTCGATAAATGGTAATTGCAAGAGGGAATTTTGTGCGTTGTGCCGCTGTGCCTCTTCTGTCTGTATTTTTAACGTTTTGTGTAGCTCTACTTGCAGGTGAAACTGCTGCAAAATCATGTTCAAAGCATTGTATTCGTTCACTTCCTGTGTTAAATTTTGTAGTGTACGCACCAGCTCAGGTTGTGCCTCAAGTTTTTGCAATGTGGCCGGCTGTAACGGACGGGTGCGCAAAGGCGATGCAAGTGTTTGCAAATACGTCGATAACCACTCAAAAGCGTTGTATTCTGTCAGTGCACGCCCCTGTTCTTGCAAATATTGCAATGGTTCCGGTGTTGCGGTAAGTTTTGTGAGAGTTTGAGGGGGCGTAATGCGCTTGCTTTTCCGAATACACGATATTCTTTGCAGTAATGGGGATAGCTGACATAGAGCGGTGCTTGTCGCAAATTGCGTTGCCTGTTCTTTGAGAAACTTCAGAAGTGTCTCGTCTGTCTGCAATGCCGTGATGGGCGGATGACTGCTTTCAAAATCAGTGTTGACGTGAGATGTCATGCCATGCACAAAAACACCCTCATTTATTGATAGAAGCTGCATCGCCATAAATTGTGCCGCAGTGTTTCGTAACACCTCTAGAGGCGCTGTGTCCGTCGGCAATAGCTCAATGGGTGCTTGTGGCGACACAAGTTTCGGCTGCGGTGCAAAAAGACTATCGCGCGTTGACACCAATGCCTTTGTCGCCTCAAAGTCTGTGACTTTATGCCGAAGCATTTCTATGGCCTGCGTGTTTGCGGGTAACAAGGCAATGGGGTGTTGTTCGTTTGCAGAATCCACACTGGCATCAAGTTTCGTGCCAAGAAGCGCAAACTTGTCTTGCAACGCCCCCAATGCCATCAGTGGTACAAACTGCGTCGCTTGATATCTGAGTATGTCCAATGGCGTTTTGTCTACCTGCAATGCTGTGATGGGCAGCTGATTACTTTCAAAATCAGTGTTGACGTGAGATGTTATGCCATGCACAGAAGCCCCCTCACTTATTGATAGAAGTTGCGTCGTCGCCATCAATTGTACCGCAGTATTGCGTAAAATCTCCAGCGGCATTTTGTCGACCTGCAACACGTCGATGGGCGGCTTATTTGTTACTTGGGTATATTGTTCAGCTTTATGCGTAATGCGTCCCTTGTGATTGTTGAGCGTGTGCAAGATAACTTTGAGGCGATTGTCGTTTCCGTCGTTTGGATTGAGCATACTGTTCAAAATTTGCTTCATTTCCACT
>CAYJPE010000359.1:0-2092 GCA_964371965.1 uncultured Desulfovibrionaceae bacterium
CCATCCCCTCAAAACGCTTTAATTATTCCTCTTTTTAATACATTGCAAGGAGGCATCTTCAATCTCTGATATAATAAATGGTATATGTATTTTTATCCTATCAGTGACGCTGTATAAAATATCATTTAATAGGAATAAATCCTAAAAAATAAAAAAAGACTAGACACTTATAAAGTTTCAAAAAAATACTTGCGCTAAGTGTTTAGTCGTGGTAATGCGAATTACAGTTATAAAGATGAGCATTTAAGAGTTGTGAGAGCGTTGATTGAGCCTAACTTGTGTTCTTGAATGAGTGCAAGAGCAAAAAGGCATGTAGTCAGCGCTCCCTTGTGTTCTTTCTATACAAAATTGGAGGTATACCATGTCTGATAAAAAGCTTACGACCACTGCGGGTGCCCCTGTAGCCAATGACAATAATGTGATAACAGCCGGAAAGCGCGGCCCCATGCTTTTGCAAAATGTGTGGTTCATGGAAAAACTGGCGCACTTTGACCGTGAAGTGATTCCGGAGAGGCGTATGCATGCCAAGGGTTCCGGCGCCTATGGAACGTTTACGGTGACGCACGATATTACCAAGTTTACGAAGGCGTCCATTTTTTCTCAAATTGGCAAAAAGACAGATCTTTTTCTCCGTTTTTCCACTGTTGCCGGTGAGCGTGGCGCCGCCGATGCCGAGCGCGACATTCGAGGCTTTGCTATCAAGTTTTATACCGAACAAGGCAACTGGGATCTTGTAGGCAACAATACCCCCGTCTTCTTTTTGCGCGATCCCCTCAAATTCCCAGACCTCAACCATGTGGTCAAAAGAGATCCGCGCACACATATGCACAATGCCAATAGCAATTGGGATTTTTGGACATTGCTTCCGGAGGCGTTGCACCAAGTGACCGTCGTCATGAGTGACCGCGGTATTCCCGCAAGCTATCGCCATATGCACGGCTTTGGTAGCCATACGTTCAGCTTCCTTAACGACAAGAACGAGCGTTTTTGGGTAAAGTTCCACTTTCGCACCCAACAGGGCATTAAAAATTTGACCGATGCAGAAGCAGCAGACATTGTCGGTCAAGACAGAGACAGTCATCATCGCGACCTTTTTGAAAGTATCGAAAAAGGTGACTTCCCACGTTGGACACTCTTTGTGCAGGTTATGCCGGAGGCCGATGCGGCAAAGTTGGCCTATCATCCTTTCGACTTGACAAAAGTGTGGTTCCGCGACGATGTGCCCATGCACGAAGTAGGCGTTCTGGAGCTCAATAAAAATCCGGAAAATTACTTTGCAGAAGTGGAGCAAGCCGCCTTTAATCCTTCAAATATTGTGCCCGGAGTGGGCTTTTCGCCTGACAAAATGCTCCAAGGCCGTCTTTTCTCCTATGGTGATGCACAGCGTTATCGCCTTGGCGTCAACCATCATCTCATCCCTGTCAATAAGGCGCGTTGCCCCATGCACAGCTATCACCGCGACGGAGCCATGCGCGTGGATGGCAACTATGGCGCCACAACGCCTTATTCCCCAAACAGCCTTGGCGAATGGGCAGAGCAAGCCGAGTTCCGTGAGCCGCCGCTTTTGACAGAAGGCGCCATATGGGATTGGGATTACAGAGAAGACGATGACGATTACTTCACACAGCCGCGCAAGCTCTTCTTGCTCATGAGCCCGGAGCAGCAACAGGCGCTCTTTGAAAATACTGCACGCGCCTTGGGCAATAGTCAAGACAGCGTTAAGCAGCGCCATATAGAAAATTGCACAAAGGCGCACGAACTGTATGGACAGGGCGTGGCTGCGGCGCTGAAGGCCTTGGCGAATATGTAAGACATTATAGGACGTGCAAAAAAGGTGAAATGCAAGAATTGAATAAATCCGAACATCGCCTTGTATGAGTTATACATAAGATGTCTGGATTTTTTCTTTCGCCAATGGGGATGCACAGGGTGCCTTTTGCAACAGCCTGTTAAGCGCCTTCTCGGTGTCATATTCTCCTAGGCACTGTCGTCAAATGCGCCCTTTCGGTTATCTTTGCGTCAGACTTTACTTGCTTTTATTGAAAAGAGGAATAATTAAAGCGTTTTGAGGGAATGGGGGGAGTTTGAGGGG
>CAYJPE010000360.1:0-2080 GCA_964371965.1 uncultured Desulfovibrionaceae bacterium
ATAGCGGCGTCAATCAGTGCGGTGGATACAGCGCCTTCCCCGGCTGCGCGCAAAGCCCGTGCGCCAACGCTGGCCCCTCGTCCCGCGGCACCAAAGATGGGAATAAAGTTTAAGGGATCGGGTAGCGATCCTATCATAGCAGCCCCAAAACCCAAGACCTTGCGCGTCCATGTTTTACTGCCACGTGCAAGCAATGCGTCCTGATACCTTCGCTCGTCAAAATCTTCTACCAATATCTGCGCTCGCTGTGGTGTCATATTTGGCGTATAGGTGATTTTTTCACGAAAATACGGGCTTTGCTTCCACTCTTCTTGACTCATGGCGTGGGGATTGTTTTCTGCCGTTAGCGTCCCCATATACTCTTGCCACATGTCGGAAAAAGGATCCGTATTTTCTTGCTTCATACCACCTGCGTATGCTGTTGGGGCATATGTCTCGGCAGCTTTTTCAGCCTGCGCAATACGATAATCCTGCTCCCAAAGACCCGTTGTGGTGCCGGACTCAAAAGCGCGTTCCACAGAAAGAGCCGCGAATTCTCCCGTTGTCAAGACATCTTCTTCACGCCAAAAAGGTTCTAACGGCTGTTCATGATTGCCAAGTCTATACTTGAACATGTTTTTTATCTCTGTGCTTCATTGTACAAACGCATTCTTTGTAATCGTTGCAATGCCTTTGAAAAGTACGGCGCAATGCTTCCGGCACCGTGACAACACGGGGGGAACATCTTGACGGCGCCATGTGGCAAGCACGGGATATGGGGATTATTGGTCCAACATTGAAACCCGATGAACTTGCCTCGTGGCTTGCCGGTGACAAAGCCTATTCTCTTTTAGAGCAGCGCGTCATACAAGCCATATCATCAGCAGACACATCACTACGACAAGTGGCCTCAGCACTTAAGAAAATCCCCTTTCAAGAAGGGAGCGTCAATATCGACATTGGCAGCGGACGCTTTGACGAGGGCACAAACTATCTTGCGGAGCAAAGCGTAGAGAACCTTGTATTTGACCCTTTTAACCGCAACGAGCAACATAACCGCGCTGTCATGGACAGACTCGTGTCCGGTGAACGTGGCGACACCGTCACGGCAACAAATGTGCTGAACGTCATTGCAGAGCCGGAAGTGAGGCAAGAAGTGGTGCGCCAAGCGGCAAAGGCTGTGAAACAAGACGGCGTGGCCTACTTTCAAATTTACGAAGGCGACGGCAAGGGGGTGGGCAAGACCACATCAAAGGGCTGGCAGAACAATGCCAAGACGGCGGCCTACATGGAAGACGTGGGCACGTATTTTGGCGACGTGAAAAAGCGCGGGAACATCATTGAAGCGCGTCAGCCAAAGCCAGACGACGGGAAAGCGGTGTGGATGTTGGAGGGCGTTGACGGGGCTACGGTGCTTTTTCAAGATGAGCAGAGAGGGCAAGGGCAAGGCGCAGTCGTTGGGCGTATACCTGCCGAAGTTGCCCAAAACCTCCCTTTACAAAAAGAAGGGGATATTGTTCTTACTCAAGAGGCTTTACAGCATATAGAGGAAAGGCACGGGCAAGAAATACGTAAGGCAGGCTTTGAGAACGCACAGAGTTTTGTTGACCATGTCATGCAGAATGTGGATGCGGTGTATCAGGGGAATACTGACCGCGCATTTGAACTTGTGACACAGTCCGTTAAACCGCTAGGAAGAGTTGCTTTACGCTTGGAATTTGACGAAAGTGGTGACTTTTACAAGATAAAAACCGCAGGTGTTGTTAGAAAAAATCAATATGAAAGTCGTAAGCCACTTTGGGAGGGAGCGCATTCCACTCTTTTCCAACAGAAAAACCCTTTGGCTGCACGCCGCGCTTCACAACGAGGCCAAAGCGGTCACGACATCGGAAGTATATTTACTCAAGGCGTCCCTGTCAAGCCAAACGAAGCCGAAGCCCGCGGCGCCATCATCACCCGTGAGCTTGACGGTGCCCGCATGATAGCCTTGATAAAGGGCAAGAAAGACATAAGCACCATTATTCACGAGGGTGCCGGGCACATGTTCTTAGAACACTTGCGCGAAGCGGCACAACTCCCAACAGCACCGGAATGGGTACGC
>CAYJPE010000361.1:0-2044 GCA_964371965.1 uncultured Desulfovibrionaceae bacterium
AAATGTTGCAAAAAATCCTGTGCCGCCTCTGCTAGGTGGCGGCTTCCCTCTGGCAAAACAAAGTATGTACAATCAGCCATTTTTACTCCCTCTCAGTCAAATGTTTCTCAAGTGCGGCTCTCAGCTCTGCTCGCGTTCGCCTCAACAGTTCGCGCACGATAGGAATGCCAGGTACCCTCCCATATCCGCGTCGCACCTCGGCTCCGTTGTTTCGAAGCATATTTTCATAATAGCTGACGTACTGCGACAGCTCTTGAATTTCCGCGGAAAAATCGTCAAAATTAAACCTCTTCATTTTAAGTCGTCCTTCGTATTTTGTGGCGACCCTTGGCTCCTCAAATCCTCAGCCAAAATATTATAAAATTTTACATGTTCGACCTCCTTGCACTAAAAAACTGTACTACACTACCCTAATGACGGATTGACGGATATGACGGGTTATTTCACCTATTATAAAAACTTTCTTCCTCATCTTCTCTTTTTATATATATAAAAAACCAAATTTACTCCCCAATAGGTAAGGGTATATGTCAATCTGTCATAGAAAAACATAATAATAGGTGAAATAACCTGTCACATCCGTCAATCCGTCATTGAGCTTATGTTTTGTATATTTTTATAAGTCACCCCATCCGTTAAACTCACTTTTCAAAATAACGCCATCCGCATATCGTGTATCGCCATCTCGGGTGCGCTCTATTCCTTGAATAAAATCAATTCGATTAGAAAAAGTTTTAGAGCTGACCACTTTTACACCGTTCTCGTATGCCCAATGCTGATATGCACGATACAGGTCGCCAATAGCTGTTTTTACATTCGGGGTGACGATGCACATATCCATTATAAATTCCCGCACACTGTCGTTATTTTTGCGCCATGTTTCGCAAAGCTCCAAGTGAGACTTAGGACGCACAAAGCCCTTATGGTCACGATACAGCCTTGTGCCAGCTTCCAAAAAACGGTTCAGAATACCGGGCAGCTCCCTGCGTAATTTTTGACGTAAATTAACGTCTTTTTGAGCGTCCGTGACATCTCGATTAAACACTAGGAAGCGTATACGCCGTGCAATCCCTGCGCTATGGTCTGTCGTTCGTGGAATATGATTGCCAATAAAGACGTTTGTGCAAATTGGTGTCATGTTGAAAGGGTCACAGTATTTCTTTTCGCAAGTATTCGGCTCGCCCGATACTATGGATTTTAATTTTCCTGCGTGAAAAACTTCATCCTCACCCAAGTCATAAATCAAGTTCAGGCGCATACCGTCTAAAAATGCCAGTGAGAACGGATTACCAAACGCGCTAGGCGGTACACTTGCATAAAGCCCTGCAAGAATATCTTCAAGGACATTGCCAAACTTGGACTTCCCACGCTGTGGCCCCCCATAAATCACAAAAAATACTTCTAATTCACACGTTGCCATCAAAGCATAGCACCCAAGTTGTAGAGCAAGCTCTATTTTCTCGGCACAGTCTTCGTCCAGTCCAAATGAGTTTTTGAGAAAGCTATCAAAAATGGGGCAAGTAGCGTCGGGGTCATGGGTCACACCTAGCGTATTTAAGATATAATCCTCTCGGCGATATGGCCTCGCTTCCCATTCGTAGGTATCGGGGTTCATAACAAGCAGACAGTTTTTTGCAGGAATTGCCCTAGGGTGTGTTGTGTTGAATTGTACATCACGCCATAGCTTATTTTCTAAGAATGTCATTGCACCGTTGATATGTGTGGGCTTCACAGCTGCATTGATTTCAAATGCAAATTTTTGTAAGTCTTGTTTTACTTTGCCCTTTTCAAAAACGTGCCATACGCCATCTTTGCATATGTAGAAAACACCGTTTACAAAAAGCAAGTTTTCCTCAAGATAGGTCACAAGAAATAAGTCATAAAGTAACCTCTCGTAATTTTGGGGCTTTTTTCCCCTCTTGTGTTCATTCTTGGCGGCTTCTTTACTTGGAAGCTTGGGAAAAGTGCCCTTTTCTTCGTGTTGCGCTGTAGCCTTTCTGATATAAGCCCATGCGACTCGCATTGAGTAGCCTTCAACATGGCG
>CAYJPE010000362.1:0-2031 GCA_964371965.1 uncultured Desulfovibrionaceae bacterium
GGAGTTCTCAAGGGATGGGCGTTGCCACTGTGGGGCATATGCAAAGTAGTGTGCTTTCTGCATCGGAGCAAGAGCAGGTGCTACGTCAAAGTCGGGCATTGAAATCACGACTTCATGGCTTGTTGCAAGCAAGCGTGCAGTCGCCGTGTGTTGTGGGCAGGCGTGGCAAACTGTATTCGCAAAGATTGTACAATTTGACGGCACATAACCCGCGTGTGTTTAAGAAATTGGGAGAAAAACAGGAGGTATCGACCGCAGTACATTTACTGCTTGATTGCAGTGGCAGTATGGACGGGACTCGCATGAAGTTGGCAAGCCAAGCGTGTTATGGGCTGGCCTTGGCCTTGGAGCAGTGCAGGGGCGTGAATGTGGGGGTGACGGCATTTCCTGCGTTGCAGCCGCGAACAAAACCAGAACATAGGGACACGAGTACTCTGTTTCCATTGGTGAAGCATGGACAACGAGTGCATCCACGCTTTGACATTCGGGCGGCAGGGATGACACCGCTGGCTGAAAGCCTTTGGTGGGTCATGCAACAAATGATTTACCTGAAGGAACAGAGAAAAATAGTGTTGATTTTGACCGATGGGGTTCCAGATTCCTATGTGGGAGCGAAACACGCACTCTTACAAGCGCAGAAGGTGGGCTTTGAAGTGCTTGGACTTGGTATTGAAGACAATAGCATTGAGTCGCTGTTGCCAAAATCGAGCAGGGTTATACAGGACTTGGGGATGTTGCAAAATATATTATTCTATACAAACAATAAATAAAGAGGTGTGGGATGAAGATGCTGAGTGAGTGTCACGCATGCCATATGGGCATTTTGACAAAGGTTCCGCTGTGCTTTGGATGCAGATTTTTACAGGGTTGCACGTTTGCGGCGTGCCTGTAGCATTTTTATAAATATTTTAATCATAGGGAGAAAACATATGAGTTGGGGAACATGGATACCTGTGGCAATAGCAGTTTTGACAGCAGCAAAAGATTTGATGGAGGATGACTAATATGAGTGCGCAAAATGAACTGGTGATTGTGGAAAAACCCCATTCTACTACACATGACAGCAAATGGCCTTATGTGCTTGGCGGCTTTGTCGTCGGTGCTGTGAGTATTGTGGCTGCGGCTTTTGTGTTTGGGAGGGATGATGGGGAGCCTGCGAGCAGGGCGTTGAGCGTCGTAGAGACGACAGATATTGTTGACGCTGTAGATGTTCCTTTCTCAAAGGATAATGTGGGCGAGTTTACACTGCCGTAAGGCTACAACCATAAAAAATAGTGGGTGTCCTGATGAGGACACCCACCGATAGACATTTTTCCTATAGAAAACTTATTTGCCACTATTAATCTTAATAATGCCTATCATATCATCTAAACGTGCATTAAATTCCTCTTTATGCTTTTCGTATGTTGAAATAATATATTCTTGCTTTTTCAGTGCAGCTTGTGAAGCTTTTGCTTTGTTCTCTAATTTCGCATCGAACGCCATTGTTCCTAAAATTTTGCTAATAGTGCTTTGTTTTTTCCTAATATTTCAGCGACTTCTTTGCTTTTCTTTCCTTGCAAGTGTAATATATATATAACCATGAGTCTAGTATCGTCTGCTGACAAACTGTTCAATACATCGTCTTGTACTTCGTGAGAGCCTTCTGTCGCTCTGTGTTTTTGAGAGTGAGAAAAATCAAGAATAAACTCTGAGGATGTAAAACACTTTACAAATGACAATGGTTCTACAAGCTGCGCTACTCCATATCTGTCTGCCTGACAAGTAATATCAATTCTATTCTCTTCGCAAAGCTCCAACTTCAGTCCTAAGTCCATTGCGCGACGTTTCACATGAGTGCCTTGTAACTCTCCCTCAGAATTTGTATGATCAAGCACAAGGAATGCAATGTTTTGTTGGGTGAGTTTCTTCATCCAACGAATGAGTTTTATTGGGTTTAGTGAATTATACAAGGTGTAATAGTTGGCTCTTCCGGATCAAGGATACTTTTTGACAAAATAGAGGACATGGTGTCCAATCGGTTAAAGCAAA
>CAYJPE010000363.1:0-2023 GCA_964371965.1 uncultured Desulfovibrionaceae bacterium
GGTGTGGGGGGAAGGGGAAAGCTTTTTTTTCCTAAAAAAAGTTTCCCCTTTCCCCCACAAGCTTTTCAAAAACACAGTACTCGCACCTATTTCGCCCATACTATAGACGAGTCATGGGTTTTGCAAGTGCTTCATGATTCGTTCAGCAAAGGCTATGCGTGGGGTAAAAAACAGCATTTTTACTCAAGATAGTGATTTTTATGTTCATTTGAAATGATTGCATCAAAAGAGTAAAGAGAGTATCTTGTGTAAAATTTTTAAAAAGGCATAGTGTTTCTGATGAATATACTTCACCGACATCGTACTACCCTTCTTTTCCTTGCGGCGCTTTTTTTCCTTGCTCTTTTCATGCACTACGGGCGCATTGGCGCTTCGCACAACGGTATAGATTTGAGTACCGATGCGGCCACATATGCCAGTATAGCGGCGGCAGATACTGTGCCTGAAGCCTTTGTCAATGACCCACTCTACGACGATCAGAGTCGTTACGGCGTCCACGCCACCGCCATGACAGCGCTTATCCCTTTTTTTGCGCAGGATTCGCACTTTGGACTGGCGTACTTGGCACCAACAGGCGTACAGTTTTTTGTGCATGCCGCCGCATTCTATGCCTTGGGGCTTTTCCTCTTGGGGCGGCCGTGGCAAGCAATACTCTTTACGCTCATCATGTCCCAAACATATTGGACGCCCTTCGGAACATATTGGGGCAACGGCTACACCGATTATTTGCCGCGAAGCACGTTTGAAATGTTCTACGCTGTCTTCATTATTGTGGCTTTGCGCATTGGCAACATGCCGAAATTGTGGCCGTTTTTCATGGGCGCCATAGGGCTCATGGCCTATGTCCACTCCATAAGTACCCTGCCGGCGGCTCTTGGTTTTTGGCTTGGCTTTGCCCTGTGTCGTACGCATTCCCAAAGCCTGTCTAAGCAGAGCCTGCCTAAGCATCTTTTATGGCTATTTTTCTGTGGCCTCTGTTTTATCGCTGTGATATCACCAATCATTGTGAATTTTATGCGCCCGGGAATCGCGCTGAGCCATGAAGACGTGACTTTGTTTCGCGACATTTTGCGCATCCGCTTTAACCCTGAGTTTACCCACTATTGGTGGGGCATAAAAAAGTTTTTTGTCCAATATAGCCTGTTCCCACTCATGCCCATAGGCATAGTGGCCTTCTTTTGTCTGCGCACATGGGGCACTGCCGAAGAAAAAGCACGCGCCGCACAATTTGCCATGTACTCGTTGGCTGTTGTCATATGCATTGTGCTTTTCATCGCAGATCAAGAACTTGGATGGAACTTTGACAGAAAACCCTTTGAATTTGACCTCATACGCGTTATTCGCTTCTTCGTCTTTTTTGCTGCATGCCTCGGCTTTATGGCATGCAATGTCATATATCGCACCTTTCAAACATCCTTCGGCACATACAAAAAACACATCATAACAGCCTATACCCTTGCCGCCACCTTCTTCTTCGTCAGCGGCTTTCCCCACAAGTTTTTGACCAGCCTCGAATGGTATTGGGCACGTGGCGACGAGGCGCGATCTGCACAAACATACGCACACGTTCTGCAAAGGCAAGCCATACTGCACGCTCTCAGCGAACACACACACACCGGTGATGTCATATTTGACCCCAACGGCGACCGAGCCATTCGCTACCATGCCTTGCGCGGCCTTGTGTACAGCTGGCAAGATTGCAGCCTGTACTACTATGCAAAGGACGTCACAGCCCTGCGCATTTGGAACAACATCCAAAAAACACTCAAAGAATCCCCCACAGCCTACATGGCTCTGGCACAAGAACATAAGGCCGACTTCCTTGTAAGTCATCGCCCACAAGACAGGGAGGCACTCCTCGCACTCGGTCACATCGTCTGGGAAAGTCACCATGCCTTACTCGTCAAACTCCACAAAAACAAGCCCCTCACAAACCCACAATGATTTTTTCTATTGAAGTTTTTTCTTTTTGTTTTTTTCTTGAGGGGGGAAGGGGATCTTTTGCCAAAACCCAAAAGATTCC
>CAYJPE010000364.1:0-2012 GCA_964371965.1 uncultured Desulfovibrionaceae bacterium
CTCAAGGTTTGCACACACTTCCACAGCTCGAATTGTCCCTCTATTATAATGATGTTCCAATCAAAGCGCATTTTGATTTTGTGCTTGCGTGGGCTACTCCACACCCTGCCATACGCATTTTGGAACTAAAAAGTACCCAAAACTTGCCAGAAACACTGTACACAGCCTACGAAATGCAACTTTATGGTCAGGCATCATTATTAGCAGACATGTGGAACGAACCAGCATTCACCTTGCGACGAAACGACGGTGCAATTTTGTATCAGAACCTCACCATGCCTCAAATCTGCGCACAGCATTTCGGTATCACACTTCCAACGGACGCACAGCACATGGACATTGAGGCGTGGATCTTGTGCATTTCAATGGATGATGCAAAAGCCTTTGGCCCATACCAGCCGAACACGTCCATGCAAGAGCTTTGCATCAACACAGCGCAGACACTCTGGGAGCAGAAAGTCGCTCATGAAAACGGACAGCTCCATCACAATGACGTCAAACATGTTCTTGGATTTCACGCCCTTTGTACCTACTGCGACTGGAACAGCGATTGCCCAAAGTTTCAGGACGGCATGGAGAGCAACGACTGGGCAAGCCCCCTGCAACATCTTGACGCATTGAAAGAACAACGTACCGCTTTGGAAGCAGAAATCAGCGGCATTGAGCAATCCCTTAAAGACACCTATGCCCTCACATCCCTTCAAGGTGATTGGATAAACACAGGCACACACCGATTCAAGGTAACACAGCAAAAAGGCCGTCGCACGCTTAACAAGGACAATCTACGTCAAGCCCTGCAAGAAACACACGGCGACAACGTGGACAGTGTGCTTGCCGCTTGTGAACAAGAAGGTAAGTCGTTTCAGAAGCTTACTATCAATAAACTCAATTAATTGAAAACAAAAGGAAATAGCATGGGATACAGGTCAGACATCGGACTGTGCTTGTCATTTGAAGCACAGCAGGTTCTAGCTCAGGCGCAAGAAGCAAGTCCACATAAAACCGTCATTGAGAAGTTTATCGAACAAGCACAGGTCACTACACATGACGACACAGGCACTGTCGTCTTTCACTGGGAATGGACAAAATGGTATTCACACTTTTCAAATGTGGCTTTCTTTGAGGAACTGCTAAGCACTCTTGACCACGAAGAATACTTGTTCATCCGCATTGGAGAAACGGACGATGACATCGAACACCACGGTGGATACTGGGAAAATCCCCTTAACATGACGCTTAGGCGTGAAATCTGCTTTGAATAAGGAAAAACACTATGCAAACAAGCACAGCAGAATTGCAATCATTGGAAGCCACAGCCCTTGACGCAGGACTCGTATTCAGCGGCAAAGCATCGGGCAAGCTCGTTCAAGGCTATGCCAGAGCATCGGCCTACACACCATCTATTAACCCCAATTACATCTTTCACGAAAACAGCCGTGACATCATCGTCTGGTTCATGAGTCCTGCTGACCCACTCTATGTGTTTGGCCCCACTGGCTGCGGAAAGACATCGTGCATCAAGCAGTTGGCATCCCGCCTCAATTATCCGGTGTTTGAAATCACGGGGCACGGACGTTTAGAATTTGCTGACCTCACAGGCCATCTCTCAGTAAAAGACGGTAACATGGTTTACGAATACGGGCCACTGTCACTTGCCATGCGATATGGTGGCTTGCTCCTGTTTAATGAAATCGACCTCACCGTCCCCGAAGTAGCAGCGGGTTTGAACTCTATTCTTGAAGGCGCCCCCCTCTGCATCGCCGAAAACGGAGGGGAGCTTATCCAGCCGCACCCCATGTTCCGCTTTATTGCTACAGCCAATACGAACGGAAGCGGCGATGAAACAGGACTCTACCAAGGCGCACAGCGTCAGAACCTCGCATGGCTTGACCGTTTCATCCTCTGCGAAATGGGCTATCCTGCAGCAGAGGTCGAAACAAACTTGCTCAAGACAGCCTATGCCGTCCTTCCCGATGAACTTGTGACAACAATGGTCACTTATGCCAACGAAG
>CAYJPE010000365.1:0-1111 GCA_964371965.1 uncultured Desulfovibrionaceae bacterium
ACTTGCTTGCTTCCAAGGGTATCGGTGCCCGCGGTGCTGTGTCGACTGGAAACTAGCCGATATTGTTGACACAGGCACCCAAGAGCCAGTGAGGAAATCAACCGGAAAGACGCGCAACACTGCTTTTCCGGTTGATTTTTTCTTAAGAAACGCCTATTTATTGTTAATCATGGGGAATGGATATACATGAAACAGCTCTTCTTCATCTGCATATGCCTGCTTTTCTTGACATGCGCCCACAAGGTTTCTGCCGCAGAAGGAATTTTGGCGGAATTTACTGACCCGCAAAGCGCGCAAGGTCTTGATTCGGCAAATATGCCACAAGAAACATTGAAAGTCGTTTTTTATCCACATAAAGAAGCTGTCATATCCTCAGAGCTTCAATCTACGGTGAAAATAATTGCTAAAGAATTTGGTCAATCATTCAAAAAAGATGACATGCTGATACACCTCAGTGAAGATATGTTTGCGTGGCAACGGGACAAAGCGGAGGCCATATACAATCAAGAGCTCAAAACATTTAATGTTATCAGCAGGCTTTATAGAGAAAAATCACGCTCTGTCATTGAGCTGGAGGAAGCGCGGGGAAAGCTCAATGTGGCAAAGGCCAATGTCAATATTGCCAACAAAGAATTTGATAATTGCACTATCAAAGCCCCCTACAATGGGCGTGTTGAAAAGGTCTTTATCAATGAAGGCGAATGGGTAGAGCCGGGAGCCATGCTCCTCAAAATCGTAGATGATTCCATTTTGTATGCCAGAACCCTCATTCTCTGGAATCACGTCGACGCGTTTCCCCTCGGAAAAACAGTGGATATTATTGTCAATAATGGCCTAAAAGTGTCGGGGAGCGTATCGCATATTTCAGCAAGTATGGATTCTGCCAGCCAAACCTTTGAAATTCAAATTGAAGTCCACAATGTCGACCAAAAACTCAGAAGCGGCATGACGGGTGCTATTTCCTTGGATGGGAGCTTGGTACATTCCCATGAGCAATAACAACCCCCTTATAGCTCTGCATGAGTTCAACGCGAAATTGCTTGGCGCAGAAAACATGCAGCAGCTTTCGTTTAGGATTCTGAACGCACTCATCGCTTTATTGCCGTATAAA
>CAYJPE010000365.1:1121-2001 GCA_964371965.1 uncultured Desulfovibrionaceae bacterium
TTCGTGGCAGTTTCCGGAAATGTCAGCATTGACGCATACTCTGAAATGCGCGAAAAATGGGAATTACTCGCCACTGACCTCCCGCAAAAAGATAGCATGCAACTCCTGCACGCAGAATCATTTCCCACACAAAAAGAATCATGGGCGTATTTCGTCAACCAGTATCAGGGACTTGCCGTATGTTGGTTGCCAATAAAAGTATGGGGCGCACATAAATATGTACTCTGGCTCGAACGCTGGGAGAAGGACATATGGACAGAACGAGACGCGCAAATTATGCAGCTCGGCAATGTCAATATGAATGCCGCGTTTGAACGACTGGAGCCTCGTACACTCTATGTCAAAGCAAAGGAAAAGATTTTCAAAAAACGCCTTGCCATGTGTGTCACCATTGTTCTGCTCATAGCCGCCTTTACTGTCAAAATACCTTTGCGCATTGTGGCTCCTTGTGAGATCATACCCCAAGAACCCTTTATAGTGACTGCTCCCCTTGAAGGTGTCATTTCTGAAGTCATGGTTGATTCGGGCGATAAGA
The DNA here is from genome assembly GCA_964371965.1 of uncultured Desulfovibrionaceae bacterium. Taxonomy (GTDB): domain Bacteria; phylum Desulfobacterota; class Desulfovibrionia; order Desulfovibrionales; family Desulfovibrionaceae; genus CAYJAD01. The sequence continues at coordinate 1,657 of CAYJPE010000365.1, forward strand.
TTGAAAAGGACTCGCTGCTTTTTCACTATGACCCCAGAGTCATCAACGAGGAATATAATATTGCGCAGCAGCAAGTGAAAATTTTGCAAACCACCATACGCACTACAGAATTCAACGCCTTAAATAGTCCAAAAGCAAAAGCAGAACTCGCTATTTTGACGTACAAATTGGAACAAGAAAAAATACGCTTGGCACTTGCGCAATATCGCGTGTCAAAGCTCAATATAAAAGCTGAAATTTCAGGCACTGTCGTCGTAGATGAACCCGATGCGTGGAGAGGCAGGACGGTTGCTGTGGGGCAGAGAGTGCTTATGCTTGTGGATCCGCAAAAAATACACATTAAAA
>CAYJPE010000366.1:0-1989 GCA_964371965.1 uncultured Desulfovibrionaceae bacterium
CATAAGAGTATATTCCTTCAAAGCAAGCTTGTCTTCCTTGATATAACACAAAAAATCGCAATTTGACGACAGCGCCTAGGCGCTGCCTCTCAATACATTTTTTTGCGTTTTGCCCCTGCTCCGAAGGGGTCAAACGGTGTTTTTTGCTCAAGTTACGCATGTCTGCATACGCGCCTTTCGCAAAAAACGCGTTTTCCTTGGTAAAAGCTCAAAACCTCTTTATTGAGAAACAGCCCTGAGCATCAAAAAAATATTCCATAAAATTAAGACTTTTTTTGAGTGCCAAAGAAAAATACCTTTGCTTTGTGGAAAAATACTCTTATGGTATTTGACCGAAAAAGCAAGCGAAATCTGGCGTAGAAATACCAGAAAAGGCAGTCATGCGAGTACACGTCGGGCAACATAGCAGGAATTATTCAGCTTCTCGCCAAATACGTGCGCCCACGGCACATAATTTTTTTTCGATATGCTCATAACCTCTGTCAAGGTGATATATGCGCTGCACACGTGTTTTGCCGGAAGCGGCGAGGCCGGCAAGTACAAAGGCGGCACTTGCCCTCAAGTCAGATGCCATCACAGGTGCTCCTTTCAACGCTGCAACACCACGTACCATGGCTGAGCGACCAGAAATTTTAATATCTGCCCCCATACGCACAAGTTCTGACACATGCATAAATCTATTTTCAAAAATATTTTCTTCCACAAGAGAGTTGCCCCGCGCAAGACACATAAGAGTCATGATTTGTGCCTGCATATCTGTTGGAAAGCCCGGATAAGGACGCGTGTGTATGTCAATACCACATAAGGATTGTACGCCATCTTTACAGTGGACTCGCACGTCATCACCATTTTTTTCAATATGAACGCCCATATTTTGTAATTTCGTTATGACGGCTTCAAGTTCTTCCCATGGACTCTGTTGCAAAAGGATGTCGCCACCTGTAATGGCTGCAGCAGCCATAAACGTTCCGGCTTCTATGCGATCAGGCATAATGGCATACGTGCCACCTGTAAGGCGAGAAACGCCACGAACGCGGATAGTACTTGTGCCATGCCCCTCAATATGCGCACCACTGGCACGCAAAAAATTTGCCAAGTCAGTAATTTCTGGCTCGCGAGCCACATTTTCCAAAACGCTTTCACCCTCTGCAAGGCTTGCTGCCATGAGCAAATTTTCTGTGCCGCCCACAGTAGGCATATCAAAAATAATGTGCGCTCCCACAAGCTTTTTACATGTGCCCAAAATATAACCGTCTTGCAGCTCAAAGGAAGCACCCATCTTTTCCAAACCTTTCAAGTGCTGGTCAACAGGTCGTGCTCCTATGGCACACCCTCCCGGCAGTGCAACCTTTGCTTCTCCAATACGCGCCAACAGTGGCCCTAAACACAAAATAGAGGCACGCATGGTTTTGACAAGGTCATACGGTGCTTCGGGCTTTAATGCACAGGGAGTTATATGTATGGTCTCGTTCTGGAAAGACGTGGAGCAGCCAAGAATATCCAAAAGCTTTAAAGTAGTACGAATGTCTCGTAATTGCGGTACATTCGTAAAAGCAATGGGGTTTTCTAACAGAATAGACGCAAACAGAATGGGTAAGGCCGCATTTTTTGAACCGCTTATCCGTATGGTGCCGTGTAAGGGAACACCACCCTCTATAATAAGATTCTCCATCTCATAACTCCTCAATGCAAGTGTATCGGGTAATCATAGATAAAAGTTCACATAAAATCTAGAGGCTGTCTCTCAATAAATTCTTTTGCGTTTTGCTCCTGCTCCGAAGGGGTAACACGGTGTTTTTTGCTCAAATTACGCATGTCTGTATACGCGCCTTTCGCAAAAAAAGCCTTTTCCTTGGTAAACACACAAATTCTCTTTATTTAAAGAAACACTGATTAATTATTATTTTTCTTGAGGGGGGAAGGGGATCTTTTGCCAGGGCAAGAGCGTCTTAATTTTTTGTTATTGCAAACCGTTGTGCAGTAGTATAC
>CAYJPE010000367.1:0-1983 GCA_964371965.1 uncultured Desulfovibrionaceae bacterium
ATGCATTTTTGTCAAGAAAGATATTGCAAGGAACATTTTTTTATTTTACTCTTAATTTATAAGCTATTGCACGGAGGAACGAGATGCAAGAAAGTAAAAGAGGACACACACGACATGAACCTTTGCAACGCATTGTTCTTGGGCTTGACCTTGGGGTGGCATCCATCGGCTGGAGCCTTGTGCGTCTTTTGGAAGAGGAGTTTGAAGACAGTCTTGCTGTAAAGAATAACAAACAATTCCAAATAGTTGATTTTGAAATTATTGACATGGGCGTCCGAACATTTGCCAAAAGTGAAGATAGAAATCAAAAGTCACTCGCACAAGTTCGCGGTGATGCCCGCCGCATACGGCGCACCTTGAGGCGCAGACGCGGGCGTAAAACACAGTTGCGTCTGCTCCTGCAACAGTACAAGCTTGTGCCGGAAATGGCGTCGCGCAAAGAGTTTGAAGACTATCTTTTTCGACAAAGGCCGCAACACCCCACCCCGTGGCAACTCCGCGCCGCGGCTTTGGACAGAAAGCTCACCGAGGATGAATTGGCACGCGTGATTTACCACATAGTCAGTCATCGAGGATTTTATTTTGCCTCAAAAAGTGATGAACTGGGGGAGAAAGACAGCGGCAAGGTGAAGGCAAGTATGCAAAACCTTGAAACGCAATGGAAAACCTGTCGCACTGTTGGTGAATGGCTTTCACAACAAACATTCCAACGCAATTGTACGTATAAAAAGCGTTTCAAGCGCGAATATCATTATTGCATCAAGCGCCAATGGCTTCAAGAGGAATTACGCACCATCTTACTCACGCAACAAAGCTTTGGGCACCATACCATTGATGACGCTTTTTTAAACGCAACAGACGCACTTCTCATGAAGCAAAAAGGCTACGATCCGCACAGTATCCTCAAAATGTGGGGCAAATGCACAATCCTACAGGAAGAAAGGCGTGCCCCCAAGTGCAGCGCGACAGCAGAATATTTTGCTCTCCTCAATCGTCTGAATAACTTACGCCTTGTTGACGAACAGGGGCAAGAAAGCTTTCTTGACGCAGAACAACAACACATGGTCATCGCTGCGCTCTACCAACAAAAAGGCGAGTTCACCTTCGCACAATTACGACGCCACTTAACAAGAACAGGTGCGCAAATGACAGGCAAGCGATTTAATCTCTGCGCGTATCAACGAGGGAAAACTGTCGAAGAAAGTGAAAGAACAAGCAAGCTTGCTTCAGGCTTGAAAGGAATGGCCGGCTTTAAAAGTGCCTTCGGCCTACAACGCTGGTGTGAACTCTACGAACATCGCCACTTCCTCGATGCCCTTGCACAGGTGCTCGCAGAACAAAAGGACGATGCGCCTCGCCGTGAAGGTTTTGCCGCAGCAGAGAAGAACTTCAATATTGCTTTGTCAGAGGCAGAAAAAGAAAATCTCCTCACTCTTTCCTTCCAAGGAACCGCCACCTATAGCATAAAAACCCTACAAGCCCTCATCCCCTACATGGAACCCCTCTACACACAAGAGGAACAAACGTGCGGGCTTATGCAGTATGCAGCGCTCAAAAAAGCTATAGATGACGGAGTCTTGCCTGACACACAGAACAATGACACACATAAGAAACACGAGCTTATTCCGCCATACGACGGTGATTTTATGAATAATCCCATCGTCTGTCGCACATTTTCACAGACTCGAAAACTTATAAATGCCATTCAGAAAAAACATGGGCGCATCATCGACACAGTTCATATTGAAGTGGGGACAGACCTTGGCAACGGGAAGCAACGCCGCGACGCAATTTATAAAGGGCAAAAGGCGTTTCAAGTACAAAAAGAACGCGCCGTACAAAAGCTGATTGAGTGTAACCTACCTATAAATACGGCAAATATACTCAAAATGCGCCTCTATGACGAGCAAGATGGCATATGCCCCTATACAGGCACAAAGATTTCCTTAGAGCCAAACAGCAATGCCCTCTCTATCGACGATT
>CAYJPE010000368.1:0-1981 GCA_964371965.1 uncultured Desulfovibrionaceae bacterium
CAAAAACCACCACAGGAAGCCACCACCTCACCGCCACCAAACGTCCACCTCCTTGCCGGCTACGTTGACCCAAAAATCTTTTGGCGCAGGGTGAAGGAGGGCGCGCTTGTGCCGTGTCCACATCATCGTTGGTGGTGGATTTACAAAAACGTTTGCAACAAGTGCCGGAGGCCGCACCATGAGTGCATCATGGATTTTGTAAGGGGAAGCGTATGCGCATAATCATCGACTCAAGAGAGCAATCACCTTACGGCTTCGCCCATGAACGATACGACGTCACCACCGAGCTGGGAGCGCTGACCGTAGGCGACTATAGCATCGTCGGATTGACTGATCGCGTAGCCATCGAAAGAAAGAGCTTGCCCGATCTTGTGCAATGCTTGGGGCGAGAGCGTGACCGCTTTGTGCGTGAACTTTTGAGAGGCCGTGCCCTTGATGCCTTTGCTGTGGTGGTAGAGGCGTCATGGGCAGACCTTGCAAGTGGCAATTACCGTAGCCGTATGAAACCCCACGCCGCCTGTCAGTCGGTGATTGCATTCATAGGGCGGTATCGTGTGCCTTTTCATTTTGCGGGAAGCAGTGAGGCCGCAGAGTATGTGACCTATTCATTTTTGTGCCAATATCTTGAAGGGGCGCAGAAACGCTATAAGGCCATTGTCAAAGCGTGTGAGGTGGCGGCATGAACACCCTTGCAATATTGATGATGATACTCGTGCTGTGTGCGCTCTTTCCACCACCGCCACGAGTTTAGCAGGGTGACTTTTGAAAAGCATCAAAAAATCATAATTTTAATTAGAAAAATCCTGCAATATTAAAGGTTTGAAAGATATTCGCTTGGAAAATCAAAAAAAAGCAACACAAATTGTGGAATATGGCATTTTTGACGCAATAGAATTTCCTATAACACAATAAAACAGGGAGAATAACATGCCTTTATACCACATTTGCCTACAAAAAGAACATGAGGAACGCCAGCAATTGCTTGCCACTCCGGAGGGCGTAGCGATTAACGAACTTTTGCAGGACATAAACGAATATTTTATGAGGCAATACAAAAAGCCCAAGCGCAGAACGCAGAAGTTCTGGACGGCTGTCGGTGGCGTCGGTGAATTGCGAACGGCTGTTGTCGATTTACTAAGGAAGCCATCTGTATAATTTTTATACACCCTGCCTAGAAGTAACACGATTTTACACTTTCGTGCCACGAAAACCGCCCCATGCTTTCCGTTTGGGGCTTTTCGTTTTTTCACCATGATGCAGAGGTCATAAAAAGCTTTTCCGTGCCTCACAGGCGAGAATAGTGTGACCCCCACCTCACCCGTCACTTTTGACGAGTCGACATGCTGACCCGTTCCACCCTCACCTCACCACATGGCGCAATATTACGCCGTGACTCATCCCTCAATTTTCGATAGTGACCTTTCCCTCTCATGTGGGGGGGGAAACCTCGAGGCCGTGACTGCACTCGTGAGTTTTAACGAGTGACACGATGGACACAGCCGACCGCACAGCAACCACGAAGTGCGCACTTACGCAAACTGTGTTTGCCCGTGCGTCGAGACGGCATAATCGTATTTTTATATTCCCATGGCCTTCATGAGCTTTGGCGCATCCTCACAAAATGAAGACAGCCACACGGCTTGATTGCAGACGCATTCTTTGAGCGTCCCATGGTGAACATCATAAAAGACTTTTGTACAGCCCACGTGTAAAATGTGAAACAGATATTTTTTGCACTGGCGGTCAATGTTGCTGCAGAGCATCGAATGCAGGGGGGTGCACACCACCAAGGCAGGAGAGAGGAAGAACACGCTGCATGATGTCAAACTTTGCCCCGACAAAATATTCGACACCGACGTGACCAATGAGTCGTCTATCATCGGAAAAAAATTTTGTGCCCTTTTGTGCCCTTTTGTGCCACCAAGAAAAGGGGTGAAGGAGTCCGCTTGTGCCACCGTTGTGCCACCGAAAAGTGGCACAG
>CAYJPE010000369.1:0-1979 GCA_964371965.1 uncultured Desulfovibrionaceae bacterium
CAAAGCAAGCTTGTCTTTCTTGATATAACACAAAAATTCGCAATTTGACGACAGCCCCTAAATAAAGACGCAAAAGAATGTATTGAAAGGCAGCCCCTGGCAGCCCGTTGAAAACATCACACTCGACAGCGTCAGAGAAAAAGAATCATCAACGTATGTACATGACCTTACATACTTTTTTATCTTTCTTGTGCTTCACACTTTTTGAACACCTTGAAAGATGTGAGTGTATTGACAGCCGGAGAACACATGCGCAGCACACCTGCGCTCAACGAAACACTTTAAACATGACAGGAAATATGTATGTCCTCTTATACTATTGAAAATATAGAAATTACCCCTTACTTTGACGTGGAACTCATCATGCGCACGGCGCAAGAAACGCGCATAGGCGGACAAGCCATGGAGCGCATAACAGCCCTCTGGCAAGACTGGGTCACCAAAATTCAAGCGCGAACCATTGACACAGGCAAAGTCAAATACCTCGCCGTCTGGCTGCCAGAATCCGTCGAAGATGCCATCGACACGGCATGGGCAGAATCGCCTTCCCAAGCCTATCTAGACAACAGTGTTGCGCAAACGCTCTGTATGGAGGCCGTCCATTCCGTCTTGCCACAAGTGCAAGACGCAGGCTGTGCCCCTGCACCGCGCCCCACAGATACCCTGCGCGCCGCCTTGCAAGAAGCAGGCATCCCCTACAAAGATAAAGGCCCCATTCTGTCTCGCTTATATGGCGTTGTGACCCACTATCCCTTCAAGGGTGCCTGTGAAATCTGTTCCTTGCAGCAAGAGTGTCCCAAAGGGCAGGGTCAAGGCGGCGCGGCAAGTGTCGTTTTGCCCGGGTTTGAACGTGAACGCCTCTAATCTGCTCACAGACACTCATGGTCGCACGGTACGCTATGTGCGTTTATCTGTGACAGATCGCTGCAACTTGCGATGTACCTATTGCCGCAGTAATATTCATGAAAAGTTTATTCCTCATGCCAATGTCTTGCGCTATGAGGAACTTTTGCGCCTTGTGCGTGTGGCTGTGGGGCTTGGGGTGCAAAAAGTGCGCTTAACAGGGGGCGAGCCATTTGCACGTAAAGGATTACTTTCTTTTATGGAAAGCTTGCACACGGCTCATCCCCATGTGGACATACGCCTCACCACCAATGCAACACTTGTGCGCGAACATGTGCCCGCGCTCCGCGACATTGGCGTACGCACAGTCAATATTTCCTTAGACTCCTTTAACAAGGAAACCTTTGCCCGCGTGACGGGGCGCGACCTACTGCACGAAGTTCGCGCCACCATTGACGCCTTGCTCACCCACAACATTTTTGTTAAAATCAATGCTGTGGCCATGCGAGGTGTCAATGACGGCGAACTGCGCACCTTTGTAGACTTCGCCCGCACGCATCCCGTAGACGTGCGCTTTATTGAATTCATGCCCATGGGCAGCGATACGCAGTGGAATAATGACATATTTTGGTCGGCAGAAGATATTGTGCGTGAAGCGGGGCAATCTGCGAAGCTTGTGCCATGCGTACGAAACTCGCAAAGCGACTCTGCGCCAAATATACTTGATACACCCGAAACCTCAGACATTTATGACGGACCCGCACGCATGTTTCGCATAGAAGGCGGACAAGGGCGACTCGGCATCATAACGCCCCTGACCAATCATTTTTGTCATGCCTGTAACCGTTTGCGCATAACGTCCGACGGCTTTTTGCGCACCTGTCTTTTTGCCGACAAAGAATGCGCCCTACGCAACATTTTACGTCACCCCAAACTGACGGAAGAAAAAGGCGATGATATCATACGGCATATTTTTGTGACCGCCAACCGCAATAAACCCTTGGGCACGGCCTTGCTCAAGGCACGACAAGCAGTAGCTGTTGCAAAGAAAAATATGGTCTCCATAGGAGGCTAGAAGCTTGTTAAGATAAATATTTTAAATTTTTAAGAACGTGGGGGGAAACTTTTTTTTGGGA
>CAYJPE010000370.1:0-1977 GCA_964371965.1 uncultured Desulfovibrionaceae bacterium
CTTTAATTATTCCTCTTTTTAATACATTGAATAAAGAAATCCCCAATCATTGCAATAGAAGAAACTCCTTTAACGAAGTGAGAGGGAAAAAGATACATATCGTGAAATCGTCCAAAAACGTATAAACACACAACTCTACTCCCCCATATTCGATCATATTTCTGCTTTCTTTTCCTTTCGCATTATTGTACCATACAGCCATAAAACAATTATACTATCTAAAAAATCATATACATTTATATTATAGCTGTATATGCCAAAAAGAGTAAATTATGAAAAAAATTAACAAAATGAAATCAAATGACAGCGCCAGTTTTTCTGTGGGAGCCGCACGTCAACCCACAGCACTGGAGTTTGCGCTGGATATTATGGGTGGTAAATGGAAAGGACTTTTGCTATATTGCCTGCGTGACGGCGCCATGCGCTCAGGCGAATTGCAAAGAGCATTGCCGGGCATTGCCAATAAAATGTTTGTGCAAACTGTACGGGATCTGGAGGAAGACGGCTTGATTGCACGGCAAGTTCACCCCGTTATCCCTCCGAAAGTGGACTATGCCTTGACGACAGAAGGCGAGGCGCTCTTGCCCATTTTCATGTTACTCTCCCAATGGGGAAAAGCGGCTTACGAAAAAAGAAACCCTCAAAAAGGATGATGGCTATGAATATACCAATGCGTCGAAAAAACAAAGAAAGACGTGATGCGCAGTTTTTACGCCATGTGCTGACACGCGCAGATGAGCTTTATGTCGCCTTTGCCACACAAGGCACACATGGCGATAATGGCGCACCGTACATAATACCCGTAAACTTTGTGTATGTGGAGGAGAAGATATATATCCACTGTGCCTTGGAAGGACGTAAGCTTGAGTGCATACGTCACAATCCATATGTGGGCTTCAGCACAGCCATTGATATACAAATTATTCCGGAAGAAGCCACTACCAACTACAAATCAATCGTGGGCACAGGACGTGCGTGCATTGTGCAAGACACACAGGAAAAAGACTATGCGCTCCATGCCATTGCCACACGATTTGCGTCAGACTGCACAAAACCTTCATCGCATATTGCCCGCACAGGAATAATCCGCATTGACATTGAAACACTGTGTGGCAAAGAATCGCCACCTCAAAAGAACATTGTATAAATTGAGAGGTCAGCTCCATGTTACTTGTACACATTTCCGCTAAAAAAAACATAGGCCATATTTTTTGGCTCTTTCTGTTGTGCTTTATCGTCACTTCACCTGCCCATGCCTCCCCTGAGGAAGACTATCAAAAGGCCTTTGCACTGGAAGAGAAACACGCCTATAAAGAAGCCTTTGAACTGTACCTCACAAACGCAGAAAAAGGACATGGCGAGTCACAGGCGCGGCTCAGTCGATGCTATATCTATGGCAGAGGGGTTGAGAAAAATGATGAACAGGCTCTGTATTGGACAAAAAAAGCCGTAGAACAAGACAATGCCTTGGGGCAAAGTAATCTTGGGTTGTTTTACTATAAGGGATGGAACGTCAAGCAAGATTATACAGAAGCTGCGAAATGGTATCATAAAGCTGCTGAACAAGGGCATGCCTTAGGGCAAGCTAACCTTGGCTATCTTTACGAAAAGGGACTGGGCGTCAAGCAGGATTATGTAGAAGCTGCGGCATGGTATCGTAAGTCTGCTGAACAAGGGAACGCTCATGGGCAAAAAAACCTTGGAACGTTTTACCATTACGGACTGGGCGTCAAGCAAGATTATGTAGAAGCTGTGTCATGGTATCGTAAATCTGCTGAACAAGGCCATGCCTATGGGGAAAATAGCCTTGGAGAGTGTTATCGTGATGGACAGGGCGTCAAGCAAGATTATACAGAAGCTGCGTTATGGTTCCGTAAGTCTGCTGAACAAGGGAACAATTATGGGCAAGCTAACCTTGGCTATCTTTACGAAACGGGACAGGGCGTCAAGCAAGATTATACAGAAGCTGCGGCATGG
>CAYJPE010000371.1:0-1953 GCA_964371965.1 uncultured Desulfovibrionaceae bacterium
ATTTGACGACAGCGCGTAAGGGCAGCGTCTACGAACAGCACACTTACTGCATGAGAACAGACTCTGCTTTCTTAAGGAAATTTGACATAATTATACATTATTTCAGTAAATTATGTAAATACTCAGAAAAATCGCAATAAAACACTTTTCAAATATGACATTTTATGCAAAATTACACCAGCTTTATAGTGTGTTTACGGCTTTTTGAAAAATGCATGGTCGTACACTCTATGGGTCGGTCGAAAAAAAGTTCTTCACATATGCAGTCGTAAGGAACGCCACAGTGTACCTTTTTTCGACGGCTATTTATCAACACTTCACCAAACAAGAGGAGTCAATATGGCAACTGTCATTGACAATATACGTAACGTTCCGGTTAATGCAGACCTTGCTGCATATAGAGCCGCAGACGACCATTTGGAAAAGTTAAGCTTTTTGGAAACTGTTGGGCAAAAAATTTCTGATTTCTTCAAGAGTTTTTCCGCTGCCGGCAAGTTTGAACTAGCAACACGCAACGCCCTAGTGGCCGTGCAAATAAATAAACTGGCTTCGGAGGCCATGGATGGTGCCATTAACTCCAAAGCCTTAAGCTCCACGCAAGTACATGCCTTCAACGCAAGCAATGTGCGCACATTGGATGCCTTGGTCAATCAAGTGAAAAGTGCCCCTCTGCAACAGGAGCGAAAGACAGCGATACTTACGCATTTGGATGGCTTGCGTACGAGTTTTGAAAATGAGGGCAATCCGGCTCAGGCAATGAAACACGCGAGTAGCTTGCGTGCACTGGAGAACGTGCTTTTTGGGCTCCATAACAATTTACGAACCGCCGACTATGGAACAGCTCTTACCACGAGCGTGAGAAGTAATTTCATGTCAGGAAATACCCCAAACACACTCTATGCGTCATGTGGGGCAGCCATGAGCAAACATGGCCTCCTCACCCTTCCGTTAAATACATCAATCCATAAGGGCGGCGCTGCCACGACCAACCGTAACATACAAAACGCAGAAGAAAATCTGGCAAACAAGCGCAGCGGCGGCGCCACAGCCTTCTCGGCCGAAAGCATGGAGACTCTTCAGACGCGTTTTGCGCAGACGGTACTCCAAGAAACCTTCCCCGACTCCTTTGATGCCGCAGGCCCCATGCTTGCTCACATCATAAATCCGGATATGCTTCCAAACGTTATTACGCACGATTTGTTGGGAGCGCAGACGGAACATTTGGATGATGTACGCATAACTATGGAACCTGCAAACGTTCGGGTGACTGCACAGCAAGAAACCTTTCCACAAGATGTCCGTATCCAAGGATCTGTGCGCTTTCGAAGCATGGATACCGAAGGGGCGGACTTCTTGTCCGAAATACGTTTTGATGTCACTATCAATGTTGATGCACTGAAGAAACTCCCAGAAGAACTTAAGCACCACGGAACGGGTACGGCGCAAGATGGCAAGCAGAGTTATATGCCCATTGTTTCTGTGAGCCGTGCTGACATTCATCACACATAAGCAAAATAAATACTTTTAGAGTAAACAAGGTACGAGTAGTTTGTTTACTCTAAAAGTTTATTTTTGAAAGGCATGTGGGAGGCGTGTGCCCTTTAGGGTGAAACTTTTTAGACAAAAAGCTTCCCCCCACACCATCGCTGCTCTCGATGCCCGTACGCCTCGTCCCTCGGCTACGGTCACGCCTGCGACGCCATTCGGTCAACACCTTCAAAAAAATCCATAGTTCCGTATGCATGCCGAAGTTTTTTTACTTAGGGAAACGCTGATTTAATCGAATTTTTGTTCTTTGACAAGGAAGACGAATTTTGGGAAGCCCGCGGTATATTAGACATATATAAGGGTTTCACGAAATGAGTCTAACGCAGTAAAAGGGCAAAAAGGCATTAAATCAGCGTTTCCTTAGATAAAGAAGGAAGTATTGTGTAGCACATGGCAACATCTTAG
>CAYJPE010000372.1:0-1947 GCA_964371965.1 uncultured Desulfovibrionaceae bacterium
GGCACTGTTGGCCGTGAACGTGGAGCCGCTGATGCTGGCTATCTCTGCGTTGAAAGCATTATAAATAGCCCCGCCGTTGGTGTCGCCGCCGCTGTAGCCGCCGCCGCCGCCGGTGTGGGTGGCACTGTTAGCCGTGAACGTGGAGCCTGTAATTTCGATGATGGTGCCACCATTAAAAATAGCACCGCCGTTGACGTCGCGATTGGCGTCGTTGGTGGTGGCACTGTTGGCCGTGAACGTGGAGCTTGTAATTGCGGTGATGATGCCACCATTATAAATAGCCCCGCCGTTGGTGTCGCCGCCGCCGCCGCTGCTGTCGTCGGTACTGTTGGCTATGAAGGTGGAGGTGATGGTGTTGATGGTTTCGGCATTAGGAAGATTAATAGCCCCGCCGTTGCGATTGCCACTGTGCAAAATGAAGTTGTCCGTGATGTTTTGGCCTGTGCCTCCTGTCACGCGACCGCCTGCTGTGGTGATGACTGTGTTGCCATTCTTCACCGCAAAATAGAGGGTTGTTTTGGTGCCGCCTGGCTCCTTGGTTGTTATGCTGAAGGTGTCACTGCCGTCTGAGGCCACTTCTATGTCTGTAAAGGAAGTCGTGGCACCTTTAGCAGAAGGCGTTTTATTGATGACAAAATCTTCCACAAGCGCAGCAATGGTGGCATGGGTTGTGCTGTTGGTGTCATAATCACTCCCCTTAAACAAGACACCATAATCGGTGGTAGTGCCTGCACTGTCCGTGACGGAGAACTCTTTGAAATACGTTTCACCACTCTTTTTCACTTCTATAATATAGCCACTTCCTGTGGTGGTGGCCACAGAGTTCGCCAGCGCGTTTTGTGGCGTGAGTATGGTGGCCCCTACTACTCCCCCCATTATTCCCCCCATTATTCCAAGTGAGAGGGTGCCACACAGGGTCACAGTCCCACACAGCTTGCCAACGGTGTTTAAGAGGTGGCATTTCTTGAGTACGGCTTCGTATTTGTTGATGAGGTTGCCTATGGCGTTTTTACTGAGCATATGAGGTTCTCCATATATGTGTTGCACATGATGTTGCGTTTGCGCATGATGTTCAGTGTATACATAATGCCGCCGATAAGGGTACACGATAGCTGCACGCATGTCAAGAAAGGTGTTTTTTATGGATTGCCGCGCGGTGGACGGCAAAAAACTGTGTGTCGGAGCTTATGGCACAAGGTTTGGCGGCACTGCATCCCTATCAACCGCAACAGCGCTATTTTGTGCTTGACGAGAGCGGCTATGGAAGCCACACTGAAAGCACAGGCCTTGCCGCCTTACTCATGCAACTTGAAAAACCACGGATATAACACGGGCAAAAAAACTCTTTGAAAGCATTATGAAGCGCATATCTGAGGAAAACAATCCTCACCATGATGGTGCTACAGCAATATGGAAGAAAGTAAAAATACGAAAGGGGGTACCATGTTTCTCGAGAATATAGGTCATTGGATTAAAGAATCACATATAAAGGGTATGGAACTTGGCATGACTGAAGGTATGGAACGTGGTATGGCTGAAGGTATTGAACGTGGCATGGTAGAAGGTAAACGTAAATTTCTTTTGCAATTTGCTCAAAGCAAGTGGGGTGAATTGCCGCCGCAACTTGTGGAAAAGATTCGTGCCATTCAAGATGCCTGCCTGCTTGATACGCTGAGCAAAAACTTTGTGCACATGACCTCGTTGGCGGAATTCACACATGCTGTGCAGACGACCCACAGTGCAAAGTCACGTATGTAATTCGCTTATCTTTACATCAGACTTCGCTTGCTTTTTCAATCAAATACCATAAGAGTATATTCTTTCAAAGCAAGTGAAGTCTGACGAAGATCCCGTTTCGATAAGGGCGAAAAGGCGCATTTGACGATAGCGCCTAGGGAAACGCTGATTAAATAAAAATATATATAAAATTTACTATAAAATGATTCT
>CAYJPE010000373.1:0-1946 GCA_964371965.1 uncultured Desulfovibrionaceae bacterium
CTTTTGGGTTTTGGTAAAAGATCCCCTTCCCCCCTCAAGAAAAATACTTAATCAGTGTTTCCGCAGTATGCAGTATGCAGTGTTCACTGTGTCTGTGCACGAGGTTTTGTATTGTTTTTACTTCAAGGGGATTCTATGTCTGTATCATTGTTGGCTCTCATGGCTATCTTGCCCATTTTGGCAGCCCTTGTTCTTATGGTGGGCATGCGTTGGCCTGCAACGCGCGCCATGCCCGTGGCCTGGCTCATATGTGTGCTTGCGGGTATTTTTGCATGGAAATTGTCTCCCACCTATGTGCTCGCCTTGAGCCTTCAAGGGGTAGTGGTGGCTATTGGCGTGCTCATTATTGTTTTTGGTGCCATTCTTATCATGTATACATTACAACAAAGCGGTGCCATGGAAACTATCCAATATGGGATGCAAAATATCAGCCCTGACCGCCGTGTGCAAACTATCATCATCGGCTACATGTTTGCGGCTTTTATTGAAGGAGCAGCGGGTTTTGGCACACCTGCGGCTCTTGCGGCACCCTTGCTCTTGTCCTTGGGATTCCCCCCCTTGGCAGCGGCTGTTATTTGCTTAGTGTTCAACAGTTTTCCCGTGAGCTTTGGTGCGGTGGGTACACCTATCTTAGTGGGTCTTGGTTTTCTTAAAAAACCCATTGCCGATGCCGCGGCATCCGGTGCTGCCGGCCTTAACTTCACGGATTATGGCAGCTTTGCCAGTGTTATCGGTGAGTGGGCAACGACCATGCACGGCCCCATGGCCATCCTTTTGCCCATTTTCTTGTTGGGCTTTATGACGCGATATTATGGACAAAATAAGTCATGGGCAGAAGGCTTTGCTGCATGGAAATATTGCCTCTTTGCGGCAGTGTGCTTTCTTGTGCCTTATCTTGGTTTTGCATGGATTTTGGGACCCGAATTCCCCTCCCTTATCGGTGGCCTTGTGGGTCTCGCTATTTTGGTGGCCGGCACAAAGAAAGGTTTTTGCGTGCCTAAGGACGTGTGGTCATTTGGCCCTCATGATACGTGGGATGCCGAATGGACGGGAACTGTACAAAGCTCTGCAAAAACAGAGTTTACGCCTCATATGAGTCAGTTTAAAGCATGGTTACCCTATGCACTTATTGGCCTTATTCTTGTGGTGACACGTATCAACGAGTTGGGTTTGAAAGGCTGGTTGGCTTCTAAGTCTATTCCTTTCCAAGACATCTTAGGCTTTGAAAATGTGGATGCTGCCATTCAGTATTTGTACTTGCCGGGCACCATTCCCTTTATCCTTGTGGCTTTGATTACCATTGTCTTGCACGGTATGAGCGGCGATTCTGTGAAAAAGGCATGGGGAGAGTCCTTCAGCAAGATGAAGTCACCCACCATTGCCTTGATTTTTGCGGTGTCGCTTGTGTCCATTTTCCGAGGATCCGGCGTCAATCCCGATGGCCTGCCCTCTATGCCTCTTGCAATGGCAGAAACGGTGGCGTCCTTTGCCGGCAATGCGTGGCCTATGTTAGCTTCTTATGTGGGCGGACTTGGTGCTTTTATTACAGGCTCCAACACGGTGTCTGACTTGCTTTTTGCGGAGTTCCAATGGAATACGGCCACCGTGCTTGATTTGCCCCGCCAGATTATTGTAGCGGCTCAAGTTGTGGGCGGCGCCATGGGTAATATGATTTGTATTCATAATATTGTGGCTGTATGCGCTGTTGTGGGGCTTGCGGGTCGTGAGGGGATGGTGCTGAAAAAGACCTTTGCGCCCTTTGTGCTTTATGGTATTGTTGTGGGGCTCATAGCCAGTTACTTGGCCTTTGTGGGCTTCCCAGATCTTTATTGATATTTGTAGCTAGTAGCGTGTTTTGTCTAAATGTGTGTTTTTGAAAAGCATGTGGGGGGAAACTTTTTTAGAAAAAAAAGCTTTCCCCCCACACCATCGCTGCTCTCGATGCC
>CAYJPE010000374.1:0-1937 GCA_964371965.1 uncultured Desulfovibrionaceae bacterium
TATATACGCAAAACCACAGAAGAAGCATTAAAAACAGCCCAAAGAGAAGAACCTAATTGTATATCCGTCAGCATAGCAGTTGAAAGGACACATATTTTTGTATTCTCAGATATGTGTACTATGTATTCTGTCATAAAGTCACCTTGTTTCACATGTTCAAGTATGCCGGACAAAATATTTTCTGCACTACAAAGAGGCATCTGCTCACCGCCATACAGCATAACAAGAGGGGCTTTAACTTCGGCACATACCATTGTATTTATGGCAAGCGCAAGCCTTTGCACACTATCATTAGTAATCATAGCCTTGACGGATATGCCCTCATGAGATTGCAGTGTCACCAATGACTGTATCGCTCCGGACGTTATTGAGACAATGTTACCCATAAAGCAATTTCGCGCGCTTGTTTTTTGACTCAATTCTTTTTGTACAAAGCGTTTTGCCACAGCTTGCATTTCTTCTGAAGAAAATGTGACATGTGCCGTGGTAAGGTTTGGCGTGGCATGACCAAGCATACTTTGCACCACAGGCACAGGCATATCACTTTGCATAAGCTCAATGGCTCTGGCACGACGTATGGCTTCGGGGCCGCTGAGTTCTTTTGGCAAATCACACGCTTCAGCACACTCATAAAATTTACGGCGTACAAACCCAGCATCCAAATAAAAAATGGGGACATCACTTCGCTGCACTCTCAAAATAGCAATAGCCTCTGCAATTTCAACACAAATTTGTTCAGGAATGGGGACATGGCGTCCTTCTTCCATCTCGTTTTTATTTTGAAAAAAGATACTATTGTGCGCGAAATCAATAGCAATTTCTGGATTTAAATGGAGAACTTCACCAAGTTTTGCTCCAGTATAGCGAATAATCAGAAAAATCAATGTGGTAGTAAGCCGTGATATGCGCACATTTTCCCTTTTGGTAGAAGCAAGCCATTTCCGAAAGCTTTGCTCCAAAATATATAGCTGTTCCGTGTTCAAAACATGCTCTTGTGCATTTTCAGCCACAATGCGTCCATTATTTTTGTGAGTGTTCCATGGAAATTGTGTCATGCGTTCCTCGCGATAGCGTCACAGAGGTTAACAGGCTGTTAGCAAGTTATCTGAGGTATACATATACTCTTTCTTAGACGCTGTCGTCAAATGCGCCTTTTAGCCCTTATCGAAACGAGCCCTAAGTCAGACTTCTGCTTGCTTTTTCAATCAAATATCATAACAGTCCGTTGAAAAAGCCCCATCTGCTGCGTCAGCGATAAAAATCCACACATCTTATGTATGCCCAATACACTGCGACGCTTGAATTTTTTCGGTTCCTTGCAGCAGGCACTTTTTGAACGGACTGCTGGAAATTGAGTTTTTCAACAGGCTGATAAGAGTATATTCCTTCAAAGCACGCTCAATTTTGTTTCAATAGATTGATAAGACACAAGAATTCGCAAATTGACGACAATGCCTAACGAAAGAAAAGAGGATGCAATGAGCACCCATCACTATTGCAATGCTTTCCTTACATAGCAGGCTGTTGAAAAAAGGCTCCCTGCTGCGTCAACGAAAACATCGTATCTCACCTTTTTTGAACAATCTGCGAATTTGGCGTTTTTCAACAAACTGCTAGGGGCTCCCCTATTGCGCTTGACACACCCCCTCATAGCTGTTACTATTTTATCCATAATCGTAACAATAATGGAGGTGCTTTATGTTTTTTCCCGTTGCAGGTATAGAGGTAAACCCTCTCATTCCCCCTTTTGTGGCTTTTTTCATTTCCTTTTTTGCATCCATGGGCGGTATTTCCGGCGCCTTTTTACTGCTGCCTTTTCAAATGTCCGTTCTTGGCTATACCCACCCTTCGGTGAGTGCCACCAATCAATTTTTTAATATTATTGCTATCCCAAGTGGTGTCTATCGCTATTGGAAAGAAGGTCGCCTTGTGTGGCC
>CAYJPE010000375.1:0-1914 GCA_964371965.1 uncultured Desulfovibrionaceae bacterium
AGGGGAAAGTTCCCCTTCCCCCCTCAAGAAAAATAATTAATCAGTGTTTCCCTAAATACAAAGATTTTGTTTTTTTGCCAAGGAAAACGCGTTTTTTTGTGAAAGGCGCGCAGACGAGGAAACTGACATTATGCACGCTTTTTTGAAATATTTTTGCGTCTCATTATTGGCAACGTCCGCCGACTACGTCACTGTCCTTGCGCTGCTTGCATGGGGTCTCGCCTATCAACTTTCGTTGCTTGTCGGTGTGATTGTGGGTGGATGTATTGCTTTTTTCTTGCAAACATTTTGGGTGTTTCGCACAAGCAGCAATCCTTTTTCATTGGGGCGTATGGCAAGTTCTTTCAGCGGCCCGTGTCTTGTCTATGGTATTCGTTGGGTGCTTATGTATTGTTGGTATGCAGCCAATATGTCTGCACAGTGGGAGTATCTTGCCTTGTTATGTGTTTATGGCATTTCTTTTTGCACAAATTTTCTGTTTCAAAAGTTTTTTTACACGCGTTTTTAGTGTGTTGTTATGGCTAAAAGCTGTTTGTGTTTTTTGTTTAACAGCCCGTTGAAAAAATGGAATAATTAAAGCGTTTTGAGGGGGGAAGGGGCGTGTGCCCTTTAGGGTGAATCTTTTGGGTTTTGGCACCTGTCCCTTCCTAAGGGGAAAGATCCCCTTCCCCCCTCAAGAAAAAAATAAATAGAACAAATAAGAATAAAATAAAAAAAATAAATAAGAAGTAATCAATCTTTCCTATAGAGAGCTTTTGTGTGCCTTTTGAATGTATTTTCAATGGTAATGGCGTGTTGTTGCGCCAAGGCGTCCAGAGTGAAGCCTACGCCGATAAGGGTTGTGGCGACGATTTCCAGTGCGGCGGCTAGGATGGCCGTGGGCACCTTGGTAATGTAGCCCGTTTGCATAAATTCATTGACCACGGGTATGCCGAGGAGCAGGCCGAGGATACAAAAGAAGATTGCAAAAGACGTAAAGAAGCTGAGCGGTCGATAAAAGCGCATGATCCGGAAAATGGTCAAGAGAACGCGTGTGCCGTCGAGTACCGTAGAAAGTTTTGAGAAAGAGCCCGCCGGACGATCCACGTAGCGAATGGGAATTTCCACACAGCGTAGACGCGCGTGTGTGGCAAAAAGGCTGATATCCGTTTCTAGCTGAAAGCCCTCCACCAAGAGCGGGTAACTGCGTACCAAGGGAGCGCTCAGCGCCCGATAACCCGTCATAATATCATTAAAATGAGACTTGCCGACAAAGTTCACCAAGCGCTGCACAAGAATATTGCCAAAATTGTGCAAAGGGCGCTTATTTTCTGACTTATAATCACCGCCGGAAATTCTGTCGCCTATGACCATGTCAGCCTCGTTGCGCAATATGGGCAAGAGCATTTCTGCTGCTTGGTCAGCAGGGTAGGTGCAATCTGCATCTGCCAACAAGTACGCAACTGCATCCACCTCTATAAAAGCGCGACGCACGGCATTGCCTTTGCCTTGGCGCCTTTCAAAAAGAACTTCTCCGGGAATGTTCTTGCTTTGCATGGCTGCCCGTGCTTTAGCAGAAGTATCATCTGTCGAATTGTTATCCACCACATAGATGCGCGCTGCCGGTAAGGCTTTATGGAAGGCGTAGATGGTCTCGACAACCGTTTGTGACTCATTGTAAGCCGGCAATATGATAGCAATATCGCCTTGCAATTCATGGGGAATGCCTTCTGTGTCATAGTCTGGCATGTGAGCCTCCGAGGTTTCAAAGTTGTTACTGTCTGCTTTGAGTGTTTTTTTTGTGTTTTTTTTGTGTTTTTTTTGTGTTTTTTTGTTTGTGCGTGTTTGTGTGTTTGTGTGTTTGTGTGTTTGTGTGTTTGTACGATTTTGGACGATTTCACGATATTCATCTTTTTCCCTCTCACGTCGTTAAAA
>CAYJPE010000376.1:0-1903 GCA_964371965.1 uncultured Desulfovibrionaceae bacterium
GGCACCAAGAATTTCGGCTAGTTACAACAACTAGCCTTTTTCTTTTTGGTCAAACTCTGTACCTTTTTTTCATGACTCACTCGTGTTTTCAACTGAAACGGTGCTCTCTTCCCGCCATGCACGCGCCAGTTGCACAAAGTTTGCCGCCCACCACGGGCATGTTACAGCGTACATATGCATGTAGGACGCAAAAGTGTTGCGCGCAAAAAGACCGTCGGCCATGTGTTCTTTCTGGACACGGCTCTCTTGCCCCTCGTTGCCCCTGCTCACGTTGTTTTCGTCTGCATGGCGCACAATAATACCCATGCCCGCACCCTGTTCAAGGGCAAGCGCCACCTGCACAGCGCCTTCATCCCGACACACACAGCGCGAATAATGAAATTCATGCCCCCGAAAGCACGAGCCGCGCGGGTGAAATGGATTGTCACACACAGCCTGCGCCTGCACATAACCAAGCCCTTGAGGTTTATTGTGAAAATGCGCTTGCACAGGAAAAATACCGACCATAGGCCATGCTCGCTCATGACGCACCACAGCTTCCGCCAAGACCATAAAACCACCGCACTCGGCATAAATGGGCATGTGCGCCAAGAAAAAAGCCTTTATACGCGCCATATGGGGCGAGGTGGACAACGTTTCCAAATACTCTTCGGGAAAACCACCGCCCAAGTACAGGCCTTGAATATCCTTTGGCCATGGTTTTGGATCCAAGAGCGATACGCTCACAAGTTGTGCGCCTTGCCTGCGAAGAGCCTCCAAATTCTCTTCGTAATAAAACCACAAAACCGCATCGTCTACATAGCCTATGCGGACAGGGGCATGTTGTGCTGTTTTTTGTGTGCCCAAAAGTGCCTGTGGACGTAAAGCGCAATCCGTGGAGGACGCGGGCGGCATGTGCGTCTTCTCCTGATATTCCGACCAAAAAGGAGCTGTTTTTACAAAAGCCGGTGCTTGTGCTGCAAGAGTGTATATTGCTTTCAAGTCGCAATGTTCAGCGATAAAGGTGGCTAAAAATTCGAGTTTTTTTTGCGCGTCAAGCGCCACGTCCTGAAGGCTTGTCGTCGTGCCTGCCGTGTGCGTCTCAGCACTGTTATGCACAGACAAACCCATGTGCCTTTCCGGCAAAGGGTTTTCTGCAAGGCGTGGCAGGGCGCCTAAAACGGGCACGTCTGTGTAATGTTCTATACTTTTTCGTACAATGCTTTCGTGGCGGGATGTGCCCACTTGGTTGAGTACAACACCGCAAATATACACGTCTTTTTCAAAATTCTGTAAACCATGAAGAATGGCAGCCACGGTGCGCGTGGATTTTGTTATATCGAGGGAAAGGAGGATGGGTGTGCTGAGTGTACGGGCAAGGGCGGCTGTGGAGCGTGTGCCTTTGACGTCGTGCCCATCAAAAAGCCCTCTGTTGCCTTCTATGAGAGCTATGGCTTTTGTCGTATGTTTTGCATGTTGTATGTTCCACGCGTGTACAAAGAGCGCGCGCAGTTTTTCGGCGTCGAGAAAATAGGGGTCTACATTTGTGCAGGGGGCTTTGCTGGCTTGTGCGAGCCAGTGGGCGTCGATATAGTCGGGGCCTTTTTTATAGGCTTTGACGGCGATGCCCATGTTGAGGAAGGCGCGGCATAGCCCGAGGGACAAAAGACTTTTGCCGGCACCGCCGCGGATGGCGCTTATGGTAAGGCGGGGGATGAGCATGGTTTTTCCTTCAAACTGTGTTTTTATAACATGAGTATGCAACGAGCACGTGTTTCTCATTGTGTGCATGCTTCCTGCTCTGATGTGTGTTCGTTGTCATGTTGTGGACGTTTATCGGGAACGTAGGGAACATCTAGGGGCTGTCTTTAAATAAATTCTTTTGCGTTTTGCCCCCGCTCCGAAGGGGTCAAACGGTGTTTTT
>CAYJPE010000377.1:0-1895 GCA_964371965.1 uncultured Desulfovibrionaceae bacterium
AGTTTCCCCCCACATGCTTTTCAAAAACACACATTTAGAAAAGACAAGGCACTAGTAAGATTTGTATATGTTTGTATTTAATCAGTGTCTCCCTAACAGGGCAACGCGTCCGCACGCTGCGCAAAAGCCCGAAGCCAGCCGCCAAAATCCATATCCTTGGCATCGTCTGGCACATGATGTGCCTGCGGTGCCCTGCCCTTACGGCGCAAACTGACATAAAGCCCGCGCACAGACGCCATATGAGAACCGGCACAAGGAGCAAAACACCGCCTCAAACACTCAAAATCGCCACTGTAAGCCTGTATGGCACGAAGCTCCTCTTGCCTTTCACGCACCTTCTGCTCGGCGATTTGGGCAATAAGCTTCTCTTTGTCGCTTTCTTGTGGGCGAACACTCCCGCATGCATGCCCATGAGCACCACTCTCCACCTCGTCCAGCCACCTCCTGTCACGCACATAGGTTGCCGGATAAGGAATATATCGACCGTCATCCTTTTGCCAACGGTGGCACGCCATAGCATGACGCACAGCTTCAAGAAGCTGCTCCTGCTTGGGCAAAAGCCCCTGACGGCGCACAGTATGCCATGCCTTGCGAGCATTCTCTTTGCCACACTTTTTGGGGTAAAGGGCGTAAAATTGCTCAAAATCCCTCTCACAGGCGTCTCTGTCATACGAGTCTGCACGCTGCGCACTTGTGGGCTGCTCTAACTTCTTGGGCATGTGCTTTGCAACGCTCTGTGCCTGCAAGGGCGTACTTGCTTGTGGCCTTTCTGCCTTTATTGCCTCTTCTGCACAAGAAACACCCCCCACAAAAACCTCTGCGGGCACACCTATACTGCTAGGCGTGGCGCTGCTAGACGTGGTGACGCTACGCTCGACGGCTTCTGGCTGAGCAACGGTTTTTTGGCAGACAACAGCGTCTTGGCAGGCAACGGTTTTTTGGCAGACAACGTTTTTTTGGCAGGCAAGGGCTTCTTTCTTGTGAAGCGTATGCTCCCCCCCTCCCCCATGTTCCCATGTCTGCGTGAGCATAGGCGCCAGCACCAAGGCCGTGCCTTGCGCCTTGGGCAGAGGGGGAAGGCTTGGGGGGACTATGGGGGGTTTTTTCTTAAATTCATTAAGATTAAGATTGTAGCCAAAATTTGCCTGTCCCCCAGCCAGATTTTGACCAGTCAGATTTTGGCTAGTCAGATTTTGACCAGTCAGATTTTGGCTAGGTATATGTGTGCTGTGTATCTTTCCTTTGTCCCTATATGAGGTGGTATGTTTTGGGTATGGCTTGTTTTGCGTTGTGCCTGTTGCGTTTGCAGCAAGCTTGTGTCGTGCGTGTTGTGTGCCGGTGGCGTGTGGGGCGTGTGATGTGTGTATGAATTGCGGTGAGTGTGGTTTGCTGTTTTGAAATTCTTTTGGCGTCAGCATATAGTAGATGCAAGAGCGCATGGTGCGGCTGCTGTCGTGATTGATTTTTATGAGTTGGTGTTGTGTGAGTTGTCGGAGGTAGTTTTTAATGCTTGAGACGGAGCAGGAAAGACGTGCGGCGAGTGTTTTGTGGGAGGGCCAGCAGTGGTCTTTTGTGCCTGCGAATGAGCATAGGAGTGCGTAGAGTTGTTTTGCGCCTAAGGAGAGTTTTCTTTTTTCGAGAAAGTTTGGCATGATAAAACCGACCACATGTGCCTTTGCCACATAAGTGTCTGTATGCATGTACGTCTCCTTTGTGTGTTGTGCTGTCTGTGTGCGCTGTGTGTTTGTGTTTGTTTGTGTTGTGGGTTCGTGTTTGTGTTGTGGGTTCGTGTTTGTGTTTGTTTGTACGATTTTGGACGATTTCACGATATTCATCTTTCTCCCTCTCACGTCGTTAAAAGCTTTTTTTCTTATGCGCACGTACTAAAGTACGCT
>CAYJPE010000378.1:0-1892 GCA_964371965.1 uncultured Desulfovibrionaceae bacterium
CCGTATCCCCCTGAATAAGAAGTCGAAATACCTTTTGTCCGCGCGGGGTCAATATAAAGGGCGCGACAGATAAATCCTTGGTATGATATACAGCATATAACATGCTAAAATTATTATGGACACCAAGAATTTTTCTGACGGAGGCAAGATGC
This sequence comes from uncultured Desulfovibrionaceae bacterium, assembly GCA_964371965.1. Classification (GTDB taxonomy): domain Bacteria; phylum Desulfobacterota; class Desulfovibrionia; order Desulfovibrionales; family Desulfovibrionaceae; genus CAYJAD01. The sequence goes on from CAYJPE010000378.1 coordinate 153, forward strand.
CAGTACACAGTTTTCGTGCTGATACACAACGCTCGCGCAATGTCGTTTGGAAAACATGCCTTGACGCGACAATTCAACCACCATCCTTTGCTTTTTTTCAATCTATTCAATGCCTAATCTCCTGTTGCTACGTTAGAGAGTTTATGTGGCGATGAACGCACACTTATGCTCGTTGTAGCAGTGGAGATTTTGGGGCGGCAGTGGCGAAATTATGTGTTTTTCACAATTTCTTTGCCGCCCAGAATCGAATTTCTAAGGCTGAGTATAATCGCATGCTCTATATGTCAGACCCTAAATATTAGTGTTGACTATAATTGTCAACGAATTACCGATAACAGAGTTAAAATCCCAAGAAATACACAAGTCATCGCTATTATGGAATATTTAATCCAAGCATTCTTGCTGTCCGCAAAAGCCCGTGCGCCATACACAGCGGCACACATGCCACTGCATATCCCCACGCCGCCCAGCAAAACACCCACAGGCATACGCAATATCATGTGTCAATTCTGTATATTGCCTTCACCTAAAGAATATCCTGCCCACAGCATGAGACTTCCATATATAATGATAAGCGTCAGAACGATGCTTCCCCATGTGATATAGCTTTGTATGTTTTGCCGTAAGGAGAGTTTCTGCGCTTGCGCCACGACACTTTCCGCCAGCGTAGCCTGTGCCACGGCGACTTCGTGTTTTGCGGCAACGGAGAGTTTGTCCAGAGTGTCCCCGTATCGGTTTGGGGCGCCTTGCTCAATCCTTTGAGGCAAAACTTCGTAGTAAACGCGCTGATATTCCATTGCGATAATAATGTCCCAAAAGGCATCGTTGTCTCGTATGTTCAACGTGTCCCTCTATCCGAAGGGGATACGGTGCAAGCGCTCCTTATCTTCCGAAGGAAGCTTGCGGCCCAAAAGTTGTTCGTAGCGGGCTATGTGAATGTCGTCCATTACATGCTCTCCTTTTTGTCCGTGAAGACAGACGCGAACACGTCATCGTACTCCTGTTGCCAGCGGCGCAATTCCGCGCGGTCGTTTTTATATCCGAAGGGGGGCAAATGCTTTGCCGCTTCGGCCTCGCAAGTTTTGGGGATGCTCTGTCAGAGTAGAGCTTGGTTGTGACACGGTCTGCCCAATGTTTGCGCGGGCGGGAAAGTCCAGTGTTGGGCATTGCGCTTCCAAGGTCTCGCGAGACTTGGACGTATTGTACAGCTCAAACTTTTCTGCTTTGCTAAAGTATAAGTTGCGGCACACATGAATGCGGGCTTTGGGGAACACCTCCATGAACAAGTACAACAGTTCCACGAAATCCCTTTGCCTGTTGATAATCCAAAAGGTGATGATTTCCCCTTGTCCCGAGGACGAGTTCTGCCAGCGTGTTTCTGAGCATTGCCCCGTAACTTTTGATGCCCCAAGGTTTTTATGACGCTCCGCGCCGCTGAGTTGATGACAAGGGTGTGGTCGGGATATTTGTCCGCTTCATTGACAAGCTCAATCCAGCCTTCGGCAGTATCGAGGTCAAGTATTTTGCAGACCAGCCCCTCGTCCTCAAGCCCATGCGTGAGTTTGACATGTGCCTTGTACACGTCGGGATTGGCGTTGTCCGATTCCACCAACAACACTTGCTCCTTGTTGCGCCGCAAATAGTCAATCAGTGCGAAAGACATTTTGCTCTTGCCCACGCCGCCCTTGCTACCGCCTATATAAATGATAGGTGCATTCATGATGTTCTCCTTTCGTTAAG
>CAYJPE010000379.1:0-1886 GCA_964371965.1 uncultured Desulfovibrionaceae bacterium
CCCCCCATCCCCTCAAAACGCTTTAATTATTTCTTCTTTCACTGAATTGAAAGAAGAAATCCTCAATAACTGAAGAGGAGTTCTTTTTTGAAGACTGTTTTTACAATAAATTTTGTATTCGTTTTTGTTTAATCAGTACTTCTCTTACACATCCCCTTGTGCCTTAAGTGCTTCGGTTTGATTGTGTGTCGTGAGTGCCTCTATCAGCGAAGCAATCTCGCCTTCCATAATTTTTTCAAGAGAGTAGAGTGTTAAATTTATCCGGTGGTCAGTGCATCGCCCTTGCGGAAAATTGTAGGTGCGAATGCGTTCAGACCGATCGCCAGAACCCACCTGCGCCTTGCGGTCTGCCGACATAGCCGACATCTGTTTTTCCTGCTCCACTTGCAAAAGGCGCGAAGCAAGTACCTTCATGGCGCTCGCTTTGTTCTTGTGCTGGCTTTTTTCATCTTGGCACGTCACCACAGTATTGGTGGGCAAGTGTGTTATGCGCACCGCAGATTCTGTTTTATTGACATGTTGACCACCAGCGCCAGAGGCACGATATACGTCAATGCGTAAATCTTCCGGGCGAATGTTCACGTCCACTTCATCGGCCTCTGCCATAATGGCCACAGTGGCGGCGGAAGTATGGATACGTCCTTGCGCTTCTGTGGCAGGAACACGTTGCACACGATGCGTACCTGCTTCAAACTTCAAGTGGCTATAGACGCGATCGCCCGTGATAAGGCCAATGATTTCTTTATACCCACCTGTATCAGAAGGGGATTCACTCATTATTTCCACCTTCCAACCCTTTATCTCGGCATAGCGCGTGTACATACGAAACAGATCAGCAGCAAAAAGAGCGGCTTCTTCTCCGCCTGTACCGGCGCGGATTTCAAAAATGGTATTTTTTTCGTCCAAAGGATCCTTGGGCAAGAGTAAAACCTTAAGCTCCTGCTCAATGTTCGGAAGGCGTTCTTCTGCCGTGTGCAACTCTTCAAGAGCCATTTGGCGAATGTCCTCATCGCTGTCATGCAAAAGCAGCGAATTTTCTTGCATTTCTTCCCTTAAATCGCGGTGCTCACGAAAAAGTTCCACAACATCGCGCAAGTCAGCATGTGCTTTCGTCAGCTTCCGATAACGCTCTTGATCGGTAAAAACATCAGGCTGTGCGAGCTGTGTTTCAAGATCCATGTATTTTTTTTCAAGCTCTTCAAGTTTGGCAAACATTTCTCCTCCCCCATGTGAACAGTACGGAACGTTTATGTACTGGAAATGTGCTTATAGTTTGTGAAAAAACGTCAAGGCTCCATGCCGCAACAGGTCGTTCAAAAAGTGCCCTTTGGATATAAGAGTACAAGGAATCGGAAAAAGTCAAGGCGAGCGGAGTATGAGACATACATTACGAGGTTGAAACTCTTATCGCTAACGCCGTAGATGACATTTTCGTAACATGCTGATCATTACAGGCTTTCTCATCGGACTGTTAAGGGAAACGCTGGTGTTATCAAAAATGTGTTTTTTTGACGAGAAAGGCGAATTTTGGGAAGCCCGCGGTATATTTAGGATATATGAGGGGTTCGCGAAATGAGTCTGACGCAGTCAACAGTCTGTCAAAGGCAAAAAGGTATACTATCAGTGTTTGTTTTGCATTGATTACACGGAAGAACAACATAATCACAATGCTCAGCTTTGTCAATAAAAAAGCGCTTCATGCGTGCGCTATTTCATATCATTCTGCTTTCTTAGGGGCTTGTCGCCTCATAGCGATTTTTTGTGCTATATCAAGATTGATGCACTTTTTTGAGGGAATATACTCTTCTGGTATTTGACCGAAAAGGCGCATTTGACGACAGCGCCTAGACAGATGAATAATTAAAGCGTTTTGAGGGGATGGGGGG
>CAYJPE010000380.1:0-1874 GCA_964371965.1 uncultured Desulfovibrionaceae bacterium
AACTCCCCCCATCCCCTCAAAACGCTTTACTTATTCCTCTTTTCAATACATTGAAAAGAGGAATCCTCAATCACTGAGAGAGAAGAAGTTCCTTGTATATTTTTGTTGCAAGAACGTTTCCTCAGAAGCAGCCCCTAATGAATTGTATAAAAACTGACACCCACAATATTCTTACTCTCTTGCAAGTATTCTAAAAAGTCCAATTGGGAAACTTTTTTGCGCCTGCTACTGGCGTGATACAGCTCGCCATCTATCAACAAGCCCATGTGCGTCACAACTGTTTGTTCTTCTTCTAAGCCTGCCCATGCATTTTGTGGCAATTTTTTAAGAAAAAAAACGAGCATAAAATCTTGTAATGTCCGCATGAAGTCGACTGTGAGATGGCGTACGGGAACATAGGGTATGGATGCGGCAGCCGTGTGTGGCAGTTGCATGACCTTTTTTGTGTAGAGCTTGTCTTTGTGTATCGCAAATGTATTTCCTAAAAACCATGCTTGCAAGTTAATATGAAAATCACTGTATTGCACATACTTTGTCAAGAAAGGTGATATGAGCTTGTGTTTCATGGCATTGGGAATCCAATGATATTCCATAAAGTGGGTGCGCGAAAAAAAACTTGGCTCAGTGTCTGTATAGCGAATTTTGAGGATATTGAGATTAAAATTTTCTTTATAATGTTTTGTTCGATATTGAGAAAGCATCGTTTCCACATACGTTGTACAGTCAAAGCCATCTTCACGCACTATGGGGCCGGGAGAGTAGCGACTCCTTTGACCATCGCCCAAAGGATTGGTGATATATGGCATACCAATATAATATTGCAAGCTTGGACGTGCCAGCAATGAAGATGCAGGCAAAAGAAGACTGCATAAACAAAAGCACACACAAGTGCGAATAAATATAGTCATATTGCAAAAGCCCTGCTAGTGTACTATTCTAAGAAAAAGTTTCGAGGATCCTTAGGCACACCGCCCACAAGCACTTCGTAGTGCAAATGAGGGCCCGTGGTTCTGCCTGTCATGCCTACGGCGCCAATGGTTTCGCCGCGGCGTACATATTGACCAACTTTGACGATACTGCGCTGCATGTGTGCATACTTTGTGGAGATGCCCGCGCCGTGGTCAATCTCGACAACGATGCCGTAGGCTCCGTCATTACCGGATTGCTTGACCGTGCCCTCGGCGGTGGCCACAATAGGTGTGCCTGTTCGCGCCGCAATATCTATCCCCTTATGAAAAGACTGTAAGCCACTAAAGGGTGCCCGACGCATGCCAAAATTGGACGATACAAAGCCATGAACAGGCCAAATGGAGGGTGTTGTGAGTATAAGTGTTTTTTTGTCGCGCAGCAGACGCAAAATGTCTTGTTGGTGAATTTCTTCAAGGCGTACGTCCTCTGCCAGTTGACGCAAAAATGTTTGCATACGCCGCGCCATAAGCGTTGGACGGTGTAGGGGAAGAGAACCTTGCAACAATTCGTCGCGCCGTGTACTTGTGTCGGCAACACCCAATTCTTTATCCAGCTGCATTATATGGCGCAACTGCGCATCAAAGCGCTCCACGCGTTGCATGTCTCGAGAAATTTGTGCAATGCCATCAAGCAAGCTTAAAAGCTGCACATTTTGATCGTTAAGCGTTTTTTCGGCGGTATTTAACTGTTGTTGCAAATGGCGTTGAGTCAAATAATTATGCCCAAGCCAAAGGTTGCTCAGAAAAAGAAAAAGTACGCAAAAAAAAGAAAGCCACGCAAGTCCCGTGTTGAAATGGAATTTGCGGCTACCTCCCGTGCCTCCGTCTTTGAATATGACTAAATGGTACTTTGCCAACAGTGTTTTCCTAATAGCGTGATTCGTTTGTAAATTTACAAGCCATTTA
>CAYJPE010000381.1:0-1867 GCA_964371965.1 uncultured Desulfovibrionaceae bacterium
TTTCTAAAAACAACACTGAAGTATACTACTGCACAACGGTTTGCAATAACAAAAAATTAAGACGCTCTTGCCCTGACACAGGGCAAAAAAATGTATCTGCGCAAGCTTTGTGTACAATGGACGCGTGTGTCGTCTTTGTTGCGTAAGCATAGCATGAGTATCTCGTGGTCACTGCTTTTTTAACAAGCTGTTGAAAAACTTCATTTTTGACAGTTCGTTCAAAAAGTGCCAGCTCTGTAAGGGGGCAAGAAAGCGAAAAAAGTAAGCAACGCCGTGTATATAGAAATACATACGTTGTTTACTTTTTATCCCAGCTCCGAAGGGGACGCCGCAGATTGCATTTTTTCAACGGGCTGTTAGGGTGCTCTGCTGTTTACGGCACAGTAAAATCGCCAGAAGCAAAGTAAGAAATTCTGATATGGGCAAGGCCAGTGCCACACCTTTATAATCCCAAAACAGAGAAAGTGTATTCACGAAGAGCGCCGGCAAAAGAAGTGTGCGCAATAAAGCCACCATACCCGAAGCCATCGCTTGAAAAAGACCGGTAAGATAGGCTGTCAAAACGATATTAGCTCCACAAAAAAGGAAGAGAAATCGGCTAATATACATAAAATCTTCGGCAATAATGCTTGCTTTTGTCCCTTCACTGTGAGGAAGAAAAAGCTGCACAAGTTCCTTCGGAAAAAAGCTCATAAGCGCAAAGCAGGCAAGTCCCACCGTGCCCACGGTGACCAAAGCAATGCGTAATAAACCACGATTACGTTTATGCGCATGCACCGCATGATTGGCACTTATAAGCGGACTTAAAGAGTCGGCAAAGCCAAAGGAAAGAATGAGGCAACACCAATTCAGATAACCAACCACCGTAAAAGCCGCAACCCCATACGCGCCCGCCATACGCATCATGGCAATATTCATAATGATGAGGACAATGCCAGAAGACATTTCGCTGATCATCTCTGAAATGCCATTCCACATGGCCGCAAAAACCTCTCTCCATTGTCCCCATGCCCGAACAAGCGCAAGTCGACGTGGCGTTTTGCCAAACCAATAAACAGCCACATAGAGCACAATCATGGACGAATAGCCAATGCCCGTCGCAAGAGCCGCACCGTGTACACCCCAGCCAAAATGAGCTATAAAAACATAGTCAAGCACCATATTTATAATGGCCGTTATGGTATATCCTAAGGCTGCCAGCGTGGGGCGTTCATCAACCCGTAAAAAAAATGACAACACAAGCCCCACACACAAGACGGGGAAAAAGTACATAACTGTTTCAAGGTAACGTATGGCATGAGGAAGAGTGCTTTCATCTGCACCCAATAAAAGTACAATGTTCTTTGAAAAGAAAAAGCACGGCAAAATGATACAAAGACCAAAAAAAAGCATAAATAACAAGCAATTAGTAAACATGCCTTGAGCTTTGGTATCTTCATTTTTAGCAAGGTAGGCAGAGCAACGCACACCGCCGCCGGCAGCAATAGCCACACCAATCCCCATGACAAGGGAAAAAATAGGCCAGACAATATTGACAGCAGCCAAGGCCAAAGGCCCGGCATAATGTCCAATAAAAATGCCGTCTATAACACCTGCCGAAGAAAGGACGAGCATAGAGAGGGTCCATGGTATGCTATAAGAAAAAAACAGGGGCACAAGGGGCGCCTTGAGCATGTCTTTATTGTGATCCATGGGTATTCTCCTCTTGCAGTAAGCGTGTGCTCACAGGTTGTTGAAAAACGACACTCCGCGTCGTCAGCGAGAAAACATCACGCTACTTATGCCCCTAGACATTGTCATCAAATAACGATTTAAGGAAACACTGATTAATTATTTTTCTTGAGGGGGGAAGGGGAACTTTTGCCAA
>CAYJPE010000382.1:0-1866 GCA_964371965.1 uncultured Desulfovibrionaceae bacterium
AATTTGAATTGACGCGCAAGAACACGGCCTTGCTTGACCGTGTTGCCGTCATGCTCTCGCTTGACGCGCTTTCACGCATGGAAGGGCATAAGGATTTGAACGACACCATGATGGTGCTACAGCTTATACGCGCGTAGCATCGGCGCACAGCAGTGATGGCTGTGGCACCATCATGGTGAGGTGACTCATGGCACAAGACATTCCTGCTGACTCCCAAGTCGTCCTCGCAGATTATTGGGCAAGTGACGCAAGCAAGCAATTCCTCGACACCCTTCTCGGTCAAGGCTGGGACACATGGGAACAAGGCTTGAGCGGTGACGGCGCGGTTGTGACACCGTCAGCGGTGCTGAGTTAATGTTGCAAATATTTTCAGTATTTGACTTTATCGAGCGGGGTGGCCTTGGCTGTCATTTCGGCTCCGGTTCCTTCTTGTCCCTGTGGGTGCTTGCCATTGCCGCTGTGGCACCATCATGGTGTGGCGGGCACTGCCCACGAGGGTGCGCCATTTGGCAAAAAGTACAGCTCTTTATGGATGCCCGTGCGCTTTGCCCCTATCAGGCTGTTGAAAAAGTGCAATCTACGGCGTCAGAGAAAAAAAGTAAACAACTTATGTATGTCTATATACACGGCGTTGCTTACTTTTTTTCTCTTCCTTGTGTCTCACACTTTTTGAACAGCCTGAAAATTTGAGTTTTTCAACGGGCTGCTATTCGCAAAAATTGGGTGGGTGCGCTTGCGCCCATTTTCAAGGGGCTTTCTTTGTTCCAAGTGGCCATTTTGGCTTGCATCGGCTTCTCCATAAATTTGGACGCCAATACAGACGTTTGGGGTGTGGGACTTGGGCGTTGACTATTTTGCAGGTCAGTACACACAAGGGGCGGTCAAATAACCGTCCAAGCTCCCGACCAAAATGTGACGCACTATTCAGCCATTGCCAACGGGACTTTGCAGTCTTTGGCATTGCAATATTGCCTCAACGAAAGACGCGGCCTGTCCGTTTCCCCCCCCCTGCTTTGATGTCGATTGGGAGTTCAGTGAAAACTGGTTCAGTTCTGGCGGCGACTACACATTTTTGTTCAACGGAAACGCTGGCAGTATCGACATTGCTTGCGTTGACGAAAGTGATGCTCTGTGTCGCGGCAAAGTCAATGCCGTGGGCACGGCACCATGATGGTGTCACAACTGTTTCTTCGCTTTCGACATTATGACTTAAGGGGGCGCAAGCTCTTGCAAATCCTGCCACACCAGCGGCAGACATTGACCCGTTGGCCTTGTACAATGCGGCAAATGACCATCCTTTCAGAATTCAAACACTATGCCCCAAAATTATGTTTAGGACGGCAAACTCAAAGAAAAATTGCAAGACTTCATGGACATTTTCAAGCAATACGGCACCATGATGGTGTTACAACTGGTTCATTGCGGGGTCGTCCTATTGGTCAATCTCCCCGCTCTGTCGAAAGACAAATCAAGAAGTACGGGAGGCTATGTATTCGGGTGTCACTTACAACGGCGCAGAATACACGGCCTCGGAAATGCTCGCGCCCTTATGATACGGGGGCATGGACTGCAAGATTATGAGGCCGTGCAAGAGCGCGTGGCGAACTACATCAAGACGGCCTATGCTACGCGGCGGGGCATTTCCGACACGACGGCGACTCCCACTGTCACCGATGAAAACAGTGCCTTGGGAGAGCTTGGCAACTGGCTTCGGGAAATACTCAATTCCTTGATTTCGGGAAACATTTTGCCCGTTGCCCCATGTTCTTGAGGTCATGCGTCCACAACGACCCCGACCTTAGAAAATATGGGGCAGTGTCAAATGTGGGCGACTACTTCATCGGCACGGCGTGGGGATTGGCTACG
>CAYJPE010000383.1:0-1853 GCA_964371965.1 uncultured Desulfovibrionaceae bacterium
CGACCTTCGGGTTATGAGCCCGACGAGCTACCGAACTGCTCCACCCCGCGTCATTCGCTGTGAAAGAAAGATATGCATCTCCCATATAAAAGTCAAGTAAAATATTGAAAAAAGTTGCATATTTGCAATATTTAATGGTAAGCCCCCAAAATCACAGATATAATATTTTAAATTCATAAAGCGGTATGGTGATCTTTGTCATAACCACACAAGGCCGCGCAAAAAGACCCCTCGGTATGACAGGCCGTTCAACAAGTGTGGGATGCAAGAAAGCGAAAAAAGTCAAATCACTTGTGTATGTTGAGCAGTCTGCCGAAAAAATCCATTTTGAACGGACTACGTAATATGGACTTTTTCAACGCCCGCCCGTCACCCTCCGTACTGACCACAAGTACCGCGCCTTATTGTTCACGAAATATTGATACGAACACTCCACATACCAGCCCATTGCTTGCAATGCTGCTTCGGGCGCATCGTCAAGTGCCAAAAAAATAATGCGTGCATCGTTATTTATATGACCATTTTCTTGCGCGCCTTCTACTAAGGTCACAAGCTGCGCCCACGGCATAAAAGCACGACTTATAACCATGTATGCCGGCGTGGGAGCCACAGAAAAAAAATGCTCCACACGACCCGCAAAAACACTGCTACGTGCAAGAGGCACCTGAGCCAGTACCGTCTGCAAAAAAAGCGCTCTCTTCTCACGCGCCTCCACCATGGTATAATGCCCATGCTCCCACAACATTCGCAAAGGTATACCAGGCAAACCCGCTCCGGCGCCAAAATCCCATGTATGGTGTTCATCCGAAAGAGCAAGTGTACGCAAAAATTGCGCCACATACACAGAGTCGAGCACAAGATTTTCCACACAACTTTGCCATGTGCGGGCGCCTACAAGGTTCATGGAGGCATTCCACTTCATAAGAAGTGTCACGTAGGCACGCAAAGGATCGTGTATTATAGCCGGTATATCCAAGTTCGTACATACACCGGCAAAAGCGTGTTCCTCGGGGGGGGATGATTTTTGTGCCATAGTGTTCTCCTGAAAGGCTGTTTCATGTATAATGCATGCTCTGTTTGTGGCATATGAAAAATCATTTATGCTCTTGGCAATCTGTTGATAGGCTAGACCCACTCCCAAGGCGCACTTGGCGCACCAGCATCTTTGTGCCATAGTGTTTACACATTAATAGACACTTAACAGGCTGTTGAAAAACTCCATTTTTGACAGTCCGTTCAAAAAGTGTGAGATGCAAGGAAGCAAAAAAAGTCAAGGCGCGCAGACCGACCCAAAGGGCGCCGAAGGCGTAGCCGTTACACGAGGAACGAGTGTTACGGCTATCGAGAGCAACGCGTATTAGGCATACATAAGCGATTTGGCTTTTTTATGCTGACGCCGCAGATTGCACTTTTTCAACGGACTGTTAAGGAGCGAACCACAAGAACAGTATGCCGTATCGGTTTCGACATTGCAAAGATTTTTTTTCAGGTATGCGCAGTCGATGTACAAGGCAAGGTAAGGCAATATTTAAGGAAACACTGATTAATTATTGTTCTTGAGGGGGGAAGGGGAACTTTACCCTTAGCAGGCTGTTGAAAAACTCCATCTTTGACAGTCCGTTCACAAAGTGCCCCCCTGCAAAGAGCGCAAGGAAGCGAAAAAAGTCAAGGCGCGCTGTGTATTAGGCATACATAAGCGGTTTGACTTTTATCGCTGACGCCGCAGATTGCACTTTATCAACGGGCTGATAAGGGAGATTTTCAAAATTACATAATTTCGCCACTGCACGGGGGGCAATTTCTTGGCAGGATGGTAGCCGTATTACAATACGACCACATCCTGCCAAAGGGCT
>CAYJPE010000384.1:0-1848 GCA_964371965.1 uncultured Desulfovibrionaceae bacterium
ATGATGCTACTTATGGGAAAACCAGTCAAGGAAATTTAGATGCGTTTGCCCTGTAGGCATGGCCAGGGCTAACGCATCTTATTTTTTCAGAAAAATGCAAATTTTGCTTCAATTTTCTGCATTTTTCGCAAAAAGCGAAATGCCTCTGTTGAGCAAGAGAAGAGTTGCCTGCATGTATATGAAAATTTTTGAAAACTATTATCATAAAAGAAAGCTTATTCCTAAGAAATAAGCAAGGATTTTTAGTCTAATATGTTAAATTTATAATAATAACATACTTTTCAGATTTTAGCCAGAAGTTTCAATTTAGATGCGTTTGCCCTGTAGGCATGGCACACGCTCCTTGACTTTATCGCAAGAATGGGACAGTGTGAGAAAAAAAGTGAGGTTCCTATGTCACATGCCTGTGCAAATAGTTCCTTAAACGCGCAAGAAACAGACTTTGTACAAGAACTTGCGCCTATGTCTCCAGAAGAAAGAAAGTACGACGAATGGTTCCGCGCCAAGGTGCAAGAGGGACTTGATAGCCCACCGGAGAATGATGTGCCCCATGAACAAGTTATGGCAGAAATGCAAGCAATTATTAATTCATACAAGTCATGAGATATACTCTTTCTTGGGCACAGCCTGCGCAGAGCGACCTGTTTACTATTCTTCATTTTATCGCTCAGGATAATTTGGAGGCCGCAGAAGCCCTGCAAGGCATGATTCATGCGAAAGCAGAGAGCCTGAAAGTGTATCCACGCATGGGCAGAAAAGGACGTCAAGCAGGCACACACGAGGTAGTTGTTCATGCACATTATATAATTGTGTACAAAGTTTTGAAAAACTGTATACGCATCATTCGCATTCTGCATACGGCACAGCGGTATCCATAAGAGCTTACGCATGTTCCACCCCTAAAAACACGACGTCCACCACACTTTCCCGCGCAATGTCCTTCGGCTGCAAAATCGTGTACTCAAAGCCCACCACAACACGCCGCGCCCCTGCCTGTTCCATCAAAGAAATGAGCTTCGTGGGCACAATGTCTTGCCCGGGTGTGGAGCGTTGCCACATTCTGTACGTCTCCACAGCCTGCGTCACGCGCTGCGCAATACTGTTTGATAAGGCCTCGTCGCTTTTGACCAATGACCACGACACGCGCAAGTCGTAAGCATACGGTTCCGGAGCCGCCACGATGACGGTGTCGGTCAAAGGGCGCACGTCGTCGGCACTGACGCGCTCGCGCACAAGGGCAAGAATGTCGTCCGTGGGTAGTGCGCCGCCGGCAAGCACGGGACGGATGTCTACGGTGCCGGGCACGGGTGTCCAAATGGCGGCGGCAACAATGTCTTGGTGCGCCGTGATGGTGTGATACCTATACGGCACCGGACGGCCCGGCACAAGAAAACAATTCCGGCGCAAGTTGTGTCCGCTCTCGTAAGCGTTCGTCGCTCTCCACGTCCGCGCCGTAAGCAGTCATGGCCACATTTTCCGTCTTGACTATGTAGGCCACGGGGTCAATGAGCGCGTTAATCTGCCCCGCTACAAGGCCATTCAAGGCTGTGCCCGTGGTGACGACTTCGGCGGGCACATCGATGTAAAGCTCCCCTGCCTTGACGGTGCCTGATCCTGCAACAGAAAAATGGAGTCCCTGTTAAGCGAACAAAAGGTTCAAAGATATTCCCTCAAAATCTGCCGAACAATTCAGGCATCAGAGGGGGGGCATACCCTCATTCAGTTCTTGAGGTCAAAAATTTTAAAGGCATTTTTTCCAACTCACCAAGGGCAATTGCTCCGTTTCCGTCTTCGTGTCGCCATATTTCGTTCGCTGCAAAAGTCAAGGGACGTTCGTTCCTCACTCTA
>CAYJPE010000385.1:0-1837 GCA_964371965.1 uncultured Desulfovibrionaceae bacterium
CCGGCGCTTCATTTTTGGCACATATGTGTTATGCACTTGCCCCTTTTCAGTCTTTTCGGCAACTGAGCTCTGTCAATACATATGACGCGAAAAATGCCGAAGCTCACGCTGAACTCAATGAGCTTATAAGCCCAAAAAATGTCGCCTTCTTACCGCCTGACTCTCTTGGTCACTGGCAGTGTAGCTTGCACGAAAATATGTATTATCAGCTTATGAGACTACGCTTGCAATTTCCCCATATCTTCCCCGTTCACGATGTGTGCTTACTTATGGCCAATTGTTTGTATATGCAGTTGCAGGAGCACAACGACAAAGCGTGTATTGTTCTTGACAGTTGGCACCTTTTGCCCGTCGCCCTCTTGGCAGCGCACTTTGGCGCTCGTGTCCTTTTGCCTTGCAATCAAGATGACTATGAAAATGCCGTGGCACTTCAAGCGCTTTTGCAGGAGGTTCTGCCCAAAGGAGACTGGAAAAACGTTCAATGGGCTTTACAGGCGCAAACGCAATGTTATCTGCTGACACAAGACCCTCTCCTTTTAAATAAACCATGGATGCATACCTTGCATTGGCTTGGAGGTGTCATGTTGGTCGGCTGGGATTTTTTAGGTTCCCGAACATCTCATCAGCTTCGCCGACAATGGCTAAAGACAGGAAGAATAGCGGGGGTTTTGCAATTACCACGTCCCCGACGTCAGTCTTCAATTGCATACCCTGCCATCCTCACATTCAGCCCCACGCCAACAGCCCACATACGTCTGTGTCGAATAGCCACGTGGGGGGTAGGCCCCGGGGTGTTGAACATGAAGCTGGCAATCACACTTTTACACGACGACACAGCGACGGAACACAATGCGGACGAGCTCAGCATTCTCATGGAAACAAACAGAATTTACCATACACAAACCTGCAATTTAACGCCTGCCTACCATATTTCGCGCAACTTACAGGCAAAACAAATCTCTGAAGTACATGAAAACACTTTGTTAAAAAATGTTGCAGAGGTGCTTCGCTGTCAGATTCCACGACAAGCTTTCGACAAAGCCGCATGTATAAGCACTTTGTCAAAGCAGGAGCACAAAGCCATACCTGACATCCTCGTCTATAACGAAATGGCCTTGGCTGATGTTGACGATACGTCTTCCTTTGTCAATATGCACGGCGGGCAAGCCATACTCTTGGCAGACACTCACCATACCGTAGGCAAATACCTGCTCCAAGAAGGGGATATATTATTGACATTTAGGGGGAGCGGCACGAGCATTGGCAAGGTGGCCTATGTGGATGACTTACCTGCTTTTGGCACAGTACACTATACACACCACCTGAACGCTGCCGACGGAACCAGACAAACACTTTTCCGTGTTATCGTAGATGGATATATTGCCGGTACATCCATGCTTCTCATTCGTCCTTTTGATATGGATCCCATATGGCTTTTCGCGTATTTGCGACGCACGTGCGTACGACAGCATTTGCAAAGTCAAGCTTCGGGCTCTCGCCTCTTGACCGTTACCATGGAAGCCGTACGCAATCTGCCTATCCCTCGACCGCAGCCCGATGCCTTGGCTCTTGTGCACGAGCATCATCAAAAAGTAGCGAGAAGTATGTCAAAAGTGAAAGATTTATTAAGCAATGTACACGAGAGCATTGCTGCCGTTGAGACATTTATGCAGCAATGGGAGCAGAGCCAGCCCAACGAAAAACATCCCTCATCACCCCGTTGAAAAACCCCATTTTAGGCGCCGTTCAGCAATGATAAGATGCAATAAAGAGAAAAAAAGTCACAGCGCGCGGATGCGCGTCTTCCTTGATATAAGGAAACACTGATTAATTATTT
>CAYJPE010000386.1:0-1835 GCA_964371965.1 uncultured Desulfovibrionaceae bacterium
GGTTTTGGCAAAAGATCCCCTTCCCCCCTCAAGAAAAAAATCAGCGGGCTCCGCGCCACATGTGAGATTTGACGACAGTCCCCGTACAGTATATGCACAAAATGTGAACACGCACTCCCACAACAATCTAAAGGAGGCTTTATGACCATTCGCACCATTCTCGTTCTGACACTTGTGTTCTGCATTTTATGGATACAGCCTGCCCGGGCTGAATATCCGGAAAAACCTATAACCCTCGTCGTACCCTTTGGTACCGGCGGCGACAGCGATGCCAGCGCCAGAATTTGGGCAAAGTATGCTCAAGAAGAATTGGGACAGCCTGTGCTTGTGGTGAACAAAACTGGTTCCGGTGGTTTGACGGGTACTGTTTTTGCCGCACAAGCAAAGGCGGATGGGTACACGCTCTTTCTTGGGCAGGCAGGTCCGTGCATCGTTATGCCCTTGCTTGATCGAACTGGTTCATTACACTTCAACAGCTTTGAATATGTGACGCGCTTCATCCGCAGCAATACAGGTGTTGTGGTGCACGTCAATGCACCGTGGAATTCCCTTAAGGAATTTCAAGTAATGGCACAAAAGAATACTCCGGGAAACTACATTTTTAGCAGTCCTTCCGCTGTTTCATGGTTGAACTTGGCCTTTTCCAGTTGGGCTTTTCAAAACGACGTTATGATGCGCACTGTCCATTACACGAGTTCTGCCGAGGCGGTATCGTCCATCAATGGCAAGCATGGCGACCTCAGTTTTCTTTTTGCCAATAATTACGAAAAGCTTGTGGATTCGGGTCAACTGAAGCTCCTTGCTCTTGGCACCAAGAGCGAAAAATATCCCAACGTCCCAACATTTAACGAGCAAGGTTATGAGGGGAGTTTTTATGGCTGGAGTGGCATTGTCGTGCCCAAAGACGTTCCGCAAGAAATCATTGACAAACTTGCCGACGTGACACAAAAGATATCGCAAAATCCTGTTTTCATACAGGATGTCAAAAATCTTGGTTTCATACCCGACAATACGAGTGGCAAACAATGGAAAGATGAAGTGCAAGAACAATACGACACGATGAAAGAACTCCTTAAAGGGCTTGGTCTGATAAGTAATTAAGAAAACACGCGTTTCCCCTTGAGACTGCTGCTCAAAAAACAAGGAAATATAAAAATCCAGACATCGCGATATATCACTATCCATACGATGTCTGGATTTTTTTTGCTCCGAAGGGGGCGCTTGTTTTTTTTGGCGGCCTGCTATGTATCACGTCGCTTTACAAAAAAAAGCCCTATAAAATCATAATTCTGAAGGACAACGTCCTCGTCGTATTCAATGGTTATGCTGCCGGCGTCGCCAATGCTCACCGTGTCGCTCACCGTCCTCGTGTCATGAACGAGCTCAAGCTCCTCTTTACGCCACACGACCATACAGGCACCGACTTTTTCGCCCTGAGTGCGGGCAGTTTTCGCGCTTTCGTCAACGGTGCTTTTCCAATGAGCCTGCCCTATAAGGACATAGCCTACCGCCTCCATGCGTGCTTTCGCATCTTCAATAGTTTCGTGGCCTGCCATTCTTTCTGTTCGTGTGGAGGTGCATGTTTGTACTTCACCCTCGATGGCATAGTCGGGTACGGGATAATAGTGTTGTTCGAAGCCGCTGGCGCAAGCGGTAAGGAATATGAAACTAAAAAAAAGGAAAAACCCTGCACAACGCATAGAACCTCCGATAATTGGGATGTATTTTCTGAACTATTGAAACAAGACTTTTGTAAAACTTTTGACGTTGAAAGCCATAGGGCAACACTGAGTAATTATTCTTCTTGAGGAGAGAAGGGAATCTTTCCTCTTAGG
>CAYJPE010000387.1:0-1825 GCA_964371965.1 uncultured Desulfovibrionaceae bacterium
AGGGGAATCTTTTGGGTTTTGGCAAAAGATCCCCTTCCCCCCTCAAGAAAAAAAAGAAAAAAACAAAAACAAAAACAAAAAGAAAAAGAAAAAAGTACGTATTGTTTCTTAGTTTTTATCGTTGTGCGCTTTTTTTTCCCTATATTCGTGGAGTTTTTCGATGGGTATTTGCGTGCTGTACCCTGTGATGGTGGCGAGTGCGACGTGGGTATTATCGGCGTCATAGATATTTACTTCAAAGATGCCGAGGGTTTTTCCGCAGCGCACTTTTTTTGCGACGCCTCGCAGGGGTCCTATGCGTCCGGGCTCTAAGTAGGAAATGCTGGCTTGAGCGCTGACGAAGAAGATGCCGCTGGCGTGTGCAGCTGCGGCAAAGGCCATATCTGCCAGTGAAAAGATGGCTCCGCCGTGGGCATTGCCCATGCCGTTTCTGTGTATGGCTTCGATGGGCATGGTGGCCACGGCGTGATCGTTACTGGCCTCTACGATTTGAATGCCGAGGCGGGTGGCAAATGTATCGCTGCTGTGAAAGTATTCGTTGAGAGTGGCAGCGTCGACAACCGCCTTTGAGCAAAGTTTCATAGAGTTCTCTTTTTAAGAAGGTTTTTTGCTGATACAGACTTTGGCTGGGCGCAGGAGTCGGCCTTTCAGCTTGTAGCCGTGTTGCAGAAGCGTGCTTACAAGGCCTTCTTCCATATCTTGGCGTTCTTCGAAGGAAAGTCCTTCGTGCCATTCGGGGTTAAAGGCTTCGCCTTGTGAGCCTACGGCTTCGAGGCCGTGCAATTTGACGGCATCGAGCAAGAGTTTGCGGGTCATTTCCACGCCCATGAGCATGTCTTTGCATGCTTCGTGTTTGCTGCCGTATTGGAGCGCGAGGTCGAGGTTATCGAGCGTGGGCAAAAGATCCGCCAGCACTTTTTCTGCGGCATAGGTCAGTTGTTCTTCGTGCTCACGGCGCAAGCGTTTTTTAAAATTTTCCATTTCCGCAAGGCTTCGCAAGTGACTTTGCTTGGCCTCCTCTTGTTGAGGGCATGTGGGGCATACGTGTTCGAAGCACAATTCGTTTAAGTTTTCCGGAATGTTCGGCAAGCTGTATTCGAGCTCATCCCCCCCCAAGATGTCGGAGAGTGAGGGGTCTGCCTGCGTTTCACCGGTTTGATCCGTATAGTCTTGTGCCGCTTTATAGGTCTCGTGATGTTTTTTGTGTGACATGAAAAAAGCTCCTTATCTGTGACATACTTTTAAGTATCTCTTGCGCATCTGTCAAGTCTTGGCACACGCAGGATTGTAGGGGAGCGAAGATTTATTGCTGTATGTTTTTTGCCTCTGATGCGGTGGCTTGCTGCTTTGTGACGGCCTGCACGTCGGACTTTTTTCAGCCGCCTGTTATTGCTTGGTGGCAGCAATGCTTGCCAATTCCGCATCAATCTTTTTGCGCAAGCTCTCCACCCAACTGTTGTAATAGGGGTGAATTTTGCCCTTATTGGCTTGCAAATTTGTACTGCCCTTGTACTTAATGTGGTAGTCGGTGGCGGTATACTCAATATTGATAACGGCAGTATGCGCCCGAATGCGCAGCACCGCTTCGATGGATTCGTAGTTCAGGTCTCGCGGAACCCAATGGGTTTGCGTACAGGCCGTCAAAATAGCCACGCGTACTTCGTCTTGCGTGAGTGCCTTGGTGGTGGCAATCTCTATTTGAGGATTGCGAATACCTTGGCTCGAACTACAAGCCGCAAGGGCGAAGGCGAGCATAAACAGCGCAAGGGCACGGGTGGAAAAGCCATATGTTTTCATAGTGGTCTCACAGTGTTGTCAAGTTATG
>CAYJPE010000388.1:0-1821 GCA_964371965.1 uncultured Desulfovibrionaceae bacterium
CGCTAGCAAAAGTTTTCCCCTTCCTCCCCCACAAAAAAATGAAATGAGAATGCCGTGGGGGAGCGTCTATTTTCGCACATTTTTCCATTGCCAGATATCCTTGCCATATTATATACAAAGCATACATTACTCAACTCAAACAAGGTACACAACACTATGGACAACATATTGCAAAAACCCTCCGATACCCATGAAGGCAGCAGCACACAAGCCAATACGGCAAACGCGCCGCCGCCCACAAGCCCCACGACAGTCGCACTCACAGACGCCATGCTGCAACAATTTATTCAAGCACTCAAACCCCTCCCTTTCTACAAAAGACATCCCATCTTCTTTGCGTGTATCCTCATTTTCTTCACATTTTTGGTAGGTTCCTGCTTCTTCTCCGACGATGTAAGCATTACGGAAGAGGATCGCATAGCCGTGGTGCGTGTGGAAGGTATCATTATGGACACGCGCCCCACCCTCGAATGGATTGAAAAATTAAAACAAGACAGCTCCGTAAAAGGCATTTTACTCCGCATCGATTCTCCCGGCGGTGGCGCCGCCGCCTCTCAAGAACTCCACCATGCCCTTGTTAACCTTGCCAAACGCAAACCCATTGTGGCCTCCATGGGCAGCAGTGCCGCCTCAGGCGGGCTCATGGTTGCCATGGCAGCCGAGCATATTGTGGCAAACCCCAGCACCATCACCGGCTCCATTGGTGTGCGCATGGACATCATGCACATGTATGAACTCATGGATACCCTTGGCCTTGATCGCGAAACACTCAAAACAGGCAAGTTCAAAGACGCAGGCGACGCCATGCGCCCCATGACTGAAGAAGAACGCGCCTACCTTGAAGGTGTCATGCAAGACATGCACGAGCAATTTGTCCTCCTTGTGGCAGAAGGGCGCAAGAAAACACCGGAGGAAGTCCGCCTCATGGCTGACGGACGCATTTTTACGGGAAGAGAGGCCCGTGAGCTTGGTCTTGTGGATGCCCTCGGCGGACAAGACACAGCCTTGGAAGAGCTGTACAAAATCACAAAGATAGACCCAACAACTGCCCTTCTTGAGCAAGAAAGTCCCATGGATTTTTGGCGTGAGATGTTAGAAGCTGTACTCGATATGAGTCTGAACGTGAAGCATGGCGCTTCCAAGCCATCGTTTTATTATTAACAGTATCTTTATAAAACAGGAGTCTTACCATGCATTTTCTTTTAAAAACACTCGCACTTTTTCTTCTCTGCCTTTTTCCTGCAACAGCCATGAGTGCTCCATTGCACGAAGCAGCAAAAACAGGCAATGTACAACAGCTTGAAAGCATTTTACAAAATACGGTTGAGGTTGATGCCCCTGATGAAGATGGAGAAACACCACTGACGCTTGCCGTCATGAATGGGCATATTGACGCTGCCCGCATACTCCTCAAACATGGTGCCGATATTAATGTGCCCAAGTTTTTTGCTTATACGCCACTGATGGAAGCCATACTCCGCGATGATGATGCAGCGGCGCAGATGCTGCTAGATCTTGGGGCGGATGTCAATGTTGTTGGAGAGGATGATCATACACCATTGACGCTCGCTATTTACTCTGACAATTCTAAGATGTTTTACGCTCTTCTTGATAAGAATGCAGATGTAAATCTGCCAAACAAAGAAGATAAAAGCCCTTTTACTCTTGCAATGACATTTAATCGCATTGAATTTGTAAAAGTCTTGATGGATAAGAATGCGAATATTCACGTACGGGATACGTTTGGCGGGACTGCTTTAATGAGTGCAGCATTCATGGGAGATCTTGATCTTGTGAAGATTTTTTTCGAAAAAGGCTTAG
>CAYJPE010000389.1:0-1730 GCA_964371965.1 uncultured Desulfovibrionaceae bacterium
AAAGCAAACATATCGGCAAGGTGTCCATGCACTCTGCTTTACGCGTCATGGGTATCACCGAGGATGAAATGACAATACATGGCTTTAGAGCTATGGCAAGAACGCTCCTTGATGAGGTGCTGGGCGAACGCTATGACCTCATAGAAACGCAACTCGCCCACATGGTGCGTGACCCCACTGGACGAGCGTATAATCGCACTCAACACTTACCAGAGCGGCACCGAATGATGGCGCGGTGGGCTGATTATCTGGACGAGTTGAGGGGGCAAGTTTAAGAAGACAAGCATGGTAATTTTAAAATCAAGAAAAAACCTTTGCTATTTATCTTTTTTACATATAAAATGGCTCATATTGCATACTGTTAGGCCATAGTGCGTTATGATGCTGGATGGCTTCTAAAAATAATTACTTGCCTTATGTGGAGTGTTGAGTATGCCAACGTTGCTTATTATTGGCCGATACCGTTTTTTCTTCTTCAGCAATGAAGGTAATGAGCCAGCTCACATTCATGTAGAATGTGGCAATGGTCTTGCGAAATTTTGGTTGCATAATGCAGAACTTGCAAAATCTCGCGGCTTGCGTGGACATGAGCTTTCCACCATCCGCCGCTTAGTGATAGAACATAGAACATCTTTTTTGGAGGCGTGGAATGAATACCATCCCCGTGCAAATTGAGCCAGTGGCAGTAAATATTATCGTGGATGAAGCAATGCTTCGCATAGAGATTGCCGATGGGCGTGAACTTGCCGTACCGTTGGAATGGTTCCCTAGACTGCGAGACGCAAGCCCAGAAGACCGTGCCCAATGGCGTCTTGTTGGTGGTGGCGAAGGTATACATTGGCCTAATATTGATGAAGATATTTCTGTATTGAGGCTGTTTGGGATGTATGACTAGGCTGCTCTGAAGAAAATTAATCCTTAACAAGTGTGGGCACTATGATATATTCTATAATTGATGATGAAAAAGAAATTGAAAATGCACAAAAAAGAGTTGACCAACATCATTGAAAAACACCGTGGAGAAACATTTTTTGCAAGTAAAATCAACGGCATACAAGAACACAGTGTTAGGTGGTTTCAAGATTTGGAATTTTGGATTGACACTGGCATCTTAGAGAAAACGAAAAGTGGAACAAAAGAATCTTACTTTTGGAATGCTTGTGGAATTATGCGCCATAAAAACGTTCATCAGCTTGATATTGCTGTGCAAATAGGTATAGAAACCCCCTATAATCCAAGGAGAGCAGGAGTATTTGTGAAAGATGAACTCGGAAAAAAATATTTGGCTCATACCGGAAAAGTAAACAACAAGAGAAATAAAGAGTTATCACCAATGAAAAAATATATTTTACAGCATATAGAATTTCAAAAAATATTCATTCATAAAAAAGAAGTCATACTTATTGGATGCCTCAGTGCAAATGATTTTGTAAGGAATTTAGCAGACTTTACACATGCAATTGCCATGCTAAAAAAACAAATACAATAATTTTTCTGTTCGATAGTTCTCTCGCAATGGGATTATACATTATAAAAAATATCGCTAATACCAAAAATGAGCAATGCCTTAAATTGACTTAATGCTTAAACATATAAAGTAAATTTAAGGCGCTGCCTCTCTTTTTATGCATCATAGCTATTTGATTGAGCAACCTCCCACATAAAGTTCCTTCACTTTGCCAAACGATATATTTTGGCAAAGATATGCACGCCCATCACGGCACTCTAAC
>CAYJPE010000390.1:0-1686 GCA_964371965.1 uncultured Desulfovibrionaceae bacterium
ATGGGTCGGGTGCTGCTCGTGTGCCTTTTCTTTATGCATCACGCGTGCTTTCTCTCTGCCGCACGGGCAGAGGATACCGATTTCACGCTGCATAATGCCACGACAAACGAGGCCAACCTCTCGCAGATTATGCACTCAATCATAGAGAATAACGAAAAATTTCTTTTAGACATTGAGGCCGAACGCGCAAATTATAAGCAGAGTGTGCACGATGATGTTATGCACCTCAATAAAGTACGCCAAGATATATATCACGATTACAATATGTTGTACAAGGTGTATGTCATCAATAAAGAACAGCCTACGGAGCTTTCCCTCATTGCGGAACAAATCAATACATTTACGTTTCAAATCTTAGAGCTTTATGAGCCTTTGAACAGTACGCAAACGCACGTACAAAAGCGTATAAAGCAACTGGAGAACATTATTGACAGTTTGAAAGTTGCAAACACAAAGGCCGGCCGCACGATGCTACGAGAGGCCACTGCGCTCAGAAATGCCTATGCTGATTTTGAGAAAGAGCTTGACAGGGCTTTGACGACCACAAAGAACTTTCTTGATACACTCACCGAAATGTCTGAAGAGTTAGAAGTGCGAATGCCGCGCTTTTGGTTAGAGCACTATCTTTATAAAGACGCAGAATTTCTTTCCCATGTCGATGTGTGGTCTCAGGCCGATTTTTATGTACAAGCCTTGGCGCTCATCGAGCTGACGCTTATACGCGAGCTTCCCTCGACATGGCACGCATGGTCTTTGTTAGCCATACATCTTATTTTCTTGGTTATTCCCTTCGTTATTTTGGGCAGCCTTGCCTATCGGTTTACAGATCGCATGCTTCCTGTTGGGATGCGGTCGAACGTTAAAAAAATATTGACGACAATTCTGCCATGGGCTGTGCTTGGTATTAGTGTGCAGTTTGCCTCGTGGCACGGCGGCAACAGGTACCAAATTATTCATGCGATCGGGACATTTTGCCTCTGCTTTGCGCAAATTCGTTTGGCATGGCTTCTGCTGTGCATGAAGCGCCAAGAGGAATATCCCCCACAATCGCCCTTTATGATAATACTCATTGTTCTGATTGGGGGTTTTATCCTTCTGACGGGGCTTGATGTTACGCTTTTATTCAGCGTGCCTTGGGCACTTTTTCTGCTCATCGTGCTTTTACGCAAACGCCGCAAGAAGGCCATCCCTGCCGCACTGTCGCAGATGCTGCTTCGTTCATTTGACGCGGTTTTGGGCATAGGGCTTGCCATTGTTCTCATCACAGGCCATACACATTTGTCTTTTTTCGTCATACTTTTGTATATGTGCCTTGTTATGGGTATACATCAAGCGGAGGCGTGCTTACACGCGACGGCCTATCTCAATGACTTCCTGCCTCAAAAAGGCATATCGGCCTTGGCCTATGGGCTGTTGTTGGCAGTTTCACTGCCTGTGGTCTTGACTATTGCCTTGATTTCTCGCTTTGTTTGGCTTTTAGCTTTTCCGGGTGG
Source organism: uncultured Desulfovibrionaceae bacterium (assembly GCA_964371965.1). Taxonomy (GTDB): domain Bacteria; phylum Desulfobacterota; class Desulfovibrionia; order Desulfovibrionales; family Desulfovibrionaceae; genus CAYJAD01. The sequence continues at coordinate 1,494 of CAYJPE010000390.1, forward strand.
AGAATACCTTTTACAGACTGTGAGCGATTTCCACATCACCATTGGTGACCTGTCCTTTAATGTCTTGCAAATACTCAGTGTTGCGACAGTTTTTTATTTGGTAAAGTCCATTATCAGTGTTTCTTGCCACTATATCGACACCACATGGACAAAGCATTCAAACGAAGCGCTTTCTTCCCTGACAACACCCACA
>CAYJPE010000391.1:0-1682 GCA_964371965.1 uncultured Desulfovibrionaceae bacterium
CGCGTTTTCCTTGGCAAAAACACAAAATCTTTTTATTTAGAAACAGCCCCTAGCAAACATTTTGGCGTGTTGGCAAAAAATGCCAAAACCTGCTTGCGCTTAAGCTTTCTGTTAAAGATTTCTTTGCCTTGTGCATCTATGGCGCATACTTGGAAAAAATTCTTTGCAATGTCCAAACCGATACGGCATACTGTCCTCATGACTCGCTCCTTATTTAACAGGCTGTTGAAAAAAGTGCAATCTACGGCGTCAGAGAAAAAAAGTAAACAACTTATGTGTGTCTATATACACGGCGTTGCTTACTTTTTTTCTCTTCCTTGTATCTCACACTTTTTGAACGGCCTGTGAATTTGGAGTTTTTCAACAGGCCACTCATCACTAATCACTCAGCACTACCCACTCACACGGGGGAATTATGATATTTCATCTCAAACAATACGACACCACACTTCTTACCTTTGAGTATGAAAATAAGGGCATTGAGGGGCAATTCTATACTATTCTTGAAGTGAATGAAGAAAAGCGACACCTTTTGCCTCAAGGGCTCAACCTCACACACGAAGATGGCCTTTTGTCGTGGCTTAAAAGGCGTATTGCTCCTAAAAATAGAGCGTATGTGGACACCATGCTTGCGCGTATGGGCTATTCACAAAGAGATACCATAGGCATCATTCAGCTTTGCAAGGGCTTGTCGGTCATAGATTCGTATTGGGTCGTAGAAGGTGACTTTGACGGGAAGTTTGCGGATTTCAACCTTTTTGAAAACACCTTTGAAAGCGCTTTGGCCTTGGTTGCGTATACAGGATATGGCAGCGTAAAAGCCAAGGGTTTTACGTCATCACCGGAATTTACTACCAACGGCATGTTGCCCAAAGCATGGCGCCGAATGAATGATAAAATTTATCTTTATAAGGGCGGTACCATGGGCGGCGCCAATACAGGCAATGAACCCTATTCGGAATTTTACGCGGCACAAGTGGCACACGCCATGGGTTTGTGTCACATTCCCTATGGGCTTTCTCGCTGGAAAGGCGGTCTCTGCTCCACATGTGAAATTTTTACAGATATCAATACATCCTATGTGCATATATATGACTTTGTCAAAAAGAAGCCGCTTGAAGGCATAGGCGTCTTTTTACGCGAATGTTTACACGAGCGTGGCGAAGCCTTGTATACCGCATTTGTGGACATGCTCGTTTTTGACGCCTTGATATGCAATACAGACAGGCATTATGGCAACTTTGGCTTGCTTGTAGATAATGCAAGCAACACGCCCATATCCTTTGCGCCCTTGTTTGACCATGGGCTTTCCCTTTTCAATTATGCCATGGACGACAATTTGCAAGACTTTAATGCCTACGCGCTCACAAGAATTTCAAGCTATGACTTGCCTTTTTTGGATGTCGCCAAAGCCGTCATCACAGACACGCAAAAAGAAAAGCTCCACAAAATGAGAGGTTTCACATTCACACGGCACTCTCGATACAACTTGCCCGCAAAGCGTTTGAAGGCCATTGAGCGTTTTTTACAGCATCGGATGGGGGAGCTTTTGGCCTTGCCGAGTGTTTAGCAAGCTGTTGAAAAACAGCAATCTGCGTCGTCAGCACAAAAAGTCAAACAGCGTTGCTAGCAGGCCGTTGAAAAAAGGCAATCTGCGGCGTCAACGAAAAAATCCTGACATC
>CAYJPE010000392.1:0-1665 GCA_964371965.1 uncultured Desulfovibrionaceae bacterium
GCGCATTTTCTGCACGGTAAAGTGTGATTTTCTGGCTGGCGAAAGAGCAAGGTCGAGGGCGGCATTTTGAAATTATGGTGACTGCATCTGTGAAGCTCGCGGTCAGCATCTGTGAAACTCAGCGGTCGTATCTGAAAAATTAACGGGCGGCATTTTGTCAGCAAGAGGGACGCATGGTGTCAGCAAGTGGAATGCAAGTGGGGAGGTAAGTGGTCATTTGTTGGCAAGGAAACGGTCGTTGGGTGTGGAGCAAAGAGATGGTGCGGGCAAAGCTCATGGTGTGCGATGACGGAACTCGTGCGGTACATGTCTGAACAAGCGGGGCGGGACTTTGAAGCAAGCTCTCTATGGTGTGCAAGGTGAATGGTCGTTCTTCGGCAAGAAGACAGCTTACTCGCAAGCGCTTATCGCCCACTCACGAGTAAGCACGAAATGGTTATACGCGTGGCTGTTTGTTCCACGGCATTTTTGAGAGCACCATACCAAGGCCACAAAATCCGGATGCACCCGCAAAAACAAGTCCTGCACCGACAAAGCCAGCAAGCCAAAAGAGCGGAGGCCACACAAGGCTTCCCAAGACGCCCAACAATATCATACACCCTGCGGCAATGAAAATTTGGCGTTCAAGGGGTATGGCAGGCGCATTGCCCTTGCGTAGGGGGAGTTTGGCTTTTTGCCATGCTACAAGGCCGCCATCAAGCGTGTACGCATCGGCAAACAAACCTTCTAAGATGCTCGTGGCATTTTCCACACGCGACCCAGACCTGCATACAAAAACGATGTCTGTGTGCTCTCCTTTCTGCATGGCGAGATTTTGCAGTCTCACCACTGGCAAGGGGGCAAGCAAGGAGCCTTCAATGGACATTTGCGCAAATTCTTCCGTCGACCGTATATCAATAAAACGCACCGTGCCTTCTTGAAAGCGCCGATGTGCTTCTTGAGGTGTCATTTTCTTCAGCATAAAACCTCCAGAACAAAATTTATATGTATTTTCAGTAAGAAGCATACTTGTCACAAGCGATGCCTCATATTTCAACCTTAAAACAAATATGAGCTAACCACAATATCAATATAAAATGTAGGGTGCTTATGGATGCGACCGCGAGGCTCAAGATACAAAGGTATCAATGCTATTCTGTTTATTGAACGATTCTACAGTCCAACGGTGAAGAATGCCACAAAAAAAGCACGCCCCATGCCCAGTGAGTCAAAGTATTCCATAAAAGCTCCTTTTGTGACTCGTACAAACACTGCTCTTGACACAACAAAGGGCGAGTTTACACCCGCCCCTTGTTATAAAGCTACAACTTTATGTCGATTTTTATGAGGGGAGCTTGACACCAAGGCTGTTCATAAGTCCTTGGAGTTCTTCATCCGCCGCGATGCGGCTGTAAAAATCGTTTTTCACGTTCAAGCTCTGCGCTTTATCGACAATGAGGGCATTGTATCGTTCTTCAACGCTGTCACCGATGTTATGGTCGACTAAGGTGTCCTTATAGTGCTTTTCCACTGACGCTATGTAGCTGTCCCATGCAGCGCTTTGCTCATACGCAACGCCCTGCACTGTTATCGAACTTTGCCCGCCGACTTCAGCCTTGTAGATGGGCATTGTCTCAGCGTACCACGAAGGCACCTGCCACATCTCGACGGAATTTTCAGGCGTCA
>CAYJPE010000393.1:0-1654 GCA_964371965.1 uncultured Desulfovibrionaceae bacterium
CAAAAGATTCACCCTAAAGGGCGCACGCCCCTTCCCCCTCAAACTCCCCCCATCCCCTCAAAACGCTTTCATTATTCATCTGTTTAATAAATTAAAAGATGAATCCGCAATCACTGAGAGAGGAGAAGTGCTTTTTCGCAATTATTTTATAATAAATTTTATATATATTTTTATTTAATCAGTATTTCCTTGAGTACGGTGCCGTCTCTGTTCTGTGTTTACGTACACAAAATACTGAATGCAATATGCTTATGGACATGTTGATGTCATCGATGTTGTGTGCTTTGATTCTGCTTCAAATAGGTATATTTACATGTTTCGCACAATGCCTTCAATCAGTGTTTTCTCATGCACTCTCTTTACGCGTCATCCATTCATGCACTGCTTGCACTTCTTCTTCCCATTGTGCAGACAAGCGTACACGCAAAAACTGCATATACACGCTATCAAGCAAGAGCACACAGCGTTCCATAAGGTATACTTTTTCTAAAAAAAGACCATCAGGATCATCGTCATCCCCGTCTTTTTCAATTTTTGGCGTACGTAAACTGTTACATGAAAAATCTTCAGCTTTGAGGCTTAGTTGCCAAGAAAGTTCATCTTGCTCAAGGCGCAAGAGTGCCCTCGTCACCTTTTTGCCGGTGGCAAGACCATAACGGGCTTCTCTCAAAGGAGAAAGCGAACCTGATACGGACGCTGTCTCAAGGGTGTCGCCTTCGCCACCTTGTACCACAATGCGCTGTTCCATGGAGACAGCAAAAGGCATACCCTTTGTGTCCACAAAGGTATGAGGCGCTGTGTCGCTCTGATACCACAGCCACGTCAAAAACTCCTGACCAAGGATGCTGTCAATGCTTTGTCCAGAAGAGGGGCTATTCATATTTTACTCCGTTGCGAATTGTGTAGGTTCAAGTCTGTCCAAACGATTAAGAGCATTTTCGTCCAAAAGTGTCGAAGCCAAAGCATAAGGTGTCATTTGCTCCAAATGTAAATTGAATGTTTGTGTAAAATATTCCATAAACATATCAATCATTTTTCCTTGAGTGGATGCAAACCAAACCACATTGGTATCGGTGGCCCACAAGACGTGAAACTCTGCCGGCACAGGCAAAAAACGACTACGCAACTGCAAAATAACTTGTTCTTTCAATTCTTTTTTTCGTTCTCTACTGATAAATTGCTTATTCTGCTGTGCATTTTTTTCTTTTTCCTCTCGCATGGCAAGGGCTAGATGCTTCTTTATAACACCTGCCGGCACTCTGCGTGTGTCAAGTCGTAAAGAAAAGGCCAAATATTCGGCCTTTTGGGGCGGTGCTGTACGCCATTCTGTGTCAAGCATGTCCTCAAAGCATGTCCAGCCAAAGGAACGTTCTTCGCTCACGTGATCTATATCACGAAAGGCAAATTGTTTCAATTTCTCTGGGATGTCCACCCATAAATCCTTGGGGACATCGTCCATAATGCGAAAACGTGTTATGCTGCAAGAACTGTTGAGCAATCCCATAAAAACTCCTTGAGAGAAAAGGTGTGCTGTGTTCACATCCTTGTACGCTGTGAAGGCTGACATGGCAAGATGTAATTAAGCCGAACGAAGTGCATAAATACGGCATTGTTAGTTTATTTTTTTTTTGTGGGGGAGGAAGGGGAAAACTTT
>CAYJPE010000394.1:0-1649 GCA_964371965.1 uncultured Desulfovibrionaceae bacterium
CGAAACATGTTTGCCCCCTGCGTTCGCCAGCCAAATGCAGCAAAAGGATTATCATCTTAAAATATATAACGAATTTTTTTAAGATGGACTTCTTGTGGATACGTATCCTTGCGTTCTTCAAAGTAGGCGTGTTTGTTAGGGGGTAATGCAATTTTGAATCAATAAGTTGTATTTGACTTGCTTTCAACGGCAAGCAGGGTTTGGCAATGCAAAATTGCATTGTTTTTCATTTTTAAACTCACTGCGAACGCATAAATCCTTATAATTTCATAAAGATATTGCAAGTGCGCAGTGTTTTTGCTTGGCATACTCCTTGCTTATAGAAAGTCAGGCATTGTGTGCATGTTTTCACAATGAGCCCCATATCAATTACAAGATCGAGGAGACATTCACCATGATTATAGGTGTTCCAAAAGAGATTAAGTCCAACGAAAATCGCGTTGCCATTACCCCAGCCGGTGTTACCGCATTGAAGCAGCATGGGCATACCGTGTACATTGAAGCTGGCGCAGGCCTTGGCAGCTTGATTGCCGACGACGAATACACTGCCGTTGGTGCAGAACTTCTACCTTCCGCCGCCGATGTGTGGGCCAAGGCGGAAATGATTATCAAGGTGAAAGAACCTCTCCCTTCTGAGTACGGCTATTTTCGCAAAGGTCTTGTGCTCTTTACCTATTTGCATTTGGCTGCCGAAGAAGCTCTCACGAAGGCCTTGTTAGAGAAAGGAGTTGTGGGCATTGCATACGAAACAGTACAGCCAAACAATGGTTCCTTGCCCTTGCTTGCGCCCATGTCTGAAGTGGCAGGACGCATGGCTGTGATCGTCGGTTCCAATATTTTGGCGAAGCATCACGGCGGCGCCGGTATTTTGCTTGGTGGTGTTCCGGGCGTTCCGGGCGCCAAGGTCACCATTATCGGTGGTGGTATTGTGGGTACCAATGCTGCAAAAATGGCTTTGGGTCTTGGGGCACAAGTGACCATTCTTGACAACAACATTGACCGCTTGCGTTATCTTGACGATGTCTTCCAAATGAACATCAACACCCTTGCTTCCAACGCGCATAATATTTCTTGCGCCACCAAGGATTGCGACTTGCTTGTGGGAGCCGTGCTTATTCCGGGTGCCAAAGCGCCTAAGCTTGTGTCGGAAGACATGGTAAAAGCTATGAAACCCGGCAGCGCTATCGTAGACGTAGCCATCGACCAAGGCGGCTCCGTAGCCACCATTGACCGCATAACCACCCATATGGAACCTACCTATGTGACGCATGATGTTGTACACTATTCCGTTGCTAACATGCCCGGTGCCATGCCCCGCACGTCCACCTTTGCCCTCACAAATGTCACCATGCCTTATGCCGTAGCTCTGGCCAACAAAGGCTGGAAAGAAGCTTGCAAAAATGATATAGCTCTTGCCCGTGGTCTCAACACCGTTGATGGCAAGTGCACCTACGCTGCTGTGGCCGAAGCTTTTGGCCTTGAATACAGCAGTGTGGACGCCCTCTTGGCATAACAGAGTATTAAACAAGGTAGGTCTCTTGCGTTAGCGACAAAAAAGTAAAGGAAACACTGATTAAATGCCTTTTTGCCCCTCTCACGGCGTCAAGCTCACTTTGTGAAACGCTTATATATGTCTATATATACCGCGC
>CAYJPE010000395.1:0-1629 GCA_964371965.1 uncultured Desulfovibrionaceae bacterium
CGTGTATTCCTAATATTTTGGCAGAAATCAAAAATCTTTCCTTTGGTGACCCTGTGCTTTGTGATATGCGCGGGCGTTACCTTGGATCAAAGCCCCAACTGTTTCATCTGACGAAGCTTGAGGAATAGCTTTTATGTTGCCCGTTGAATCTCTCGTACAGCAAAGCTTTTCCCTTTTCAATGGTGCGTCGTTTTCGGCCGGCTTTTTGTTGGCCTTAACATATTGGTTGATAGGCTGGTCGGGTGGTTTACTCTTCGATCTTCTTCGTAAATCTTAAAAAAAGTAGAGGTTTTTTATGACTCGTTTTCCTCGTATGTTTCGTTTTTTCTCATTCTTCGTTTTCTCTCTCATGTGCTTAAGCTCTTCCGTTGCCTTCGCGACTGAAGAAGCCACAGGCATCGACATCAGCGGTTTCCAGATTGACCTTGGCCCGGTCAATACGCTTATGGCGGTGATTCTCACGGCCTTGGGCGGCATTTGGGTCTGCAAGCGTATCATTTCGTTTGCTAATCGCTAAGCTCCTTTTTTGTCTAGGGCTTTTTACGCAATATGGGGGGAGCAATCCCCCCTTTTTTAATGTGTGAGGTATCCCATGGAAAGCCAAATTTTTATAGATCATGCTGTGCAGTTAGGTGAGATTTATTCTTTTGTAACTGGCGTCGTTTGCTCGGCGCTCATGTGCTGGGGGTTTGGCCGTGGGTAGAATTATGACCTTTTTTTGTTTAATTTTTTTTGTGTTTTTTTTATCCCCTGAAGTGTGCTTTTCAGCATATACAAATATTTATTTTTATAATTATAAAAAAACACCTGTATCTTTTGCCACTCCTTCGTGGATCGCTGCAGGTGAGTGTGTAAGTAGAATAGATCCTCCATATATAGAGAATTTTTGTAACTATCCCGACCCAGCAACTAATCCCTCATACATAGAAAACTATGAAAATGAATTGACAGATATTTTAAGTTCTGAAAGTTCGGAGTATGAAAAATACTACTTGCGCACAACTGTTGGCTATAGTGTTGACGATGTGTTAGTATTTGCTTCTTATATAGATCACTTAGGAAATTCATATCAATTTGGAGATCCGGAACTTGTTAATCCAGATGATCCAATTTATGTAGATATTACTTATTGCCCACCTATTCAAGACGATGGAAAAACTGTTGAAGAGTTAACAGTCGAAGAGTTATTGCAATGTGGTTATATGCCAAGCGGTGATGTGGTGTCTGAATTATCTACGCACGAAGGCTATGGCTTGTCATTGGATAAAATTGATTGGTATGAAGAAGAGCTTGACCCTGAACCAGATCCCGATCCCGATCTTGACCCTGATACCGATACTGGCGGCTCTGATGGCGGCGGCTCTGATGGCGGCGGCTCTGATGGCGGCGGCTCTGGCTCTACAGGTGACTCTGGCTCTACAGGTGACTCCGGCTCTACAGGTGACTCCGGCTCTACAGGTGGTGGCTCGTCTGGTGGTGGTACTGGCTCGACAGGTGGAGGCACTACTGATGGCTCCACCGACGGCAGCGGCACCACTGATGGCGATGGCTCCACCGATGGCGACGGCTCCACCGATGGCGACGGCTCCACCGCAGGCGCCGCCAGACAAGCGGGCGGCGCCGCGGCCG
>CAYJPE010000396.1:0-1625 GCA_964371965.1 uncultured Desulfovibrionaceae bacterium
AATGCGTAAGCTCTGTTCCCCGCACCGTGAAGCATAATTCGAGACGTGGGCAAGTGCCCCATGTTCAGCTTGTTCCTTTTCGGTGGCGTTGTACAATTTTCTGTAAATGTGCTCGGCCTCAGCTGACAGCGTCAACGCTCGAAAGGTGGCGTTTCCATTGTCATCAACAATACTCTCCGTCTCAAGGAGTGCCGTACACCGTGCAAACAGTGTATTGACGGCATTATGCTCGTATATATTATGTGGTGGACTTTCACCTTTAAGACGTGTTCCCTTGAGTGATTGAGGCCACACAATCAAAAATCGGGAAAAAAAACCTTGCTCTTGCATGATGGTGTCAGACAAGAACGGCTCTACCACTGTTGGCTGTGCCATTAAATGCACTGTAAGCCTTTTGCCCTGTATTCGGCTTGCACCCTCCCCCATACGCACTTTGTCGGCACTGCCACTGCTCCACAGGCTCGACAGGTTGCTTATGGTTTTTAATCTGTTTTCAGCGGCAACGCCAGTACCCCCTAAGAAGACTCCTGCTTCATCAGATATAAGCCCAAGGCTTGCGCACCCCTCTTGAAAGAGGCGGTACAAGCCCTCAATATTGACGTTTGAGACTATCTTACATGGTGAGACAGGTTTTTGGGGTGCGTCTCCAAGCTCTGCCAGTTCGTCCTTTATGGCGGCAAAGTCTTTGCCCTTGGAAATATTTTTTTTCGCAGTTTCGTAAGCATGGTTTTCAATGTGCCAGTGGCGCATATCTTCCTTGTGTTGGGCATACAAGTGGCTTTCATACTCACGGACAGGCTTCACCACGCTGCTTTTCCTGTCGCCACTTCCCATGACGGACAAGAAGAATAACGACAAGGGTGTGCTGCGCCCCTCGTGGGATACATCTGCAATATCTTGTGCGCACAGCGAAAGCGCTCCAAGTACAGCATTTGCCACCATAGAAAGGGGTGCGCCTACATGCTGGGCTATGACTGTCACGGCTTTAGAAAACTCTCCAAGAGCTTCAAGAGGATATTCTTCTTGTGCTTGCGACGGTTTCCGTAGCGGCAAAGGTGCCTCTGGCGGTGGCGGTGGAACTTCGATGGCTTGGTGAATTATAAGCGGTGGCGTTGTAGCGGCCTCGATGACGGTTTTCACTGCGGCTAGGCCTTGGGCAACATGCAAGTCGTTGAAGTCGGCCTTGTGTCCGTCCAACAAGGGGCACACGGCAAGCAGTGCGTTTGTGACTGTGGCGGCTCTTGTTGCGGCCTCAATGCCGGGGTTTGCGTCAGTATCGGGCTTCAAGTCATTATCGGCACAGAGAATGATTGTGCGGCCAGGGTATTTGTCTTGTGCAAGGAGTGCCACGGACTGAAGATTGCTTGTACTGAAAGCCACCAGCACGGCATGACCTGTGGCCTCGTGAATGCTTGCACCGGTTGCAAAGCCCTCAACAATGTGTAAGGGGCCGTCAGCGCTTTTGTCTTTGGCGGGTATGTGGTAAAAGCCACCTGCGGTCTTACTATTGCTCAAAAAGCGTTTTTTCTGATTTTCATCCGGTCGAATAAATTGCAATGATGTCATATGGTTGCTTTCGTCCATAACGGGGACGACAAGGTTGCCGTATGTGTCCACACGCAAAC
>CAYJPE010000397.1:0-1590 GCA_964371965.1 uncultured Desulfovibrionaceae bacterium
CATTTGCTCCTGTGCAGTTTCGCGTTCTGCCATAATGGCGAGGTAGTGCGCCTTGCCGATGCGCCCGTCCGTAAAGCTTGCGTGTGCGGCCTTCTGGATGCTTTGCCCGCATTCGTCCAAAAGCTCTTCCGTCCTTTGAATGAGCTGTTCGGGCGGCACATCGAGCAAGACTTCCCGCACATGGGGCGTAAAAACCAAGAACTCGCGCAAGGCCGTGCGTCCGCTTCCGTCCGCAAGAGGAATGAGGCGTTGTGAAATGACAAGGCGCAGTGACGACAAAAGTGTCGCCGTGATTTGCAAGCGCTTCCCCTATTTCCGAAGGGGGGAAAGACGTTGATACTACGGCTGAGGGTTTCTGGCACGGAGCGCGTGTGGACGGCTGTGGTACCATCATGGTATGGAATAGGCCGCAACGCCACCATGATGGTGCTACAGCGATTTTCGCACTCTCAATTATGCCTGCAAAGTTTCTGGATTACGGCTTTCCCCTTTCGCGATGAGGGCGAGCACCACGTCATGAAATGCTTTTGGGGCTGTGCGTGTGGAATTTCGCGTAGCAACAAGAAATGATTGCAAATGCTCTGGAATAGTGCTTTGTGACAGCGAGCCGCTTGTATCACCGATGGGGGTGGGAATGGCGTCAAAGTCGAACTCGATGGGTGCCTCATAAGTACACACATGACGCTCGCCCTCTTCGATGATGTCTCGTAAAATAGCGGCAAGAAACGTGGATTTTCCGCTGCCCCCTTCTGTTAAAATCACCCGTCACCAGCACAAGGCCGTTGCTTGATATGGCATTCTGGTGGGCAAAGTCCCAAAGATACGTCAAGGGTCGGATTGCCTCGACTTTATGAGCGCCGCCACGGAATTATTGCGCGTGAGGCGTTCCAGTGCGCCCAACAATTAGCCTTTGTAGCCTATCATTTTTTCCTTGACAAAAGCGGAGACCTCATAAAGACTGAGCTTCCCTAATCAAGTAAGGCGTTGCCGTTGCCTTTGTGTTGCCCCACAACATACAAATAGCGGTCATCTTGTTTTGTCACCTTATCACCGCTATTTTTAGTGGTGGGAACATATTGGCAGGGCAACGTCTAAGTATCCGTGAGGACTTGGCGGCTTTACTTGAGCCGGGGAGCGTTGCTTTGCCTTTTTATGTCTCCACCCTAAAATCAAGTAGAGGTGCTTTATGCCACAAAACCCCATTCCCACCCCAAAAAATGACATTCCTTGGCAAGAAATGGACGACATCCTTTTACTCGCCATGCACAACAGAGGACTTATTGATATTTTGGAAGACGTGTATGGCGAACACATTCGCCTTGACGGCAATACCATCGAAAATTTGACAAAAGTCAGTGCGCTTCTCGAAGCAATTTTACGCAATGCCAAACGTCTTGAAAAGCGGTGCTTGAAGGCATTGCACCCCTCCGAAACAAAGGCATAATGTCGCTTCACTCAGCACAGCACGCCTCTTGTGTCGCCCACAGGGGTGTGCTTTGTTCTCAAGGTCATTCTTATGAGAGCGGGCACTTGCTGAAACAGGTTCGGACACAGTGATATATTGCCCTGTGCCGTCTTCCGTGTAGCCGA
>CAYJPE010000398.1:0-1566 GCA_964371965.1 uncultured Desulfovibrionaceae bacterium
CTCACCAAGTTTCTCACCAAGTTTCTCACCAAGTTTCTCACCAAGTTTCTCACCAGATATTGTCCGCGCAAAAAAAAGAGAGACCGAAGTCCCTCTTTACTGCAGTAAGCATCTCTCACCTTCCTAACGTCCTTTTTTGAGCTTTTCCCACGACACTTTTTTCATGACGAATTCACTACCATGTTTAACTGTTTCCTGCTTAAAAGTCATTGACTTTAGCACCTTGTTAATCTCCTGCGTGGTCACTCTGCGACCCACTCCCCACTCCCTCTTAAGGGCATCCAAGACCTTTTCACCGCTCTCAAGCTTGGCATATGTGCGTATGTAGATATTACCATCTTTTTCTTCTTTTACACTATCAAGCATTTCGTAAAGCATAAGGTGTTTACTGTCCTCGATGTCAATTGATTTTTTGCGCAGTAGACTTTCCGCATGACACGAATGGACGGTGAGATAGTCAAAAATCTCAACAGTTTCTAAGACTGTTTTTATCGTTATGAATACTTTGTCTGGCCTGAGTCCATCAAGTGCGCATTTAATGGCATGAATAATCACTACAAGTCGTGACACTTGCTGTACCCATCTCCCCGATCTTGATGACGCAAAATCGCTTGCCGTGTGATACGATTTTTCGATACTGTATATGTACTCCTCAAGTATTCTCTCTGCGTCCCTATTCAAGCGCAGCTCCATAGGTTCCGTGTTTTCATCGTTTATGCGCGGCCAGTCCAGCATAGGCTTTAGAATCCCCAGCAAATCAACATCATCATAGGATATTTTCGCCCTTTGAGAAAGTCTTTTGGGGGGCAGAGGATTAGAAAAGATGAACATAAACCTCTGCAAAAAACCAGATTCAAAGTCCTCCTCACCCACAAGAGCGGGCAAAAGGCCTGGCTGTACAGTTCCAAAGATAGAGAGCCATGCTTCCGTCACTTCTTCGGTCACGCCCTTCTTGTTTCCGCGTCGTGTAATACCAACGCGCCCACCATCATACATGGACAGAAACTTCGCCTTGGCAGCTCCACCACCATCCTTGCTGTAACGCCCAAGTCCTCGCACCCATGCAGCAAATTCGTCACAGCCCCACAACAATCCGTGCGGATTATCAAGAATCCTGTGCATTACTGCTTCGTTTGTGGCATCATCCATATAGTATTCGCCGCTTTTCGGCATTATTGGCTCATCGGGATATGTGCCCCCACCTTCTTTTACCGCCTTTGCAAGAGCTTGGTCATATTCCTTTTTTTCAATTTCATAAATTCTCATAAGCTCTTTATATTTTATAATCTCTGCGCTATTCGCCTTTTGAATGGGACGGAAAAAATATGAATGAACGCCTGATTTGCCTTTACCACTTATCGCTGATAAAACTACCCACAGCACAGCAGTGTTTTTATAGTTTTGAAGTCTCAAATTTATGCCAGCACCTAGGGCGGCAGATACAGATTTGAGCATAGCGCAAAAAATCGTCCAATAATCTGTATTGTAAGCACGTTGAATTCTATTGAACAGCCCTTGCACTCTCTGGGGCAAAAGGTGAGTAGGGCATGGCGGCAACGCAAGAAT
>CAYJPE010000399.1:0-1538 GCA_964371965.1 uncultured Desulfovibrionaceae bacterium
TTTCCCCCCACATGCTTTTCAAAAAATACACATTTAGACAATACACGCTACTAGCGTTTTCTTTGTATCATAACCCGCTTTAGGGCGCCATCACCTGAGCTACGCGTGGTCACATCGGGATCTTCTTGCAAAGTCATATGAACAATGCGCCTGTGATAGGACGACATCGGGCGCGTTGAAAAAGGTTTACCCGAGTGCTTGGCTCGTTCTGCAAGAGAGAGCGCTATTTCGCGCAGTTTTTCGTCTTGGCGTGAACGGTAATCACCCGCATCAAGCTGTACACGCACAGCCGTTTGCATAGTGCGCGAAACGATGCGCGAAGCGACATATTGCAAAGCAGCCAATGTTTGCCCTTCGCGCCCAATGAGTAAACCGGAGTCATAGCCACAATCCATACGCACACACACACGCCCTTCATAAATATCAGCTGTCAGAGGCACAAAACCCACAATGGGCAATATGAGTTGTCCTACAACAGCGAGACTTTCATTCTTCAGATGTTCTTTGTCCAATGCCTCAAAGGGGATAGGTTGCCAGTTTTCCCCTTCGTCCAGTTCTTCGGCAAAGGGCGCACTGCCAGAGAGCGGTGAGGGAAGTTCGGCGGAAAGTTCGGCGGAAAGTTCGGCAGATAATATGGGCGACATGGCCTTGAGTTGATCGTCGGTCACATTCACACCGCCGCTCACACAGTCAGATCCTGCGGAGGGTAGATCCTCTCTCTCATCCGTGGTGTGTTCGTAGCGAGGACGGCGAGGCTTGCGTGCTTTGGGTGGCTTGTGGGGCGTGATGGGCGCATCCTCTTCAAGTAAGTCGCGTTGCTTAGGTGCCGGATAGTCCACGTCGGCATTATCGAGCTTGTGGTTTGCAGCACTGTCTTCAACAAGTGGCGCCGTGTCCACCGTGTTGTCGGTATACACTTCACGAGAAAAGGTGTTGAGGTCAGAACTTGTGTGTTCGGAGGCAGTCTGTTCAGGTGATTTTTTTTCAGCACTCCGTAGATTTTTTTCTCGCCTTAACGATTTTTTTCCCGTAGATTTTCCATCATCGGTCGTAGATTTTGATGTTCTTGAGCGCTTCCCCACGCATTCTTTTGACTCTTGCCCCGCCGATTTTTCCACGCTCCCACTGTCTTGTTGACGTCCCAATATATCATCTATTGCTGCGCGAAGTTCTACTCTTTTTGCACGAATTTGTGCTTTTCGCGCACCAACAATGCCAAATATACCCGACTTTGCATCCTGCACGATTTCAATTTCTAATTGCTCACGAGATGCATGAAAATAGCGACACGCCTCTTGCATGGCCTCATCAAGGCTTTTCCCTGTAAACTCTTTATATCCTTCCATGGCCTACCTCTTGAGTTAAAATTTGACAACAGTCATTAACAGGCCGTTGAAAAAAGGCAACCTCGGCGCCCCTTTGGGGTGAGGAAAAAACAAGACATCTTCTGTGCCCACTGCACCGCGATATGTGGTTTTTTTGCTACCTTGTATCTCATCTTTTTTGAACTACCTTTCAATGCGGAATTTTTCAATAAG
>CAYJPE010000400.1:0-1537 GCA_964371965.1 uncultured Desulfovibrionaceae bacterium
TGGCACTTTTTGAACGGACTGCTGGAAATTGAGTTGTTCAACAGGCTGCTAGGCTACGGAGCAAGCCAAAGCCAAGCCGTCACTTGCTTACGGCGCAGGCGACGCTTGCGATAGCTTGTGTCGTGCGGGACGCATGACCAAGCGTTATCTAAGCTGTCGAAAAAGCCCCTTGGCGTCATTATGCGGCGTTGAGGGGCTTTTTTGCGCATACATATTCTTGCGTTTTCTGTAGAGATATTGTAGAGTTCTTTCGTGCGCTTGTCCCTCATTGTAAAAATAGCATCGGCACGGTGTTATCCTCGGAAACGAGAACAGGAGGGAGAGCCATGAAGAAGTTACTTTTTGTACTCCTTACAGCAGCGATGCTGGTTCTCCTGACGGCAACAAAAGCCGTTTAATGTAAAAGGTCGACCCCGCATCAGAAGAGAAGCTGATACGGGGTCTTAATTTAAGTTCTAACATGTGGACAAGCGCACATATGGGGATGCCAATGTGCATCACGTCGGCGGTGGTTTTATGAAGCAACATAGAGCCACCGCTCCCTTTTTTTCATAAGCACATTTGCATGAAAGCGCAAGTGTTTTTTTCGCTCTCATTTTTTCTTGCCCTGTTTCTTGGGCAAAAAGGTACTTGACAAGCGCGTGAAGTGTGCTTATGGTCTTTGTGAAGGGCAAGGCGTCATAAACACCCTGCCCCGAAAGTGTGGAACTTCTCCGCATTTTATATTGAAAATGAGAGAATAGCCCCGAATGTTGGTAGCAGGCGGGGCTATTCTCTTTTATCTTTTACGATTAAAGAGTGTCACCGCTACATGGGCGCATACACTAGCATCGAACGACGTGTCGTTGCTCTGTATAAAGTCGCTAATGATGAAATCAACCATGCTGCTAACCTCCTTTCGGAGACGAACCACGAGGGCACACTAAGGTTTTTTATCCGGCTTGTCAATATTGAGGTAAGGTGAGTGGGTAGTGGTCAGTGGACAAGTGCACATATAGGGGGTGTTACCCCGCCCTTTTCTGAAGCGGGCACGGCGGTGGTTTTTGTGTAGCAACAAGAGTCACCGCACCCTTTTGCATAAGCATATTTTCATGAAAGCGCAAGTGTTTTTTTTGTTCGTGTTCTTTCTTGACAATCATACTCTTTGTACGCATAATTATAGTTTGCAGAGCTCTTAATGCAAGTCGCACGTTATTTTTTGGCGGCATGAACTTCACATTGACCACCACCTAAGATGATATTTACTATACTGACCATCACGGAGACATCTACATGATCACAAGAAACGCTCTCGGCCACCTTATTCGCAGATACACAACAGTCCTCAAAAAATGCCACATCTTAAATACATTCGGTTCGCTGGCGCTGTGCAGCGTCATGGCGGGGGGCATAACGACAGGCGCACTTATGGGCGGCCTCATAAGCGACGGGCTTGTGGGTGCAAGCACTGCCCATGCGGCAGATTTTGAGCCGACGTTGGAGGAAAGCGATACCCAAGACTATGTCAAAGACACCCTCAAGGCATATTCCACCGTAC
>CAYJPE010000401.1:0-1533 GCA_964371965.1 uncultured Desulfovibrionaceae bacterium
TAGCCTTTCTGATATAAGCCCATGCGACTCGCATTGAGTAGCCTTCAACATGGCGTAAAAAAGTATAAATATTGCCTGCTTCAGGTATGTCATCAGGTCGACTTGCGCCATAGCAACAATATGTGTGCGCATATATCGTGCCACAATCCCTATGGCCACAAAATGGGCAAGGGTCCACACGCATATATTCACCGTGACTTGTGATTTTCCAGTCGCGGTAGTTTGCAAGCCATTGAATGAAGGCTTGCAAAGGGAATTTTCCGCAAAGTTCCTCCCCCTCCGACTTCACAAAATCATCATCATAATCTTCTATAATGGGTGTTTTGGTAGCTGTGTCTTTTGAGGTTTTAGAGGCCGTGCCTTTGTGCCGATTATCTGGCAAGGCAAGAATCTGGTCTGCGGTCACAAAGGTTGCATTCTTGTTAGTGAGAATGACCTCACTCGTTTTCGTGGTCTGTAAACAAGGGTAGAAAAATCCGGCTAGGTTCACCGTTTTTACGTCAGCTTGCGCAAAAAAGTAAATCAGGTGTTCTTTCACACGCTTTGCAAGCTCAGGGTCTGTAATTGGCACATCAAGCACAAAACACGCCCTAAACTTGGGGCGTCCGTTTGTGTGAGAAAATGAATAGTAGATAGCGGCGCAAGAGAGGCCGGCTGCCTCACAAGCGTACTTAAAGCCTTCATTCGTCATAAAAGGAATGTCATCAAATTTGTTGTCGACATCTACCCACAAGAGGTATTGACCAGCAAAGTTCTTGGCTATACGCCATCCTTTTATATGACCATCGCAAAAGGCATATCCTTTACGGATATAATCAAGAAGCTCTTTCAACGTGACCGTTTTTACAGATTTTTTACGCCCTAAATTAGCACTTACCTCCCTTCTAAGCTTCTCGCTTTCGGGTTTCTCCAAAAGTACGATTGTGCCAACATTGACAGGGAATTTCTCCGTCCACGGTGTTTTTTCTTGACAAGCAACATCGCCTGTCATAGTATGATTTTCAGACATAGTTTTCCTCGCTAAATGTCTAAAATGTTTGTAAAATAATTTTCCTCGGTTTTGCAAAGATTGCCCTCCAAAACTGCCAGTCTGGAGGGCATTTTTCTTTGTAAATCTTAAAAATTTACAGGTGTTCACGCGCAAAAGTGCGGCAAGCTTTCAAGGCTTCATGCACTGCAAGACGTGCAAGCAATGCAGACTTGCCTTGACGCTCAAGGGTAATGACGCGCTTCTTTGCGTGAAGCACTGCTTGCAAATGCGCGTATGCCTTTGCAAAGGTCTGAAGCTCGCCCATTTTCTTTGTCTGCGTAGTCATGCCGTCACCTCTTCGCCCATGAAGCGCATAAGCCACTTAAAAACTTCATCTTTTGGGTAGCAAGCCCGCTTGCCAACAATCCTTTTGCCTGGAATCCCGCGGCCTTGGCAGTCAAAAGTTGCCAATGAGGATATGGCAACGTGCCCCCCGCTCAGTTCATGGACTTGGCGGCGGCTCAACATCGCGGGTGCATTCTCGAACGTCACTTGAAAGTGTT
>CAYJPE010000402.1:0-1532 GCA_964371965.1 uncultured Desulfovibrionaceae bacterium
AGGGTTATTGTACCAATGGTGCATGTGTCCACAAAGGTGGGCTTGCTGTCTTTGCTTGTGTGCTGTGGGTATGGCGTGTCAGCGTGACACACAAGCCTTGCCTCTCTGGCATATGATGGACAAAGAACAGTATGCTCCATAGCCTTTGCTTCACACTCTGCAAAGTTCTCCATATACTTTTTTAGCGGGGCAGGAGCGGGGCAAACTAACATATTTCAGACTGCAATTTTTGCAAGTTCCTTTTATAACTTTATAAAAACTTATAGAGCTGTTGATTGCCATTCCAAAAGTCTGAACGTTTGAAAGTATAAGTCGTTGATATTTTTAGATAATCTAGTTTTGGGTGCTGTTCAGAGGGTGAGGCAGTGGTCGGTGTGTCACAGGCTTATACTCGCCCCCTATTGTGGCCTTGACAAAGCACATATCAAAGCCTACTTTTTCACTATGTTTTGCAACGATAATACGGAAAAATTGACGCGGAGGTGAGTGGGGACTGGCTCCACAAAGCGCGTCAATTTTTTTTGGTGAGGTGGTCACACCCAAGGCTAGCCAGCCTCATGTGTTCTCGTGTTAGTTTGTCACTGTGATAAGGGCATCAATTTCACATTCATTTGACAAAATCGTTTCTTTGATACGCGCTAGAAAATTCGTATCACTTTCGTTCTCAAGTTGTTTATAAAAAACTTCACCGGCGGTAATAGTTCGCTCTACACGGTCGTGAAAAATAACCATGAATCCCAAATCTCCGTGATATAATGCTCCAATTCTCGATTCTAATTTCGACATCATAATCTTTTCTCCGTTTGTATTAAAGGTCATAAATGTGGTCAAAAATAACCATAATTCTAACACACTGAAATGATTGATAAAGTAAATCCGTTTTAAGGCTTTTATAATGTCCGATGTGACTTGTACCTCACCTTTTTATTTTCAAAGTCTTAAAATCAATGCAAATTCAATGCTTTAGGCTATTTCTTGTAAGAAATTACAATAGGGGGATAGTCATATCTTGTAACTTCAGTCTAGCCAAGTACCGACCTGTGCCACAAAAGATATTTTGTCAATTTTTGAAAAAATAACATTTTGAGTGTGAAGGCTACACTTTTTGGCAAGTGTAGCCTTCACGGTTGAGGTTAACCGTCCAGCGGCGTCCGTGCAATGGCATCGGCTTTGTCACGCAAATGACACAACGCCACAACAAACGCTCGCCACAAAGTGGCGCTCGATGTCTGCAAGGCTGGTGCGATACTCTCATCTACCCCTCGGGCATACTGTTTGTAAGAGCGTTCAATCTGCTTGACCTGCTCTTTCAGTGCGTTAATATCTGCTAAAATCCTGTCGTTAGTCATCACTCTTCCCCTCTACAAAAGGCACAATGCAAAATGCCCTTGCACTTAAAAAGGTTAAATTGTTCAGCTTTTCCCAAAAAAGGCGGTGCTCTTTCTCGGTTATTTGCTAAGCCTCAGAAATACCATCAAAATGTTGCAAAAAATCCTGTGCCGCCTCTGCTAGGTGGCGGCTTCCCTCTGGCA
>CAYJPE010000403.1:0-1530 GCA_964371965.1 uncultured Desulfovibrionaceae bacterium
TGGGTGCTAAGCTTCAAAAACAACTTAATTTAATTCAGCACGAAGAGATGCCTTGACTACAGAGTGCCATATCAGGCATTTCTGGATGAGGCAGAAAAAGTTACACTTTTAACTTGAGTGTAAGCCTCTTTACAAAATAGCAATGGCACTTTATAAATAAAAATATATCTAAAAGTTTTTCGTATAAAAGGGGATTTGCTCGTGAAGGGAAAAGAGTTTTTGCGCCGTCTTATCGCCTTGGGTGTTATCATTGAAAAAGGGCGAGGTAAGGGTGGACATGTTCGTGCATCGTATAAGAATGCGTGGACAATTATTCCAACTCATGGCAGTAGTGATATAGACCCAAATTTCTTGAAAAAAATATGTAAACAACTTGGTATCGACCCCAAGGATATTTTCTAGGAGGCATCGTGTACACATACCCAGTCACACTCACAAGCCTTGAAAATGGGCATTATATGGTAGAATTTCCCCATGTGCCGCAAGCTTTGACTTATGGTGAAAATGAGGCCTCTGCCCTTCAATGGGCAAAGGACGCTTTGCACGAAGCTTTAGACCAATATATGCAAATGGGGCTTCCGCTCCCCTTGCCTTGTCACAGCACCAGCGCCCATCACGTCAGTGTTGACCCAACGGCAGGCATAAAACTGTATCTCTATCAAGTCATGCTTGAAAAAGGTATTGACCAAGAAAAGCTCGCTGCGCTCTTACAGTGTGAAGTCGCTCATGTGAACAGTCTGTTGGATATATTTCAAGTATCCACCTTGGAAGAGATAAGTCGCGCCCTTGCGGTGTTAGGTTTGAACCTAAAAATGACTATACAGCCAGCAGCATAGATAAAGGTTTCACATACAACCACCACACGAGGCACGTTATGACAAAAGACTTAACCACATCTCCCAAAGCACGAGAGAAAATATTGCGCAATGACGCGCTTGTGGCGCAATTACAGAGTTCACTTTTCTCAGGCGAACATGCCACGACGCTTGCACAAGACCCCCAAGGCAATCACGTCATATTGACCAGCACTGACGTGGCACACATCCTTGACATTGACGCGCCCGCTTTGGAGAGCCACATCACAGCGCACACAGAAGAACTGCTCGCCCACGGCTATGCTGACTCTGTCTTTACGTTCCGTGCCTTCCTTGCTCTTGTTATGCTACTCACGGATAATAGCCATGCGCAGCGTTTGCGCAGTCGTATATTAGACATTGCCATTGCTGTGATCACACGCGAACAAGGAGGCTATGCAGAATGTAACGACGAGCACACTCAGTACCCAACGTTTGACAGTGCGCCACTTAAAGGACTTATTGAACGTATGAAGACGACGCTTGAAAATGATGCTGTTGCAGCCTTTCTTCGACAGCAAAGCGAGGCACTGCGCAAGCAAATACAAGAACCGGAGACCCTTGCTGTCTTCAAACGCCTCAAAGATCGTTAAGCATGAGAGGTAAGAGATGGCAGACCTTAGGAAACGCTGATTAAATAAAAATATATATAAAATTTACTATAAAATAATTTTGA